>JAMPIG010000035.1 GCA_023662875.1 Roseburia sp. | reverse complement strand
TTAAAAAATTATTAAGACTTTTATTTGTCAAAAGCCCGTATTTACAGTATTTCCTACTTTTTTCGTGTTGCTAATTGTTGCTAACTATCTTTTTCCATATATTATTTATTATACCTATTTCTATTTTAAAAGGATAGAAGTTAGCGCCTTATGTCATGGATCACTTTCGGATATCTACATACGCATCATCCAGGGCAATCCAGCCGTTACGCTCCTGCGTATAGTCGCCCAGCAACCCCCACAGCTTTGCCCCGGGCCCGTCTGACGTTTCAACGATCGTTACGGTTTTCTTACCGGTGTAAACGGCCTGCCCTCCCTTTTTGTGGTAATCATAGGTAGTCCCAGGCCCTTTGCGGATCCGCAGGTTGGAAATCTTTACCGCAGCCTGCATCGGCACCGCCTGGGCCTCCGTACAGGGATAAATCTCTTTCCCGTCCGGATCGTAGACCCGGTAGCCGCTGTTCTGCAGGCACAGTTCGATCGCGTTTTCCTGCACCTTAAATGCCCCGATCTGGGTATCCGGCTTGTCCCACGCCTGACGTACACGGTAGTATCCTGTCCCGGCTGTCGCCTCTTTCTGCGCAGGCGTGGCCTTAAAGGATACATAGGACGGGACGGCGGAGACAAATCCGCTGCCTTTCAGCTGATACCATTTTTCATCCGCCGAAATCCCCGTAACGGTAAATACGACGTTTTTATAAGCCACGTCCTGCACAGGCGCATTATAGGACGGCGCTTCACGAATATTCAGGCCGTCCTCCCCTCCGTAGATAACCGTCAACGTGCCGTCCAGCGGGCTGATTTTCTGGCCGGACGTGTCGGTTACCGCTACCATGCCGCCGAAATCTACAACGTTGCCCTGCATGGCTGCTGCCACATCCCGCCGGAACTGATCCATCGTGAGGCCGAACTTAGCCCAGATATGCTCTACATCCCCGTGATTGCTGGCAATCCCCCGCGCGCATCCCTCCCGGTGGGACAGGATCACGCCGTCCGCAAGTGGATTCAGACCGTGGTATTTGCACCACTGCGCAAATTCCTCCACCGCATTTTTGTAGGTCGCCAGGACATGTGCCTTTGTATTGCTCCCGTCCCCCAGCTCGATCCAGTTCGACCCGCCGACATATTTGATCGTAGCCGGTTCCGTCATCTCCGCGCTGATATGGGTATTATTCGCGGATCCCTTTTTTCCGGAGCCGGAATGCCATCCTCTCCGGGCTTTTCCCTTTTGCTCCGCGCAGGGCAGGGTTTCGATGCATAACTCTTTCCCGATGTGCGCATGGACGCAGGCGCTTGCCGCGGAATTGTTCCACCTCTCCGCCAAAACATTGGGATCCGGCTGCGGGCAGCCGTAGCTGTGCAGCATGGCCCCGGCCACAGAGATTGTCCTGCCGCTGGTATAAGCCCGGTTTTTGGTTTGATATGCTGTTTTTTTAATCATTGTAGGCTCCTTTCTCTCTTCCTCCACTGGCATAGCCAGTATCTTCTGCAAAATCCTAATGATCTGGTATCCATAACTGTCCCCGGCGGCATCCGCCTCCTCCAGGGACGGATACTTTTTGGTATCGTACCCGGGCACCGCCCACCTGCCGCCCAGCTCCTCCCAATGCGGAGCCGTCCCGGCCTTGCCGTACTTGACCAGCAGCCCGTACCGGGGATCCACGCAAGGACACGCCAGACCCGCGGCGGTAGCGTAGGCCTTTGCGTGCTGGGCCTGCGCCAGGATCCCGGTATCCGCGTCCGGGAAGGACGCCCCAGGCGTGGCGGGATCGGTCGTCCCCAGCCCTGCGAAGTTATTCTGTCCCGGCTTTACCGTTCCCCGGAAGGCAAAATTGCCCGTCTCCTTACAGGACTGCGCAAAGAGGGCGTCCCCGCGGACGCCCTCCTTTGCTGCCTGCTCCAGGAATGCCCGGCACAGCTCCAGCGGCGGGACGCTGGTCTGCGGCGAGGGGTTGACTGACAGCAGATAGGCCGCCATCTGTTCGGCGGCAGCTTCCGCCTGTCCTAATATTTTAGTCATCTTCCCCACCGCTCTCTCCTTCCCCGCCGCTCTTTCCGTCGAACTTTAACAGGTTCCGCAGCATTTCATACAGCCCCGTGGACGCCAGGCCGCTGATCATGCCGCCCAGCAGAATCTCCGCGTTGATCCCGCTCTTCCAGTGCAGGATGATCGACAGCAGCGTCCCGCAGCTGAGCGCCGCCAGCGGGATGTACCGGTTCGGGAACTTTTCAAACGCTATCTTCAGCACGTAGCCTACCGCCAGGCACATCCCAAGTATCAGGGGATTCACCATCCCCAGTAAAAAACTAATATCCATCTTTTTTCGTCCTCCTCTTTTTTAATTCTTCCTGTCCCGCTTTCCTGTTACAGAAATTTTTCCAGTCCCAGGGCCGCCGCAACGATCGCCAGGATCAAGAGAAGACCCCATACCAGCGTCTGCTTCTTGAGATGCTCCCAGGTCTCCCCCGGTTTTTTCTGGATTTCATCCACATCCTTTTTCATCAATTCCAGGTCTTCGACCTTGTGCTTCAGCGGGTTTAAGGCGTCCAGGATCTCCTTGTTCCCCGCCTTCAGCTCCGCCATGGAATCCTTATGCTCCTTCCGCAGCTCGGCGATGGAATCCTTGTTCTCCCGCTTGAATTCCGCCATCTCCCGGGTAACGTCTTCCAGCTTATCGTTGATATGCTTATACTGTTCGTCCCGCACCTGCTCCTGGCCCTCCAGCGTCCCGATCCGCTTGCCGAGGTTGGCGTGCGTTGTGGCGACGCTCTCCCGGAAGTCTTCTAACCTTTCCTTCAACGTTTTTACATCCGCGGAAACCTCCTCTACCCGGCGAAGGACGCTCCCGTCCGATTCCGGCTGACGTCTTGAAAACATATCTTCACCTCCCTCCTGTCGTCAACAATAGAATTCACGCTTCGCGGGAATTCCATTGTCATGAAAAAGAGCCGGACGCGTGCAACATCCGGCTCTGTGGCTCTTTTTTCTTTTTCGTTCCCCTTTCCCCGCAGGGGGCGCTCTGTTTTTCATTTTCCTCTTCCTTTCACAGTCTTATCCGACAACGGTTTTCCCGGCCGCCGTAACGCTGTAGATGTAAATCGGGATGTCAGTTACCGAATGGTTTGTCGTATTTTTGGCGCTGGCAGTGATGGCACCTGTTCCGCTGAGCGTAAACCTCGCGCCATTCGCGCCAGGTAACGCTTTATTTGTATAAACATATACGGTCTCCTCCCGGCCTGTGCCGTTTTTATCATCACTGGAATTATTGAGGTATTTTACCCTTGCCACAGTGTCGCATACACTAACCTCAACCCTTGAATGCCCCGACGTTGCCTGGGCTATCCCGAAATCCCCGACGGCAGCCGAAATCGTCCACCCGGTATATTCCTCGCCAATGGTGAGGAGTGTGATTGCCTGGCTGGCATTATAGTAACTCGCCATGTTCTTGATGGTATATGTCCTCACCGTATAATCCGCCAGGTCATTGTATTTGAATACCGCATATCGGGTAGCCGAGGCACCCAGCTCCAATCCTGATATCGAGGAGTTTGCGACGGCCGTGGAACTGGCCGATGTGCTCCATCCCTGGAAGGTTGCGCCGCTCTTCGACGGATTGGCTACCGTGAAGGTTGGGTTTACGATCTTTCCGGAGCCCGGATTATAATACCGGATACCATTACTATTGCTTGATACACCGTTCGCAACCGTTGTCAGGACAACCGTCTGATAGTACATCCCGTACAGCGTGACATTGCTGTCCCTGGTAAATGCTACCCCATTGTTGTAGGTGATCCCGCTGTTTCCAGCGGTGCCAGTGCTCCAGCCCCTCGCCGCCCAGCCGGAAAGCGCTGCCTGTGTCAGGGTGAAGGATGGATTGATGGCTCCTGCAGGGGCCCAATACCTTGTACCGGTTGTCTTGCTTGCGGATGTTGAACCGTTGTAATAGGTGACGGTTATGGTCTGCTGGTACAGGCCGTACAGCGTGACATCCGAGTCCCTGGTAAATGTCGCACCGTTGCCGTAAGCGATAGCTGCATTTCCTGCATTGGACGTTGACCAGCCCCTCGCCGTCCAGCCCGAGGAGGCTGCTTGTGTAAGCGTAAAGCTGGGATTTACGATATTGCCGTTGTTGTAGTAGCGATACCCGGATGTCCTCGACGCGGCGGTGCTCAGGTTATAGTATGTCACGGTTACCGTCTTCCGGAATACCGCATACAGCGTGATCGGGGCGTCCCCCATAGCAAGGCTGCCCAGGACGCTGCCGGATGCCGTAGTATCCTGCCGCCAGCCCACAAACTCCCAGCCGGTTTTTGCCGGGGCAAAGGATTTCGGGGATAGGCAGTCAGCGCCTTCATCGATTTCCTCCGTGTAAGATATCCCGCTATCCACCCGGTAGGTCACGATGTTCCCGGCGCTCCAGATCTTCTGGCTCCCGCGCATGATCTTTTTCACCTTTTTACTGCCTATACGGCAGCCTTTTAGTTTTTTACTTCCTGTCATCACTCCCATGACGTCACCCCGTAATCAGATAAATTGTGTTGTCGTCCTTGCTCGCCATCGCGTCATACTCCGCTTGCGTGCAGACTACGCGGCTTTCCTGCAGCTTCCGGATCGTTTCGCTCAACTCATTGATCGCACTGACCAACGAGGACTTATCCTCTGTCTTTAAATCTTCCGGATTACCGACTATCGTCCCATCCAGACACTCGTCCGCATATTCCAGAAAATGATCCAGCGCCGCCTGATATTGATGAAATATATCGGTGGTATCCACCGGGTCCGGATTGCTCGTTACAATCCCGCAGTCTTCCAAATTCAGCCTTGTATCAGTGATTCTTTCTGCAGAGATTGTCGTAGTATTTTTTGCGATAAACACATTCGCAAGGCGAAGCTCGTAGATTCCTCCCTCCCTTGTCAGCTCCGGAGCGGCAGGATTCGTATTTTCCGCTCCCTTTACCACATACAGATCAATATTTCTGTGATCGTAGTTCGTGTTTAATCTGGCTACCACAGCATCGATCCTGTCATAGTTACTTCCCGCCGCCTCAAAAACTAAAGTCCTGCTATTCTTTTCGATTCCCAGCGCCCCCTGTATGATTACGCTTCCAGGTTGTACGCTCACACTCATCTCCTGGTTATATTCCGTTACCTGTAATCCTGTAGATGGATTTGGAAATACCCCGTCCGTATACAGTAAATGGTAATAGCTCCTCAATTCTTCGCTGTCGATTCCTCTGTCATAAAGCGGCCTTCCGTCCTGGTCAAACGTGATCTCTGAATCAAAAGGAAAACTTTTCATTATCTTACCCTTGCCCTTTCATAAAGTGTCGGTATTTTATCTCCAAATGTCAGCGTTACCTGATGCTCTCCTCCGCTCCAGGTCTCCAAAATCTCAATGATCCTCGCTTCAAAAGACATCCCGACCCGATCCAGGATAATATCGCACTTATCCCCCAGATCATAATCCTCTAAATATTTCGCCCCTGCGTCCGCCACAGTATCAAATTCCACATTGCTGATATTGACATACCTTTGCGCTCTCTCGACAGCCATCTGTACCAGTACGCTTTTATACTCTTCCGCCGACTGTTCCGCCGGATTATAAGTTTTTGTACCTCCGTCAATAAACAGCTCCCGCCGGTATCCTCCCCCCGACAGATCCAGCACTGCTATTATCCTGTCCGCGCCCTCCCCCTGGCCTCCCACTACAAAATAGTTTTTATAGGCGCTGCTGTCATTCTGCGCTTTTACATTTTGAATATTTCGGAAGCCCTTCGAAAACGTCACAAAGTTATTGACACTCTGCGCCTGCGTCCGGTCGATTCCCTGATAGATCTGAAATTCTATCTCGTCCCTTTCAAAACGATAAATACAACGAAAGGACTTTCCCTCTACCTGCAGCGTGCTGTACGCCGTCTCCTCCAGCGTCGCGCCGGTCTCCTGCTTCCGGATCTTTTCTCCCGTACTCTGTCCTGCCGCGATCGTCAGCTTCGGGATGTCGGACTTATACCTTTCCACAACCGCCGCAACAAACTCCTCCCTCGTCCCATACTGTTCAAACATCGGATAGACAATTTTGTCCGCGAGCCGCTTTTCGTAAAAGAAACCGCTTAAGGTTACCGTCTCATCCTTCTCCGAATAGGCTGTCTGCTGGATCATACCCAGCTCCGGCCTCTCTTTTGTATAAATATACTGCATCTCGCTGTTGTAATTTTCCGCGAGAATCTGAACCGAAAACTTCCCCGTTTCGTAATACTTCCGATCCCAGACCATATCCAGATACGGAAGATTCGTCAGGCCGATCGGCTCAAAGTCCAAATTTAACGTCATAATCTCCATGCTGATAGCCATTCCTTTCCGCAGGCACAAATTTTTCGCAAACCGGCAACGTCCGGGAAGCAGGCACCGGTTGTTGTGCGGTTAGAAACTCTTCCCGCGCTACACCCCAAGATAACGCAGATTGTAATACAGAAACACCTTCATGTTCGTGTCGCCGTCGTCCGCGTCAAAGGCTATCTCATTATCGCCGGGCTGCAGCTTCATCCCCGTAAAAGAAGAAAGCCTGTCTACCTTCCCGATGCAGTTCGCCCCATTCTTCCGGATCGTGTTTTTCGTCATATCAATCTCCAGTCTGTCCCCTTCCTGCAGCGTATCCAACAGCCTGATATATACGTCATTTTGCAGGATTTTCGGATTTTTTACCCTGCCGGTTGCATCCACAATGATTTTAACGTAGGTTTCGACGTCCCCATCATTCTCGATGCTTACCCGCTTCGCAAAGTTATAATATCCCGTCCGGAATCCTTTTCCGATCGGCGACACGTATGGAAAGCCAAAGCATCCCGTCACTGCCGCGATATTCTTCCCGTAGTCATCGACAGAATAGAAATAAGGATCCTGACATCTCATTGCAATATTCATCGCCACATGCTTATCCGGTGCCTTCTCCTGACACTGAAATCTCTCCAGCTTCGCCACGCACCACCTCGTTACCCCGCCCTTCGTTACATACAGCGTAAAGCTGTGCTTCGGGTTAAAAAAGTCCAGCGCGCTCCTTCTTTCCGCCGTATTATTCCGACGGTTTTTCACGCTTGCAAAGATATCGATGTTTCTGGCCGGTATCCTCTCGCCCGTGATGTCGTCGCCGTCGCCTACCGCAGGCGTCACGGTAGTCATCACATTTTCAATGGTATCTGTGCCTGATATTTCCGTAATTCCCCAGGACGCATCGTCTTTATAGGATCCTCCCAGGTAAAATATCCTCTGGTCATCCCTTACGATTTTTATATACATATTCACATATCTCCCGCTAATCCGTACTGCTGCTCCAGCCTGGCCGCCCTCATGATCTCGCTGGGCGTTTTTACCGGCTGGTAAATGTTGAAGGTCTGCGTCGTTGTGTTTTGCACTGTCTCCTGTTTTGCAGTCCTGTCGGCGTTTTGCAGATACCGGTTCTGCGCCGCTGTATTCCTGTTTTCGGCAATCCCGACATAAGGCAGCATCTCCTCCAGCTTCTGCATTCCTTCCCGGTAGGCTGCCAGGCTTTCCTCCGCCAGCTCCTCATATTTTTCCGCCGCCTTCTTCTTGTTTTGATCCACTCCTTCCCGGATTCCCTCTATCGTCATCTCCGAAGACCAGGCAAATTCCCTGGATGGAGAATGAATCTTCATTTCCTGGTTGTAAGCCCTCATCGCGGCCTGTGCCAGCGCCTTATACTTTTCCGTCACGCTTCCCCACTGCGAATTGATCCCCGCGACGATACCGTGGCAGGTCTGTACCGCCGCCTGGTATGCGTCGTCGTATTTCGCCATATCCTTTACAGCGTTCTCGGTATCTTCGATCAGCTTATCCAGCTCCTCTGTGTAATAAGTCTCCAGGTCTGCGATCGCATTGGAAAAATTATCCTTTCCCTCCTCCACCTTCGCGAACTGCTCGTTTAACGCCTGAATCTTCTCCTCGCCGCCGTTTACGATTTCCTGCAGGATTGCCGCCGACTCTTCGGAGCCGTCCGCCAGCTGCTTCAGGATCCCTTCCGCCACCCCGTACTCCATCGCCTGGCGCATATTTTCCGCGTATTCGTTCATGTAGTCGATCTGGCTGCTCAGGCTCCCGATCAACTCGTCGATGCTCCGGGAGCTTTCCACCTTCATCTCGTTAAACAGTCCGATCTGGTTTTGGATATTCTCGTAAGCGCTTTGGTAGCTCTCCTGGTACTTTTCCTGCAGCTCCTGGATTTGCGCCATTACCGTTTCCGCGTTTGCCTGAACGGAAGAAGCGTACTCCTCGTAGCCCTTTGCGGTCTGGGCGACCGCCTCGATCTCCTCGTAGTACGCCGGGAGGTTATCGCGCTTTGTCTCCGCCGCTTCCAGCATGGCGTCGATGGCTTCCCTCTCCGCCTTCGTCATGTTCGCCGTCTCGATGGTATACAGGTTGATGGTATACTCCATCTCGGCGATTACTTCGTCCGATTCCGAAACCGCCCTCTGTAATTCGTCTACCGCCTCCGTGCAGGCTGCTACGTCTTCCGCCGCCTCCCGGAAGCTTTTTGAAGAGAGCCTGCGGGGATCCTGCCCGAGTCCCTCCTGGTTCCACAGCTCTTCGTACCTGGCCGTGGCCTCCGTCAGCGCCTCCTGCGCCTCCGTCAGCGCTTCCGTCGCCTGTTTCCTTTCCGTATAGGCTTTTGTATAATTTTCCTTCGCGTCGTCATATCTCTCCTGCAGCTCCATCGTTTCCAACAGACGATCCAGCTCCTTCGTCGTCATATTGATGGAGTCCGTCAGGCTGTCATACTGCAGTCCTAAGTTCGGGATCTTTTCGTTCAGCTGATCCGTAATATCCGCAATGGCCTGTTTCTCCGCCTCTGATTTCTCCTCCTTCGCGGCCAGCTCCTTCAGGCTTTTCGCCAGCTCCCTTGTGTTCCCGGACAGCTGCTCCGTCTCCGCCTTTTGCTCCTTATAGGCGGCCGTTGTCTCCCGGACGGCCTCGGCCTGGCTTTTCCAGCCCTCCGCCTGCTCCTCGATCTCCGTCCGGGCGCTCCCCAGCTTCGCAATCAGCGGCGTCAGCACCGCGATCAGCCCGACAAGTCCGGTAACCACAAGCCCCGCCGGATTCGCGCTCAGCGCCGCCATAAACGCCTTCACCATCGGAATCGCGATCTCCGTCACCATGGTATAACCCGCCACCGCCGTGCCCGCCAGACCGAGGCCCGCCGCCAGGGTTTCCAATACCGGAACCAGCCACTCGTTTTTCTCGATAAACTCCGCCGCCCAGGTCAGCAGATCCGCCCCCGCCTCTTTTACTCCTTTCATCTGCTCCTGCAGGTCGCTCCCGATCGCGATCTTTAAATTCTGGAACGCGTTTTCCAGCTTCTTCTGCGCGTTTTCCGACGTATCCGCCATCTTCTCATAGGCCGACGCCGTCGCGCCCGCGCTCTCCTCCATCTTCCGGAGTACCTCGTTATACTTTTCGGAACCCGCCGACAGCAGGGACAAAGCGCCGATCCCCGCCTCCGAGCTGCCCCAAAGCTCATTAAAGGCTCCCTTGTCGTTCTCCACCGCCTTTCCCAGAATCTCCATGACGTCCCCGAGAGAATAGCCCTTCTTCATCAGATCGGCGAAGGACAGCCCCGTCTGGTTCCGCAGGGTCTTTGAAACCGTGCTCCCGCTGTCCCCCAGCTCGTTCAGCATGGATTTCAAGTAGGTCGTACTCTCCGCCGTCGCGATACCGTTTGCGGTCAGGATCGCCATGGCCGAGGAAAGGTTCCCCATCTCCACGTTATAGGTCGCCGCTACCGGGATAACCTTACCCATACTCCCGGCCAGCTCGTTTACTGTCGTCTTGCCCAGGTTCTGCGTCGTGATCAGGTAGTCCGCCATCTTCCCGGCTTCCTCCGTCTCCTTGTTATACGCGTTCAGAACCGTCGTCAGGATATCCACCGCCGTCGCGTTGTCCGTGAAGCCTCCCGCGGCCAGCTTTGTGGCCGTGGAGACAAAGTCCACCGCCTCCGCCGTATCCACCCCCGCGGAGATCGCGTTGTAGACCGCCTCCGACAAGGCCTCTACCGCCTGCCCCGTCTCGTTGGAGAGCCTTAAGATGCTCCCCTTTATCGCGTCCATACTCGCCGCCTCGGTATCCGCGATCGTAGAGACCTTCGCCAGCGCGGTCTCAAACTCCGCGGCCGACTGGACGCAGTCCAGCAGCGTGTCCTTAAGCTCCTCCAGCCTTTTATTTATCCCTGTTGACATCAAAGATGAGGCAAAATTGCTGACCGCCGCTCCCGTGCCGCTCATCTTTTCATTCAGCTCTTCCTGGCTCTCGGAGGTCTTCTTTACCTTCTTCCCGTATTGGTCGATACTGGTGGCGCAGTGATCTGTACTCTCCTCCGCCTCCTTCAGGTAATCCGTATATTGCAGGATCTGCAGCTTCGTCCTGCTGACCGCCGTCTCCGCGTTGGTTTGATCCTTCGTCCACTTGTTAACCGCTTCCGCCGCGGCTTTCTGCCCCTGGGAAGCCGCTTCCAGCTCCTCCTTATATTTTTCGATCTCGATGCTGAGCTCCGCGTGCCGCTCCGCCCCCACCTTCGTCTCCAGGTTCAGATTTTCCTGCTCGACCTGCGCCTTTTGCAGGTTCTCCTGGATTACCTTTATCTGGGCCGCATATTTATTCTTCTCCGCTGTCGCGTTTTCCAGCCCCTTTTTTGCAGCCTCTACGACCTGGCTGTAGGCCTTTTGTACTTCTTTCAGCCGTTCCAGTTTCTTTGTCAGCGCTTCCTGGGTATTCGCGTTGTTCTTATACTCTTCCGACAGCTCCTTCATAATAGTCCGCTGTTTAGTCAGTTCAGATCTGGCCAGGCTTAATTTTTCTCTGAATTTTTCATCCCCTGAAATTACTATCTTTGTTTCCAAGGTTCTGGTTGCCATATTTTTCTCCTTTCCTTTACTTTTTCTCCCGTTTCCCGTATAATAAAGGCAGGGAAAGGAGGGTTTTGAGATATGTTAAACAATACTTTTTTAATGATGATTCCTGACGGTGTAGGTTTCGCTTGGATTGGTACTTTTTGTATCCTTTCCATTCCGGTCTTGCTGGTAAGGGAGGCCGTTCAAATCCGCCGGAAAAACAAGCCCCTCCGCGAAAAACTCTCCCGCCTCCACGACGAAGTTCTCCAAGTAATGGATGAAAAAGGGATTCCCCGTACCGATTTCAGCCCGGAGGTAGACCGGATTTACAGTCTTAGCCTCGATAAGGCTGTCCGGGAAATGGAAAAGGCCCTGGAGCGCGTCCAAAAATTATAACACTGGATTCTATACTTCCCCGTTGCGACGTCGCAACGGGGTTTTTAGTCTATCTCGCTGCGCCTCCAGCCGTTTTGCTGCGCCTTCAGCTCCAGCATATCGAATATCAGCCCCGGCGCGCTCTGCAGCGCTTCCGAAACGCTAAAGCCCACCAGAACGGCCATACTTAAAGTAGCCGCCCTGGCGGGCTTTCTTTTTTTTCGAGCTGCGCCAGCTCCAGATCGATTTCCTCGTTTTCATCGGTTACTTCCCTTCCGTAACCCAGGAGAACCGCTTCCATGGCCGCGCGCCTTATCCTCAGGTATTCCACCGGGTTCATACAGGCGCGGAGCTCTTCCGGCTCCGGGCAGGCCGCGCCAGGGAGCCCTTCGGACTCCCTGATCTGCCTCCCGCATCCCGCCAGAATACTGACCGCCTCGCAAAACCGCGCAAAGCCCTCCTCTCCCTGCCCGTCCATCAGATCCATGATCTGCTCGTCCTCCTTCAGCAGGTCGTTTGTACGGAACATCGCGCCGACCGTATAGGCAAGATAAACCTCCCGCCCGTTAAACTCCGCTGTCGTATATCTGCACAGCATGATTATCTCCTCCCGCTTCGTCAATCAGCCGTTTCGCTGCCGGACTGCTTTTCTTCCGGCTCGCGATTCGACAGCTTCGCATCTACCCAGGCTCTTGCCTCCTCCTCGGTATCAAACCGTTTTGTATATCTCCAGTCTCCATTCTCCGGCTCGTATACGGTAAAGGTAATCGGCGTCGTCGCAAAGGTAATGCTGTTGGATTTCGTCGCCGCATTATCGTTCCCCAGCGCCGCCCGCGCTTTCGGGTAAAAGTATCCGCGATAGAATTTCTTGTTGTCCTTCGACAGGCTTTTATAATACGCGACTCCGCCGTAGGGCGCGCTGTCCCCCGTGTTGTCCGTTTTCTCTCCCTGCCCGTTGATCTTGGAACCGTAGATAATGCTGGCGTCCTTGTCCTCCAGCTCGTCCACTTCTACCGCAAGGCTGCCGCTGACGAACTCTTCCATCTTTTCCGCCAGCCGGTCGTCCGCGTACATCTCGCCCGTGGCAAAATTCACGGTCAAATCCGCCTTGACCAGTAATCCCAGGCTTATCTTTTCGCTGCCATACGTAGGCAGTTTCCCTTTTTCCTCCCTGTCAATCTTTGCAAAATTGATATACTTCGCTCCAAATGCTGCCATGATTTTTCTCCTCTCTAAGCTGCTGTTATAAATTGTCCTGTAAAAATTTTTCGTACACGTCTGCTGCCGCCTTTACGGCTTCGTCTGCACATTCCTCGTTTGCTTTCCGCATCCAGGAAGACGCCTTGATGTGCCTTTTCGGCGCTCCGTATTCATGGACGAATCCCACCTCTGCGTTACTTATGCCGTCCGCCCTGTATCCCTGGGGACGAATATCCATGCATACCCCGATTCGATCCGTCTTGATATCCCGCTCCCTGGCGATAGAAGCTTTCAGCTGTCCCGAATCGACCAGCCCCAACTCGTCAATTTTTTTCTTCTGCGCCCTTACTACAACGTCCGCCTCCGCGTTCAGCATATCCCGCTGAACCGTTCTCGGGAGATCCATAATATTCTCCAGACCCCCGATCAGCTCGTCCAGTCCTTCGATCTCAAGTTTCACGCTAGATCACCTCACATTCCAGAATATACCGGAACTTTTTTAAGTCCCTGTCGTAATCGATCACCGGTTCCTCGAAGGCAACCTCATACTCTTCCAGCGTCTCCATCAGCCTTTCCGGCGTTTCGGAAAACTCCTCTTCGGTATAGAGCTCCACCTGGATCCGTTTAGCCGTTTCCACACGGACGTTTGACGCGTGGATGCTGCGGGAGCCTGTCTCCTGCCAGACGATGTATTCCCCCGCCGTCTCCTGCCAGGCCTCGAAGTGATACACCGCCTCCGTAACGCTTTTCAGTACTTCCCCAAATTCCTGCAGACTCATACCCCGCCTCCTGTCAATACTTTTCCTCCAGTCTCTTTAGCGACAGATCCTGCGCCCCCGGTATAGCGCCCGGCACGCTCTGCACCTGATAGACGCCGTACTGTATCCCGTCCAGGATACAGACATCCTGCGTGGAGACCTGGTACGCATCCGGAATCCGGATCACCTTATCGATCTCCACATTCTCCTGCTTTGCGTCGAAAAAGCGTTTCACGCCTACCCGCCGGTTCTCAAAGGGGGCCCGCCCGGCTTTTTCCCTCAGCTCCATCACCGGCAGCCTCCCCTTTTCGCCTGCATTTTCCAGGGAGCAGATCCGGCAGACTCCATCGTTAAAGGTCTGAAACGGTATGTTTGTTTTGATCCGCAAGCTTTCGCACCTCCGTCCTCTCCCGCAGGGAAATCAGGTCATGCCGGAAGTTTACCTCAAACATCTCCGCCGCATGGGAACGCACGTACCGGCAGTAATCGAAGAGAAGCTGTCTGGGCAGCCCTGCCTCTTTATAGTCCAGCTCCGCGCCGGCGTAATCGTTCAGCACGGTCTTTCCCCTCTCCAGCGCCCCCTGCAGAACCCGATCCGTCACAGGATCATCATAGGTTATATTCAGATAGTCCTTCAGCTCTTCCAGCATATCCCTGTCCTCCCGCTATGTTACGCCTGGCTTTCCTGTACCTCCGAGATTCCCTGTACCTTCAGCGCAGGCGCTTCCAGCCCCGAAATATCCAGGTACACAAAGGCATTGTTATCCAACGGCATACCGTTCCCGTACAGATGCGTCGTGTAGACCCGGTTATCCTCCAGAAACTGCGTATAATCCGAATACTCGATGAATCCCCTCTTGCTGGTTCCCAGCCCGACGAAATAGCGTTTCCCGAGACCGACTATGGCATGTCCCTTTTCTACCCCGACGCTCTGGATTACCTTCGTCGGGAACGGGAGCACGTCGCTGATATAGGTTCCCTGGGGCGTCATAATCGTCGTGGCGGGCATCACCTTCGTCAGGTAATCGGAGGGATTCACGACCATGATTACCTCTCTCACGGTTCTCTGCCGCCCGGACGGCGTTACGGCCAGCTTCGCCAGGATGCTCCCATAAGTTTCCGGATCCAGCGTTTTCACCTTTACGGCTGCCTTTCTGGAGTATGTAGTCTTTTGATCCGTCGTCGTTCCTTTTGTCAGGTCACGCGACATGCCGATGGGCGATGACTTTCCGTCCCCATCCGCAACCGCCGCCTCCAGCGCCAGGCCGTTCGCCTCCGACAGGATGCTCCTGATATAGCGGTCGAGCCATGCGGGCCCCAACAGCAGGAAATCCTTGCTGACTACCATGTAGGCGGTCAGCTTGCACTGCGTCAGATCCATATTCCCGATGCTTCCGGAAAGTTCCTTTGTGATCGATGTTCCGAGATCCCCCCACTCCGCCTGCTGCGTCCCCTGCTTGTTGTAAAACCACTTTGTAACTGCCGTCGTATTGCGGAAGTCAATAGCGTCCAGGAGCGGGAAATCGCTCTGGATATCCTCCATCACCGCGTCGATAATCGTTTCCGGCATGGCATCATTCAATCCGCTGATCGCCATCTTGACATTGCCGTCCGTCTTCATCGCCTCGATCAGCTTTTCATAGTACTTTTGCTCCTGGGACGTCAGCACTCTCACGCCCCTCGCGGCCAGCGCCGCCCGGTCGCCGTTTGTGTCAGCCGCCTCCTGCAGCATCGCCTCCTGCAGCTGCTGGGAAAACTCGGCGATCGCATCCGCCATCTTCCCCTCGTCCCCGTTCCTGACCGACTCCAAAAAGTCCGCCGAGAACTTCTCCCTCGCCTGGTAAATCAAGTCTTTTGCCTTCATCTTTTTTCCTCCTTATTCGGCATGAAATTTATCAAAAAGCTTCCGGAACCCGCTTTCCGGCTCTTCGGGAATATCTGTCCCGCCTGCTGCCGCAGGCTGTCCCTCTCCGCCTTCCACGCTTTTTCCTTCCACTAATTGCCTGATGATTTTCCGCTTTGCGGAATACTGCTGCCTTGCGCTTACGTTTTCCTCCCTGACCGCTGTGGCGAATCCCTTGGCAATCGCGTCCTCCGGTGTGATCCAGGCCTCCTCCGTCAGCATTGTCTGCAGCTCCTCCTCGGAGATGTTGATATGCGTCAGATAGGTCTTTGCCGCCGTCTGCGAGATTACATCCAGATCGTCCGCCTGCTTCCGCAGCTCCTCCGCGCTCCCGCTGGCATAAGTCCACGCATTATGGATCATGAGCAGGCTGGCCTCATTCATAATCCGCTCATCCCCGGCCATAAAGACCACCGATGCCGCCGAGCAGGCAAACCCGTCGCACACCGTAACGACATGCGCCGGATGGCTCCGCAGCGCGTTGTAGATCGCAAGGCCCTCCGAAACCTCCCCGCCGTAGCTGTTGATGGAAACGGTGATCGTCTTTGCGCCGCTGTTTTGGATCAGCTTCGACAGGGTGTAGCTGGATACGTCGCTTTCCAGCCACTCCCAGGAGGTAATGTCCCCGTATATGGTAATATTCAGGTTTTCCCCCTTCTCCTCCGCCATGAAATATTTATTCCTCATTCTGTTCCCCTTCCCCGGTCTCTACTTCGCCGTAATTTTTTGTGATAAAGTGTTTCTGCGCCTCCGGCGTATTCAGGGCGGCTTCGCCGGTCTTTGCCCGAACCTCGTCGATACTTAAGATCCCGCAGCCGATGATCTTATCCAGCTTATCCGCCGACGCGAAGATCCCTGTGATCTCCAGCAGGGACATATCCACCGCCACAAAGGAGCCCTTTTGAAACTCCTTTATCCCGTAGCGCTTCCTGGTGATTTCCTCCTCCAGCATGTTGCAGATCGGCCTGACGCACATCCGGATAAACTGATCCATCCCGTCCCCGCTCTGCGCCGTCTCTCCCCGCAGGAAAGCCGGAGGGATCCGGAACGCCTGTCCTACCCGGTTATAGATCTCGTCGCTCATGTTTTTTACGTCGTTCAGCTCCGACGTGTTCCTCAGCTCCCTTTTGTGCGGCGTATAGGTATATCCGTCATATAAAGGCAGCACCGCGTTCTGGGAGCTGAAAAATTTTTTAAATCTGCCGTCCATCAGATCCCTTCTGTACTGCTCTTCATCCTCGACCTTTCCACGCTTCAGGGTGTCAATATTCAGGATCCCCTTATCCGCCGCTCCGCGCTCATAGCTGTTTACGGCCTTTTGGATCAGCGATTCGTACTGATGACAGAGATTTGACAGCAGCGGCCGGATATCCGTATTGCCCAGCCGGAAAAACAGCACGTTCCCGGCCTTTTTGTCCGATATGCTTTCGCTCCCGATCGTGATATTGGTAAACGTCAGCTCCTTCGACCCCTCCTCCTGATAGGAAAAGGACTCCGCTAAAAACAGCTCTCCCCTCCTCTCTACGATCAGCGCCTCGTTGTTGTACACCAGAGTTTCCACAAAATCCTGCAGAAACTGCGTGCTGCTCTGGTTGGCATTCGGCGAGTAATTCCAGAGATAATATTCTTCCAGCTGCTTTTCCTCTCCCTCCAGAAACGTCCGGAACCTGCACTGTCCCACCGCCGCGGAAATCAGGCTCACCGCCGACTGGATCGCCATCCTTTCCAGCTGAAGCGGCGTATCCCTCTCCTCCAGCCGGTATCCGTTCTCTTCTATCTCCTCCGCCCGCGCCGCCCCGAACAGCTCCGAAAGCCATTTTGTAAAACTTCCCATTCTTTCTCACCTCCCTCTTGTCAGTAGGTATATACATCCAGATATTCCTCTTCCCGGACATCATTCCAGCCCTGTATGCCGTTGATCTGGGTCGCCGCGGCAACAAGCGCCATAAACCCGTCCGTTTTCCTCGATTTCGGCTCTATCTTCTCGTAAGAGACATTCCCCCTGGCGTCTAATTTCTGTTTCGTATTCTGGGTATACCAGCGCATCAGCGGGTTCTCGCCCCATATAATCCTGCGGTTTGCAAACTGGCTGGAGATCAACGGCGCTGTCTTCATGATATCCCGCGTATAGATCCGGGCGATGTTGTTCCTCCCGTCCTTGTCCGCGTCAAACCCCACATTCCGCAGGGCTTTTTCCACCCAGGTATGCCGGAAGCCGTCATAGGCGATTCGGACAATGTTGTAGCTGCCTGTCATCTCCGCGAACCATTCCGCCACCAGCTCCGCCGACACCTCCACATCGTTCACGATGGTCAGATAGCCCTTTGCCGCCGCCTCCTCGATGGGAAATTTGATCCGGCTCCAATCCTTTGTCTGACGGCAGACCCAGGAATGAGTAATCCAGTACCAGTAATTCTCCATTTCGAACAGAACGCCTGCCGCTACAAAATCGTTCGTCTTCGCATAGTCCATCCCTCCAATCCCGGAACGCCCCTTTAAACAGGGGATTTCCCTTGCGGTAGCGGCAATGTTCTCCCAATCCGTCACCCCGTCTTCGATTTCTCCCATCGGACGGTTCATCCGCTTCGTCATAAAGGAACTGTTTCCCAGGTTATCCAGCACATAGTCGGCGTATTCCCGCTCCATCTGGTTCTGCAGGGTGGGGAAATACCGCAGGGAAGGGTTTGCTTTATGCCACATCCGTTTGTCATCCACCTCTTTTTTGTCATCCAATCGGCAGATAAACGGTAAAAGGCCGTTATCCGGCACATCCCCCGCGAGGATCCCCTCCGCCCTGCTCAGGATGTGGTCTAACGGGCCGTCCCGGACGTTGCCGTTTGTAGTAACGATCGTCGTCCTGGGACATTCTTTCTTTCCCAGGCCTGTCTTTGCGACCTCTATGGTCTTATAATCCTCGTACTGATGATACTCGTCAAAGTCCACCTTCCCAGGGCGACCCCCGTCCTTCGTCTTCGGATTCGACGTCCGGAAGCGCAGCGTGGAATTGGTCTTCAGATTCCTGATCTCCTCCAGGTTCCACTTGAAATGCTTCGACATCTTCGCCTTGTTGTTTTCCAGTACCCCGTAAATATCCAGGAAGGTCATCTTCGCCTGATCCTCGCTGTTGGCAAAGATATCGATATTGTACTCCCGGATTCCGTTTACCGGCGTCAACAGGGCAAAGTCCTCAAACGCGAGATATCCGTTCTTTCCGGCTCCCCTCCCGATCATGGCGAGCAGATCCGGCCAGCGGAGCATCCCTTTCCCGTCGTATACGCAGTTATGCAGGGCAAACAGAAACTTCTCCCAGGGAAACAGCTCATACTCGAAATACTTCTGCAGCGCCATGTATCTCTCCAGCTGATCCCGATCTATCGTCAGCCGTTCCTTCCGGAAGGTTTTCTCTACGAAGCGGCACAACTGTTTCTGTTCTTTACAGCACGGAAACGTCCCCTTCCGCACGATCTCCATATACTCGTCGATTTCCTTACAATTCGTCATCCTCATCATCCGCCAAACCGTCCGTACTCAGCCCCAGCTCCTTTAAAATTGCCAGCATCTGTCTGTTGTACAGGATAATATTTTTTGCCGCCGGGTTTTCCTTCTGATAAGTCTTCCCCGCGGCGGAGACTGCCTCGTATTCCATTCCCTTTTGCCGGATACTTGTCTTCATCTTCTGTACCTGACCATGCAGGAACATATAGTCCTCCACCAGAGACAAAAAGTGGGCGGTTTTTGCGCCTTTCTTCTCCAGCTGGTTTATCAGTCCCTTCTTGATGTCCGCTTGCTTCATGTCTCCTCCCCCTCCCTTTTAGGGCGGCGCGTAAAATATGGCCTCTGCTCCTTCCCGTCAAGCGTCAATTTTTTCTCGCGCGTGCGCGCGAGAGAAGAACTGTCGAGCATGGGGGGCGGTCTACCCACCCTCCGGATTTTTGCCTTTTTTCCACCGGGGGTATCCTACCACCGCTCCTCGTTGCTGTATTTCTTTGGTTTATGTTCCTCTTCGTGACAATTCCTGCAAAGGCACTCCAGATTTTCGATCGACAGCGCCAGCTCAGGATTGCTCTTCACATGCTTCCTGTGATGCACAATCTCGCAAGGACTGTAAAAGCCTTTCGCCCTGCATCTCTGACACTCGTTATGCTGTCTGTCCCTTGCCATGGCCGCCAGCGCCTGCCACTCCGCCGAGGAATAAAAATCATGCAGATTATTTTTCGCTATGAGCGACCGGAGCCAGGTTAGTTTCTCTTTCTCCACTTGGATCCCTCCATCACAAAAGCAGCGACCCGCGGCGGGATGCCGGCGGTCGCTGCTTTTTTGTCTATGCCTTCTTCGACTTGATACCATATTACCACATCGAAAACGGACATTGCGGACAAAACGGACAAACTTTACTTTTTTTCAAAAAATCTTTCCAATTCCTTTCTTACACTGTCCGCCGTTACCTGTCTGCCCATCTTAACCGCTACCCGCTCCCAGGATAGACCCTCCAGATACCGGTACTTCACAATCCGCTGCATCCGCGCCGGAATCGTCAACAGCCATTCTTCCACCTGTACCTTGATCCGCTCCGCGTTCTCCTTTCTCTGGATCAGGACTTTTTCTTCCTGCCGCAGACGGCTGTCGTCCTGGACGGTAAAGATTTTCCCCTGCACCTTGAAATGCTGCTCCGTATACGGAAACTCGTGGGAGGAGCCTTTTACATTGGTCTGGATAATAGTTTTCTTTTTCTGCGACAGTCTGCGGATTTCCTTCTCCGTTTCCTCCACCAGTTCGCAGGCGTCTATGTAGTCCTGCAGGATTTGCTTTTCCATTCTCTTTTTCTCCTCGCGCGCGTCCTGGATTTCCCACAATCTATTTTGGATATCCTCCAGGTTCAGCCCTTTTGCAATCGGCTTTTTATACCGCAGCTGCTTTGCTTTGAACCGTTTCGTCTCCTCTGCGCTTGCCATGCTATCACTCGCTTCCCGGCTTCCCGCACCGCTCAAATTCGATCACCCATACCCAAGGGCTAGCATCCCAGCCGTAAAGAGCAATGTCTGATTTTTTGATGGTGGAATTCCAAAGTTGTCTAAATTTTCTTTTGGCTTCTGGTTCTACAACATCCCTGTTAAAACTTCCATCTGCGGCAAGATACACGAAGGCTCCCTCCGCAAGACAATCCTCAAATTTCATATCCTGCAGCCGCTCCACCCTCACACGCTTGACCTTCAGCCAGAGCCGGGCCGCTTCCTTCGGCATGTGGATGGAGGGACGCCACCTCCCTGGGATAACGGGATAATCGGGTTCGTCAGCCTTATACACATATCTCCATGACCGCCTCCCGGATGGCAAATCAGATTTCTCTTTTTCGCTTTCATAAAAATGTTCGTAATACCAGGTCTCCCGCACATACAGGGTATCCCCCGTCTGGTACGGCGGCACCCACCGCTTTTTTCTCTCTTCCTCGGTCAGATTCTCACCCTGCTTGAACCCTTCTCCCCAGCTCTCCCATGCATTTTTGTCCGGATATCCCCAAGTACCATGCTGATATCCGGCAACGGCATACGCAATGCGCTCGATCGGCTGCGGCTTGACAATCCGCCGCGTCACTGTCTTCCGGCCCCCTAAAATCGCCTGTACCATCTCTGTGTTAAAAAGAACCGGTAAAATTCTGCTCATCTGCTCCTCCTTGTACCTTTTCTATGAATTTTATCTGGAACAGTTCCTCTATTCTTGCGGTATGCGGCAGCCTCCGCAGCTTCGAAAAACACATCATTCCCCCCCTGTTATCGCAATGATAAACTTCCCTTGCCTCCCGCGTCAGTGTGTCCCCATGGATGACAACCGCGTTTATCCCACGGATCATCAGATTAAAGAGCAGAAAGGGCACCGTCCTTTCGCTCAGCTCTTCACAGATATACAGATAGTGATCCGGGTCATAGTCCCATGGGAACCTATGCTTTGCACACTCCAGCTTCCAATGGGAGATGACCGTGCTTCCCGTCCCTGCCGCCGGTTCGTAGATAATGCCGTATTGCGGCTCCTTCCCCTGCATCTGCGCCAGAAGCTCAGAAATACCCGCCGGGGTAAAGTCCTGCTTCCGACCTTTCCGGTCGGCGTGTTCGTCCTCGAAATATTCCAAAAACCACTCATATCCCAGATTGTATTGAAATTCGATCAGAAACTCCCGAAATACCTTCTGGTAAGTTTCCCGATCTCCCAGGATCTCCATGATCCGCTCTGGCGCTTTGTAGCTTTCGCTTATCCCCAGCAGCCTGTTTATTTTAGACAACGTATTTTCTATGGTTTGCTTTGACATTTTCCTCCTCGCTCCTCGCATATATAGTTGTCGTCCCGATGTCCTCATGGCCCAGCATTTTCTGCACCTGTTCGATCGGCATACCCCGGTTTAAAGCGATGGTCGCCGCTGTCCGCCGGAATCGGTGTGGATGGCATTTATGGATCCCTGCCCGCTCTCCCGTTTCCCGGATCATTACTTCTACCCCTCCCGCTTCCAAGCGTTCATGCGGGGCCCTTTCCGCAACAAACAAGGCTTCGTTTTCGTCTGTCCGGCTTTCCAGATACTCTTTTAACGCAAGCTTTGCCCTGGCATTCAGAAAAACAACACGCTCCTTTTCCCCTTTTCCGAAAACAAGTATCTCATCCCCGTTTATATCCTGCCGGTTTATTCCACATAATTCGCTGACCCGTACCCCCGTGGAATACAATACCTCCACAATTGCACGGTCACGGATCGTTTTCGTGTTTTTCCGGATCAGCTCAAGTTCTGTCTCCGTAAAAGTTTTTTTGATCCTCTTTTCCTTTTTTACAGCCTTTATGTTCGCAGTCGGATCCTTGATGATGTATTCGTCATTCATACACCATTTGAAAAAGCTTTTCAGCACCCGGAGTTCGTTATCCTGGGACGTTTTACTTAATTTGTCCCGGGACGCACGGATTGCCAGATAATACTTAACCTGGTCAGCGTCAATCTCCTTTAATTCCATGCCGATCTCGTGGAAAAATTTCCGAAGGGTTCCCTTGTAGTACCGGATTGTCTTTTCCGTACATCCCTCTACCTTCTTCGTGACAAGGAACATCTGTACCGCCTTCTGCCATTCGCTTGAACCCGCGATTACTAATTCGGTTGTCCTCTTTGTGATATCGTAATCGTTCAGGACGATCCTGAGCCTGGTTTCATCCCATTCCCCGCCTATTGCCAATCTTTTTATGATTTCATCCACACAGCCCATTCTCCATTCCTTCCTGCCCTTTTATAAGCCGCCTTCCTGTCCCTGCACCGCGATCTCCTGCAGGCTGATCTGCCTGCAGCTTTCAAAATTCATCCACAGTACTTCCTTCCGTTTCCCGCCCCTCTGGTTGTGCCCGATGGTTTCTTCCCGCCTCCAGCCACGCAGCATCCTCCTGTATAAGTCCGAATCATACCCGCTGATTAAAACCGGCCCCTTATGCTGCAGGGCTGCTGCCAGCAGCTCCTCATGGCTCTCCTCCGTAAACATTTCATGCCGGTACTGCTTCCTGTAACGGGTCTGCGGCATATACGGCGGATCCAAATAAAGCAGTACCTTCTCGGAATGATATTCCCGGATTAACTCTACCGCCGGCCGGTTCTCGATCTGCACGCCCCGGAGCCGTTCCGCCGCCTCCAGGAGCCGCTCCGGCAGGCTGCGCCAGTCCCGGGCGGCATAGGCGGCTTCCCTCCCCTGTATATCTCTTTTCCAGCCCACTCTCTCCCCATTGGTACGGTATCCGTATCCCATTTGCAGCCGGATGGCAAAACGAACCGCCTGCTGCAGGCTGTCCCCCGGCGGCTCCCCGTAACTTTCTTCATAGACCTGTCTGGCATAGGGAATATAATAAATTTCATGGGCCAGCTTCTCCGGATCCTCCCGGATCCACCGGAACAGGTTGACCACTTCCCCGTCCAGGTCATTGACCGTTTCGATCGGGGAGCGCGGCTTCCTGAAAAGTACCTCTCCGCTCCCGAAAAAGGGCTCCAGGTAACTAGAATGGGGCGGGAAAAAGCCGATAATCCACTCCGCGATCGACCACTTACTCCCCGGATATTTCAAAATTGCTTTCATCCTCTTCCCTTTCCTCCGCCACCAGCCGGACAATTCTGTGCCTCAATGCCTCCTCTACAGGGATCCGCCCGCCGCTCTGATACCCGGATGCGTAGCGGTCTACGTAGCGCCGGAGCCCGGCGTCCTCCCGATATTTCTTTTGCAGATCCAGCTTCCTCTTTCCTTCCGCCTTTTCCTCAGCTTTCATCTTCCCCGTCTCCTTCCCGCCCCTTCCGCCAGGCTTTTCCATTCTCTTCCAACCGCAGCGCTTCCAGCCGCGGCTCCTGCCTCTCCAGCCCCAGCAGAATCAGCTCCCCGTAAGGAATACCCCGCAATTCCCCGGTGCGGAGATTCTCCGCTAGGGCAAAATACGGATAAATCTCCCGGACGCAGTAGTCCTGGAACACTGTCCCGCTGTCATGCACCGTCCGGATGGGATCCCTTAACCGGAGCCGGTCTCCCGGCTTTACGTTCCGGATTTTTCCGCGCTTGTTCCAGTTTTTCGTCCTTGTATTTCTCCCGAGGCTTATTTCTCTCTTCATGCCCGCCTCATTTCTGCAGATCCGCCGCCGTCAGCAGCTCCCGCATCCGGAGTGCGCCTTCCCGGTCGATGTAGCAGGCCGCGTAGCGGTCGCAAACAATGTATTCCCTTTTCCACAGATACCGCAGCAATTTCAAATCGCTTAAATTCATCTCCGTCTCCTTTCCGGGGACACGGCTTTTTTCGCCTGCTGCCAGGATGCTTCTTTTTGCTTTCCTGCGCCTGCTGCCGGACTTTTTCTATTGCCCAGCTGCCCTGACTGCCTTGGCTGCCCGGCTGCATAGCTGCCGTGTCCCCTCGGTGCTTCGTTTCCGGTTCCTTGTGATGTATCAATCCCTTTTCCAAAAGGCTAGAGAAAATTGCGGCCGAATACCTCCATCCACTTCTCATGGGAATACCGGGCCTCGAAGGCTTTCTGCGCCTCCTTCTGTACCAGGCGGCAGATTTCGATATTGCTATGTACCGCCTCCTTGCCGATCCGGTGGTGCCCCGGGCAGAGGTAGACCTTCAGGCCGTAATGCTCGGACAGCTTCCGGTACTGCGTCCCCATCAGGGCATGATGCTCCTCCAGCCCCGTCCGGCGGGAGCTGTCCTGGTGCAGCTTCTTACAGAGATAGTAGGTTCCTTCCTGCTTGTTGTGCAGGATGGACTTGCTCATAGCTGCCCTCCCCGGGTCATACGCAGCTTTTCCCGGAGGATCAGCAGCCTTTCCAGATCCGCCGCCAGGCTCACCGCTTTCCGGTAGGCTTCTTCCAGTCTTCCCGGCGGGATATCTTCCAGGTCGCTCAGGTCGCTCCCTTGGTATATGACCCGAAAATAATTCAATTCTTCCAGTAAAAATTTCATTTCGGAAAAGATCTTCGCGATTTCCTCCTCTAGGGGAAGCTCCGTCTCTCCAGAATCTCCCGCACGTCCTCCGCCCTCTGCAGCTCCAGCGCCCGCATCAGGTTCTCCAACGGGAACCCCGGAAGCGGCCGCTTCGGGATCCTCCTCCCGGTCGGTTCCCTGGACTCCTCCCGGCCCTCCTGCTGCCGGGGCGTCTTCCGGCTCTCCTGCCGCCGGGGCGTCTCCTCCCGCGGCCTCTCCTCCGTCGGTTCCGCTGCTCTCTCCATCCTCTTCCCCCTCATCCTTGATTTCTACCGCGCCGGTTCCCGGGATAATCGTCGGCTTCTCCTCTTCCAGGGACAGGCTCTTCTCTTCCTCTATCCCGTTCTCCGCCGGCTTCGTCCCGCTCCCGGAAGCCTCCGCGCCTTGGATTTCCAAGGTCTCCCTGCTTTTTCCTTCCCTGGTTTCCGTCGGCCTCTTCCCTCCCGGTTCCCTGTCCGTCCCCGGCTTCTCCTCCGCGGCCTCTCCCGGCTGTTGCGACGTCGCAACGGGATTTTCCCCGTAAAGCCGCTCCCAGAAGCCCGGCTTCCGGTAATCCCGGTAAATCTCCCGCACCAACTCCAGAAGCACCGGCCATGTCATGGCCACCGGCTTCGGCTTCCCCATCTCCCGGTATTTGACGCCTTCCGCCCAGCCGTACAAAAACAGGAAGACAATCCCTTTCCGGTGGGACGCCTGGCCCGACGGGGCCATCTGCTCCGCCGCCCCCTTGTAATCCGGCTCTTCCTCCTCCAGATACCGCATCACGGTATCGAAAACCTCTTTCTTCTCCCGGAAGAAGTCCACCAGGCATTTCCCTAAAGGGGTCTCAGCTGCCTCCGTCCCGTCCTCTTCCGGCTCCCGCAGTTCCGCTTCCGCGCTTTGGCTTTCTATCGCCTCTCTGCCTGCTGCCCCTTGCTTCTCTGCGTCTCCTTCTCCTATCCTCCGTTCCTCCCGGGGACTCCCCGCCCCCGGCACAACCCCCGGATAATCCCCAATGCTTGCCTGCCCCGGGATCTCCTCCTGGGGATATTCCCGCTCTTCCTCCGCCCGGAAGCTCTTCAGCTCCCGGATCTCCCGGATCGTCGTCTGCTCCGTGATCAGCCCCAGCTCGCTGTCCGGCAGCGTCAGCATCTCCGCCAGCTTGGAGGAGGAGAAATTCTTATACTCCTCCTTCAGCTCCAGGGAGTTCCCCCCTTCGCTGTATTTCTCATTGATGGCGATAAAACGGGACACCGTGCTTTTGCCCAGGCCGTATTCCTTCTCCGCAAAGCCGAAGACGTCCGCCGCCCCGCCGTACCGCCCGGAATCCCGGATCTGCTTTAACCGGTAGCCGATATAGACAAAGTTCCCCGCCGTCTCCGAAAGCTTCTCCCGGATCTCCTCCTTCCACTGCATCCATTCCTCTAAAGTAACCTGTGTGTACTCCATCCTCTTTCCTTTCTGTTGCGATGTCGCAACGAATCCTTCCGGGGTCTGGGTGGTGCCCCTTCCCTTTCCGGGTCTTAAGCGGTAATCCGGATCTCCGCCCTTTCCTCCGCGCCCCTTTCCTTCCTCTCCAGCCCTTCCCGGTACTCCTTGAGCCACTTCTCCATCCGCTTCTCGTCCGGCTTCCGGTCATACGCCCCGTACCACTGGACGATCTGCAGGCTGTCCGCCCGGATTTCCACGGTGATATAAGGCATTTCCGGTTCCTGCTTTGTCCGCAGCATCAGGATGTAGCTCTCCCCATCGTCATGCTTTTCCAGGTAACTGTCCCCGCCGACACAGTGGTGCAGGATCCTTCCCTCCGCTACGATCTCCTCCGCCGACCGGGCGGGCCGGATCAGGAAATCCTCATCGGCGTAATAGAACCGCTTCCGCAGCCTCCGGTAATTTTTCCGGATTCCCGGGTATTTTTGGGAAACCTCCTGCAGCCGCCGATCCCTCCTCTCCACGTCCGTCACTGTGTTCTGCTCCTCCGCCATCCGGTCATGGGCCACCCGCAGATCCCGCGGCTGCAGGTACACGGTATTGGTCATGTCATAGCCTAAGGCCTGCCGCATCTGCAGGTAATCCAGGTAAAGTCCCGCGGTGTCATGGATTGCCTCCATTGCCCTCCCGCACGGCGCTCCATACTCGCACCCGGCGTACTTCCGGACCCGGTTTAACAGCTGCTGCAGGCCCATCCACTGCAGGGCAGTTTCCAGCTGGCCCCGCTGCAGCCCTGTTTCCATCAGACACCGGATCTGTTCCTCCGTCCAGGCCGCCCCCATCCGCTTTTCCATCTTCAGTACCTTCAAAAGCTCCCGGCTCCCCTTCTCCCGCCGCAGCAGCCCGACCCGCTCCTTCCGGATCCCCAGAAATTTGTCCGGGCTTTTCGCGGTCTCATCGGCGATGATCCCGTCGTTGTACCGATGCCGAACCAGCTCTTCCGTTATCTCCGTCAGACCCAGCTTGGCCAGCATCTCCAGCTGTGGGAACTCCTGGTATCGCTCCAGGTAAGCCTTCGGGTTCACCTCGCCTGCTGCCCGGGCGTATTCCCGCAGGGCGCTGTACTGGAACATCGTCCCCTCCATCGCCTCATAGGTCTCCGGCAGCACAAGTCCCGGACAAAGCTGGATGCTGGTGAGCCCGGACAGGTTGCAGTCGTCCCAGAAGTCCTCCCCTGACCAGCCGTTGTGCTTGTGGTAGTCGGTCTGCGTCTTTTCCCCCGGCTGGAAGTAGACCCGGGCGATCTCGATCCCGGAAAGCTCCTCGGAAGCGCCGTGCATCCGAACCTCCTTCTCCTCGCAGTATTCCTCCAGCTGCCAGAATTTCTCCACCTGGAGATAACGGAACACCATCCCCTGCTCCCCGTATTTCTGCCCCAGCCAGAGGAAAACGCTTTTTTCGTGGACTGCCCTGGCTTTCCCCTGGCATTTATACCTCCCGGCGGCCCCGCAGAGGGGGCAGACGCCTCTCTCCCCTTCCCGGGGATTCGGGATCCGGCGCTGGAGCTGAGATTCGTAGGAAATCCCTTCCTTCCACCGCGCCTCCGTTACGCCCCCGCACTTACTGCAGGCCACCTCCGCCCAGCAGCCCCGCTTCTTGTAATACAGGAAATGCCTTTCCCCAAACACCACCCGCTCCGCATACTCCAGGATCCGCTGTTTGGGCAGCTCCTCCGTTTGCTCCATCCGCTCCGCCAGGGCCTGCCGCCGCTTCTCCCATTTTCTGGCTGCCCGCTTTACTCTTTCCCCCGTCAGGATTTCCTCCTGTTTCCCTTTGAGGTAATCCCACCACTGCCGGTCGCGCCAGCTGCAGACGTCGCCGCCCGCAAAGGTCTGGATCCGCCCCAGATCCTCCTTGGCGTACAGGACATTCTCCTTCTCCAGCTCCTCCCGGCTCTTCCGCCCATCCTCTTTCCGCCAGATCGGGCCGTCCCCTGACCAGATGCTGCCTTCGATCTTCTCCCGGCTCCAGTCCCCGCTTCCCGGGAAGTAATTCCCGAAATCCTTCTCCGTCAGGGCAATCCGGACTACCGGAGCCTTCCGGCCCTCCTTCCGGTTCCGGTAGACCTCCAGAAGGAAGTGCTCCTCCCCGCCGATCTCCCGGAGCGCCGTTACCGCCACATAGTCCGGTTTCCCCTTCCGCACCACCCGGGGCAGGGTCAGGTAGGGAATTTTTTCGATTGCCTTCCGCTTCATTTCCCCGCGCCCCCTTTCCCCAGGTAATACTCTGTCATCAGCTTCTTCGCGGTGGCCATCCCCGGGATCCCTAAGGTACACCGCCCCGCTTTTACGTTAGCGGCTTTCAGGATTTTTTCGTCTACCGGCGTCTGGTGCCGGAAGGACCAGTGCAGCAGCGCTGCCACGCACCCGGCCAGGCTCTTCCCCTTCCTGCGGACGGCCGCCGCCACCTCCGGCCTCTCCAGGCACTGGGCCTTCAGGTATTCCACCCAATCCCCCAGAATCTCCGCGCATTTGATTTCCTGCGCCTCTACGTCCAGCTTCCCGATGGCGGCGCTCATGTCGTCGCACAGGTACAAAAGATCCCCTTCCCAGAAGGCCTCCACGAGATCGCCGTCGATCCCGTTTTCCTTTGCCAGTACCTCCAGGCTTTCCCGGTCCCCCTCCTTCCGCAGGCCTGCCGCCGTCGCGTTGATCTCCTCCGCACTGTCAAATTCCCCGAATCGGTCAAACATAAATCGCTCCTTTCCCGGCAGCCCTGCTGCCTTTTGTTCTCTGTCTTTTCCCCGGCTCCGGCCCTTTAAGCCTGCCGCCGGTTCCTCCTGCCCCTCTCCCGGCAGGTCGGATTTCAAAAAAGTGTCCTCTCTTGCACTTTTCAAAATCCCTTCCCCACGAGGAAGGTTCCCCCGAAAAGAGGGTATTTTTGATTTTTCCAAAAAGTGTCCTGGTTTGCACTCAGTCCGGAATCTGCCAGAAGACCTCCTTGTGTCCCGGGGCCAGGTGCATCTTGTACCGCAGCCAGTTGGCGTACTCGTGCTTCCCCGCCTCCGCCTTCAGCTGGTGCCCCTGCTCCGTTACCTCCTGCAGGATCTGGCTCCAGAGGACGCTGTCCTTGACCGCTTCCCCTTTGCGGTTCTTCCAATGCCCCCGCTCCCAGGCCTCCGGCCAGCCCTGGGCGATGGCCCCGGCCACATAGGCGCACTCCGTATGTACCACGACCTCGCAGCTATACCTCAGCCGCTGGAGGGCCTCCCGGATCCCGTACAGGACCAGGCGGCTTTCCGTCGCCTCGTCGTACTCCGCGACCTCCGCCCTGCTTTCGTGCTCCCTTCCGTCCGCCCTGCGGCACTTCATCACGTAGGCCACCCTTCCCGTCCCCTTTCCGGGACCCCGGATGCTGGCGGCGATGTATACGTCTACCCTTTTCACCCTTCTCCTCCTTCTCCTCCCGTTTCTGGATCCGCAATAAGGTGTACTCCCGGTAGGGGAACCCGGTCACCGGGTTTGTCCCCTCGTGGTAGGACTCCTTCTCCAGGTAGAACCCCTTCGGGATCCGGATGTTCTCCCGGAAGGTCTCCCACCGTTTGATGACTTTCCGCTCCGGCTCCCGCAGGGGCATGT
Organism: Roseburia sp.; assembly: GCA_023662875.1. Classification (GTDB taxonomy): domain Bacteria; phylum Bacillota; class Clostridia; order Lachnospirales; family Lachnospiraceae; genus Acetatifactor. Next base: position 5,635 of record JAMPIG010000035.1, on the reverse strand, counting down.
TCCGCGATGTGGAGTAGCTGGCCTCCTTCAGCCGCGGGCTCGTCGCCGGGCCCTTCGTCAGGTACGCTGCCAGCTCCCGGAACTCCCCCTTCTTGTAGCAGGGGATCAGGTCGACCGTCCCGTAGGGCCAGGCCTCCGCAATCAGGAGATCCGCGTCCGGGATCCGCTTCAGCAGCACATGGATGTGCCAGGCGTTTTTCGTCCCGTTCTCGATGTTCCGGATCCACCGGAAGGGGATTCCCGCCTTTTTGTACTTCTTCCGGAGCAGGCTGCAGAACTCCCGGAAGTGCTTCTTCGCCGCAGCCATGTCCGGGGGCCGGTTTTTCGGCGCATAGGTCAGGGTCACGAACAGATCCCTCTCCCGGAAGTACTGCCGCATCCTCCTGCGGCATAATTTTTCCTTGTTCCTCTGGTTCACCCGCTGCATCTGCTCCGGGGTCGGCTTCTCCTTCTTCTCCCTCTTCTGTCCCGGCGCCCCGTACCTTGCGCTGTGGTATTCCTCCACCTCGATCGCGTTGGGATACCGGTATGTATTTTTCCCGTATGCCATCCTCTCCACACCCTAACTTTAATTTTTTTAACAAGCCGCAAACGCGCCCAAAATCCGCGTTTTTCTTGACTTTTTTCCCGTCCTGGTGTACGATGGTTTTGAGGTTTTTCAGTACGCCCGGACGGGCTGGCGGCATCTTGCAATGCCGCCTCTTTTTATGCGCTTTTTCCTTCCAGGGCCTCCCGGTATTTCCGCCGCTCCTCCCCTGTGGCAGGCGGACGGCACAGGCTGTCCGGGGCCCAATAGATCCCTGTCCCCTGCTCCCGGCCCATCAGCCCCCGGATCCCGGCGATCTCCCGGTCATAGGCCGCTACGACCTCCGCAAACTGCCCCCTCTCCCGCTCCAGCTGCTCGAAAAGATGCCGCAGCGCCGCGTCGCTGACCGTCAGATACCGCATTCCCCGCTTCACCGCCAGCTTTGTCCCGGGATACAGCAGCTTCATTCTGGCGTAAGCCTCCAGCGCCCGGTCTTCCCGCGGGATCAGGTAGGGCATGTCCGGATCCCGCTCCAGACACTCCACGATCTCCCGAAGCCACCCCGGGAGCTGGGCTTCCGGGATCCTGCCGCCTGCCGTCCTTTCGGGCTCCCGGCTGCTCCGGTTCCCTCCTTCTGCTTCCCTCTCCGCGGTTCTGGTCTTTTCGCTTTCCATCCCTTACCTCCCTTCCCGGTCTGCTTCCCGGCCTTCCTCCCGCAGGGACAAAAGGATGCAGACGGAAAAGACCGCTGCCAAAACCGCCACCAGGAGGAGTCCTCCCGCTTCTACCACCTGCTCCCCCTCCAGCATTCCCTCCACCGCCCCGGGCAGGAACACCAGAAGCACCAGGAATGCAATCCCGCCGAAGATGTCGCCCCTACCCCACCGTTTCATGCTTCCGCCTCCTTCCCCTCCGGAACCTCCGGACAGTAAATCCACTCGTAGAATTCCCTGCCCCGGTAGCGGAAGCTCTTCCGGACGTCCCCGGCCACGTCTTCCCTCTTCTCTACCTCCAGCCCCAGGATTCCCGCCGCCTGCTCCAGTCCATGGAGCTGGTATACATCGCGGTTCCGGGATTTGAACCCTATCTCGATGCCCTCCCGGTAAATCCTCCCGTCATAGGCCGCCTTCACCTGTTTCATCTTCCGATCCAGCCAGGCCGCCAGCTTCTCCTTCTCCGTTACGTGCAGGTCCCGCAGGGACTCCTCCACCTCCGCCAGGTTGTCCAGCATCCGCTCCCATACGCTTTCCAGCATCTCCCGCAGCTCCTCCCGCTGGGAAGCGTTTAAGGGAATCCAGTAATTCCGCAGATACCCGCAGAGTACCGCCTCCGGGTAGTCCTCCCGGATCTCCTCCAGGACGGCGGCCGCCAGCTCCCTGTCCTGGCTGCTCCAGATTCGATCCGGGTGCTGCCGGATCTCCTCTACCTCCAACATCATCTCTTCCTTCTCGATCATAGCTTGTCTCCTTTCTTGTGCTGTTTTTTGATACAATCGCCTGAAAAAAGGCAAAAAAATAATAAGCGTCTCAGCCTTCTTTCTCTTTCCTGCCTAAAAGTCGGTTGAGCTTCTCCCGGTAGATCCAATACTGTTTTCGGTCTCCCTGCAGGCTCGGCAGTACGACCCCGATATCCAAAAGTCCCCGCTCCATCTGTACCCGCACCGCCTGCGGCGACACGCCAAGCTCCTCCGCCGCCTGCATTACGGATACCCGTTCCGTTCCTTTCAAATTTTCCGCCCCCTTCCTTACACTTTTACTCCCATATATCTCTTTTATCCGCCTCCGTCCGGGCTGTTACCAGCTCCGCCAGGGCGCTTGCCAGCGCCGGGATACGATCCGCATCGTTCCGTTTATCCATCTCCAGGATACAGTCGGCTATGTGCAAGATGGTTATATCCAGCTTTGCACCGATGTCCGTACTTTCTTCCTTTTGGGGAACTTCCTGTTTCGGGAAATATTTCTTGGGAATATACATATTTTTTTCTCCTCTCTACACCGCCGCCCGCTCGATCGGACGCTGCGTCTCTTCCTTTCAATTTCACCATTGTCCGCCATTGTGCTTTGTCGCCTTGCTCTGCTATAATATCTTTATAAATTCCCGCCAGATCCAAATACAAAACAAAGGAGACATCTCATGCTTAAGCAAGAACGTAAACTCTTAAACTTGATAAGGAAAAATTTCAACCTTGACAGTCTTATTTACTTTGACGAAGAAAATAACTGCCTCTGCGAAGACAACATTACCGTGGCCCTTAAATCTGATGAATCCGCTCACATTATCAGGTTTCTGGCAGATCAAGGATATCTTGAGCTCGCCGATCATCCTTTACAGATATATTTTACTTTGACCTACGAAGGATATCACCGCTACCGGATCCTGATGGATAATATCCGGATTTTCTTTTTCACAAAATGGATCCCCGGCTTTATCTCAGGTATTCTATCAGCGCTTGCAATAGAGTGGCTAATACGCAGCTTCCTGTGATTTTCCACACTATAAATTCGCCTATCAGAAAACCGATTATATAGCCAATAATGTGCCCGCCTACATTACTCTCTTTCATTTTGTTCTCCCCTATACTGCCGCCCGCTCGATCGGACGCGGCGTCTCTTTAATTCTTCCGCAGCTGCTTACATGAAGATCATAAATTTCATGTAAGCAGCTATTTCCAATAAAATCATTGCCATCATAAGCAATAAAACGACTGCAATAATAAGTTTCTGCCACCATTTCAAAACTGTGTCCTCACCTCCTCTCTATGCTGGCATCGCTCCACATTTTCAGCTGCCCGCTATTGCGCTTTACCGCCTTACTTTGCTATACTCTCCTTACAGGCCCCGCCAGGCCGAGTACAGAAGAAAGGAGTGTATGCAATGACTTCAAAACTTACCAAAGAACAAATTGCCCATGACTTAGCCATTGCTTATGAACTTTATTTAACCACTCAACGAGAAGATTCTGAACAGATCTCTCCGGAAGGCTTTTTCGCTGATTATGAGCACGGCTATAAGGAATTTTTGAACTATCTTAGTGAATAACTGCGTTATGGTATACGGTAAACGGCTTGGATTTTTCAATCCGTTTACCGTTCTCCTCTACTCTTTTTGATAGTCTTTCCGGAATCTCTTCCGCTTCTGCAATACTCATGTGTTCCGCTTCCATGAGCTCCATTATCCTATCCACAAATTTTCGTACCTTGGAATTACTCTCTGCATCATACATCTTTCTCATCTCCCTTCTACGCTTTTCTCCGCATTTCAGACTTCCTATATTAACCGCTGTGTAATGTACATGAACCAAAACATCAAAATTGCTTCCTGCTACTTGACAGATGATGAGGTCAAAGCATTAAACGCTGAATACTACGCCATCGAATCAAAAGACGATTATGTTATTCTGCTAAATAAATTAGAAATACTTATTGAACAACATAGTAAAAATTTTGGGGATCCATTTCACTAATGTTAGGCCCAATATCGAACCAATGAGACGGCATATTATTGTAGCGATCAGGTCATCGTCCTTTTTTATTTGTCCTCACCCCCTCTACGCTGGTGCCCGACGCTTGTCATTTCCCTCGCTCTCCATTTTTTAGTTCTACGCTATTGTGTTTTGCTATCTTCCTCTGCTATAATCCCCTTACAGGCCCCGCCAGGCCGAGTACAAAAGAAAGGAGATTTTTATGAAAGCACTAATCAAATTCGCTGATGGAACAAGCTTAGTTGTCAAAGAAAACGATTCTATCATACCGATCGTGTCCTCTACCTATAACGATTTTTCAACTGCATCCATGGGTTTATCCGTTAAAGTGTGTTCTCATATACACAATGGATTAATTCCATCACTTATGGAAGCTTTCTGCAATTGTGACTATTTTTATTTAAATGCAGAATATTCCGTTGCGTACTCCACAAAGTCCTTAGTCCGCATTGAGACTGAATTGTAATCTTTGAAGGGCGGCTTACTGAATGGGTAAGCCGTTCCACTCTTTATGCAGCATTTCCATTAACTGTGCATACATGAAATGTCCCCATGTAGAATCCGTAAAACTCGCTGCACTGGCCTCTCTTTTTATTGCTTCTTCCAATTCCCCATATGTATGGGCATTCTGTTTTAGTTCCAAATATTTATTGTGAAAATATGATCCGACCTCCACAGGCACGCTTCCTTCACCTCCTCCCTACTCTGGTATCCGCGGCTTGCTTTTTCCGATGCTCTCCTCTATACTGTACCTACAGGCCCCGCCAGGCCGAGTACAAAAGAAAGGAGACTTTTATATGGATAAAGCACAAATCGAAGAGGTTGTTAATGCATCTTTTCAAAACGCATTTTCTGCTTGGGCAAAACAAATTGAACAAGACCTTTATCCGGCTGCCTTCTCAAATCCTTACAGCTGGCTCCGTGTAAAATCATCACTTAAAAAGAATAATGAATTTCTACAGCATGCCTTGATTCAAATTTTTACTGTTCTTCTTGCAGACAAATAAGATGTTCTGCATAGGCTCTTGCCTGTACCAATTCCGCAAGAGCCTTAGCCATTTCGGCAATATTGTCTGCCCTCTTACCATTTGTCTTCAGAATGCAGTCGGCCACGTGCAATATGGTTTTATCCAACTTCGCACCGATATCATCTCTTTTTAGCTTTGATGAGACCTCCTGACTTACAAAATATTTTCTGGGAACATACATTTTTTTCTTCACCTCCTCTACACCGCCGCCCGCTCGATCGGACGCATCTTCCTGTTCTCCGCTTCCTTCAGTTTCTGGCCATCGTACAAACCCTTTATGTATGCATTAGCGTTCATTTTCGCCAGAACGTCTAACTCCTCGTACTGGCTTTCCTTCAGAAACTGCAAACCTTCCTCTTTCAGCACTTCCAGTTTTAACAAAGACATCTTCTCAACCCCTTTCTTGTCTGTTATGATTCAGTTCATCCTTTTTGTACACTTCCCACAGAATACTGAGAAGGTACGCATTAAACGTCATGCCCTTTCTCTCCGCCTGCTTTTTCAGATCCTCGTGCAATTCATCCGGCAGCCGCATTGTTGTTACCATCACATCGCCCCTTTCATTTTGATACGAAAATCATACTACAGGATTCGAGGATTG
>JAMPIG010000034.1 GCA_023662875.1 Roseburia sp. | reverse complement strand
CAGATATTGAATTTTCAAGGTGCATAGCTAAAATTCACGTGCGAAGTTTGAGTTTATTTATCTATGGCAGCATCCGGAAAAGTATAACCCTGACAAGGCGAAGCTATCCTCCTGGCTTTCCATTATCGCAAGGTCGAGGGCGGTTGACCGCTACCGCCGGATTGCCGGGCGAAGGGAGATATCCATGGAAGAAATCGTGATGGAGAGTCTGGGGTACGCGGGAAATAGCGTGGCGGACGAAGATGGATGTTATATGGAACAGGGATATGCTGTGAGGGGAAAGCCTTTTTTCAAAAAAGGATGTTCCCGGGATGAGATGCGAGACATGGAAATGGGGACTTCCATAGAAGCAGGGACATCCGCGGAGAAATTAAGGCGCTGTGTGGAGGAGCTGGATGAAAAGGAAAGGGAGCTGATCTTAAGGCGGTATTACTATGAGCAGAAACCGGCGGAGATCGCGGTCGCAATGGAACTGCCAAAGAAACAGGTGGAGAATCGATTGTATTATGTGAGACAGAAGCTGAAAAAGAGGATGGAGCAGCGGGAAGGAGACCGGGTATGATGGAAAAAGGGCATTTCAGGAAAGGAGAGACCTTTGCGGAAAAAGAGATTTCCGCGGAGAGAGAGACTTCCATGGAAAGGAAAATTTCCATGGGAAAAGGGATTTCAAAAAAAGAAGGAGAGTATTCCGTGAAGAAATACCGCAGAAAAAATCTTAAGGCGATACAGGCTATCGTACAGGAGAAAACCGGCGCGGCTATTATTTCGGTCAGAAAGCCGACCGAATCGATCAGGCCGGAAAGCCTGGCTGGAAAGCCGACCGAATCGATCAGGCCGGAAAGCCTGGCTGGAAAGCCGACCGAATCGATCAGGCCGGAAAGCCTGGCTGGAAAGCCGACCGAATCGATCGGGCAGGAAAGTCCGGTCAGAAAACCGACCGAATCGATCGGGCGGGAAAGCCCGGTCAGAAAGCCCGTCAGACAGAGAATCGGGCGGCTGGCGCTTGCGGCGGGTAGTCTGCTGTGCTTCTTCCTGTTATGCGCCTTCACTTACGCGAGGTTTTCAGAGCTGAACGGGGACGATGCGGCATTTGCACCGGCCTATCAGGGCGACGGGAAATTTGAGATTGTTGTTTTTAATGAATCCGACAAGGAATTAAGGCTGCAGGACAGCGTAAAGGTTATGCAGTGGTCAACCGGGGAGGAAGTAGAAGGGGACAGCGGAAAGATCCGGATGACGGGACTTTCGATACCGCCCTGCGCCCAGGGAATTGTAACCATCGACCTGTCAGAGGGCTATGATGTGGCGGCGATGGAAGAGAATCTGCCGGAGGGAGACTACTATTTTATCCTGACGAACGATCGGTTTGCCTTCGGGCAGACATGGATGTGTTTCTTCGATTTCGAGATCGAGCGGACGGAGGAGGTCAGGGCAAGGACGGCTGCTTCTATGGAGCAAAGAAGAGAGAGACAAGGGACGGAGGAGGAAAAGAGGCATGAAGCGGAAGAGCTGGCCTTTTCGGGCTGGATCTGGCCGACGGTCAGCCGGGAGATATCGGGAAGCTACGGCAGTCATGAAAACGGGATTTTTTCGGATCATGTGAATATTGTCGGAACGGCCGGCGATGAAATCTATGCGGTCGCGGACGGAGTGGTCATGGAGGCGGGCTATGACAGCCCTGTAGGGAACTTCATCCTGGTGGATCTGGGAGACGGCGTTACGGTGAAATACGGCCATCTAAAGGAAAGAAAGGTATCCGAGGGCGAGGAGATAAAGCAGGGACAGGTCATCGCGACAATGGGCCGGAGCGGAATGGCCACAGGCCCGAACCTGCTGTTTGCGGTAAGCGTCAACGGGGAGGCGGTCAACCCGCTGGCGGAGCAGGGGGAACATTGACTTTTCTGCGCGCAGGGCGTATACTGGAACAAAGCGGCAGCGTTGTTGCAGTATAGGGAGGGCGATTGCCATGGGGATCTATTTGAATCCGGGAAATAAAGGGTTTCAGGAAATTATTCAGGCGGAATATGTAGACAAGACAGGATTGATCGCGGTAATCAATAAGTCTGTGGAGACGATGGGGAAGCTGATCTGTATCAGCAGGCCCAGACGCTTTGGCAAGTCCTACGCGGCAAAGATGCTGTGCGCATATTACGACTGCTCCTGCGATTCCCGCGGGCTTTTTGACGACAAGGAAATCGCAGGGACGGAAGGGTATCTGACGCACCTGAACCGGTATCATGTGATCAACCTCGATATCACAGGCTTCCTGTCGGAGGCGGTAAGGCTGGATATACCGCTTGCGGACGTGCCGAACCGGATCGCGGACGCGGTTTACCGGGAGCTGGTGGAAAGTTATCCGGAGCTGGCGGGGAAAAGCCTTACGGACGCTATGATCACCTGCGTGGAAAAAACGGGGAGAGAGTTTGTGTTCATCCTTGACGAGTGGGACGCGCTGATCCGCGAGGCGAAGGATGACGAGACGGCGCAGAAGAAATACCTGAATCTTCTCAGGGGATGGTTTAAGAACAGCAGCTTTACCCCAAAGGTAGTGGCCGCGGCTTATATGACGGGGATCCTGCCCATCAAGAAGGACGGCTCCCAGTCGGCTATTTCGGATTTCCGGGAATATACTATCCTGGATCCCGGTAAATTCGTGGAGTTTACGGGCTTTACGGAAGGGGAGGTTCGCTCGCTGTGCGGGAAATACGGGATGGCTTTCGAGGAAGTCAGGAAGTGGTACGACGGATACGATTTTCCCGGATATGGGGCGGTATACAATCCTTACTCCGTGATGTGCGCCATGCAGAATCAGAAGTGCCGCTCCTACTGGCGGAAGACCTCCGCTGCGGAGTCGCTGATGGCGTATATCAATATGGATTTTGAAGGGATGCGGGAATTGATCGCACGTCTGATCGCCGGGGAAGAGGTGGAAGTCCGGACAGACAGGTTTGAAAACGATTTTGCGACATTTAAGAGCAGGGACGATGTTTTGACGCTGATGATCCATCTGGGCTATCTTACCTGGAATGAGGAGGACGAGACGGCGCGTATTCCCAATGAAGAAGTGAGAACGGAGTTTGAGAAGATTCTGGAAGGGACGGGAGTAAGTCCTAAGTGGATGGAGCTGATCGGCCGTTCCCGGAAGCTTTTGGAGGATACGCTTGCGGGAGACGAGGAGGCTGTGGTCAGAGCCATAGAAGAGATACGCGACACGCAGTATGCTCCGGCTTACTACAATAACGAGCAGGCGCTGCGGTACGTCATTAAGTTTGCGTATATCGCCGCGGTGGACCAGTATCTGAGGGTAGAGGAGCTTCCGTCGGGGAAGGGGATCGCGGATGTGGTGTACCTGCCGAAGCGGAAATCCAGGCTTCCGGTACTGGTCGTCGAGCTGAAGTGGAATCAGTCGGCGGAGGGGGCAATCCGGCAGATCAGGGACAGGAATTACCCCGCGGTATGGAAGGATTACGGCGGCGAAGTCGTGTTGGTTGGAGTCAATTATGACGCAAAAACGAAGGAGCACAGCTGCGTCATCGAGAGGATCCTGTAAGTCCGGTGTGCTTTCCCTGAATTTTTCGCAGAGCGTACATTCTCTTATAAAAGGGACAAAACTGCCGTTGAAATCAGGGGAAATTCTTGCATATTTGAAATTCTTGTGTTACATTAGTATTAACTGTAAGGGACTTTATGACGATATACAATATGTAATAGGAGCGGCATTATTTTAGTAAAGGAGCGACGACAATGGGTATCAGTATCAACGTAGACGGAGGTCAGAATTATTCTTATCTGTTCCAGGGCCTTTCTTCAAGCGGCAGCGGAATGGGCAATCTGAATTTCCTCTCAGATTACGCCAGCATCAAGAACGGCAGTTATACAAAGCTCATGAAAGCCTATTATGGGACAGGGCAGTATTCAAGCGCATCCTCCGGCAGCAAGAGCAGTACTTATAATATTCTGGAAAAGCTTGAGGAGGAAAAGCGGAATCCCAAGGTTTCCAAGGATGTACAGGAGGCAAATTCCAAGCTGACATCCGGTCTTTCGAGCTTGAAGAGTTCTATTTCGGCGCTGCAGAACAGCACGACCTACACGGACACGGAGAATGGCAGCAGCGCTGCGGACAAGGTGGTCTCCGCCGTGAAGAACTTTGTGTCAAATTATAACGATGTAGTGACCGCCTCCAAGGATTCTACCCTGACAAGGCAGACGGCGTATGTGGCGAATATGATCAGCGCTACGGCAGCGAACGCCAGCCAGCTCGCGGAGCTTGGTATCACGGTCAACTCAAAGGGCACGCTTGAGATCAATGAGAGCAAGCTGAAAGCGGCGGATCTCTCTAAGGTGCAGGATTTGTTTTCCTCTGAGGATATCATGAGTTATGGCTCCAAGCTTGCGTCCCGCGTTCAGTTTGCAAGCTCCAGCAGTACCGGCTCGGCGGCTAAGACGGACAGCACCGGCACGGAGACGGACAAAACCACTGTTTCCGGCGCGGCGGGGGTCAAGGCGGACGGCAATACGCTGGCTTCCTCGAAATTGTATGAAAAGGTAGAGGACGAGGACGGCAAGGCGGACTATGATGTGGAGAAGATTTTTGCTACGGCAAAGAGCTTTGTAAGCAATTACAACCGCATGATGGATACTGCGGAATCCAGTTCCATTTCCGGCGTGGTGGCAAACCTGTCTTATATCAGGAGCAAGACGGCTGCGAACACGGACGCGCTGAAACAATTCGGTATCAGCGTGGATACAAAGGGCAGGATGACGATCAGCGAGAGCGCCTTCAAGAAGTCCGACATGTCCGAGGTGCAGAAGTTCTTCCAGGACTATGGCGCTTCTGTCGCCAGCAACGCTTCTCTGGTAGATTATTATATGTCTACGCAGGCGAACGCTGCTACCGGCTATACCGCCAGCGGATCCTATAATGTAGGAGGCGGTTCCGGGTATACGGGTGCTGTGTAAACCTGTTATTATTTTTCAGAAAGTCGATCCTCCCGCTGCCTCAGCGGGGCATGGGATTATATTAAAAAAAGGATGCGGATCCGCCTGGCGTTGGCCTGAGGGGGTTCGCATCCTTAATTTATGGCAATAGAATTTTCGCGAAGCGAGAATTCCATTTTGATAGCTTTCTATTTTGATATGCAAAAAAATGTATATTTAGTCTTCCCTTTCGGAGGACAGTGTGTTATAATGCCGTGTATGGGCGTACTTTCCGAAAAGCGCAAGAAGGTTGAAAAACCACCCGCAAATCAGCCTGCCTTGCGGAGAATATCCGGTTTTATAGACTGCGAGAGCGATCCGGATTGTATAAAAATACATAGAAACGTATACGAAAGGAGAGGGACGGATGGCAGGATTCATGGCTTGGGCGTATGATTTCGCGGAGACCTTCCAGAAATGCTTTATCAGAGAGAACCGTTACATGCTCTTGCTGAAGGGTATCGGCGTGACGATCCAGATTTCGTTGCTGGCGGTGGCGCTGGGAATCCTGATCGGGTTCCTGATCGCTCTGTGCAACCTTTCCAATAAGAAGCCGCTGAGAGCGATCGGCGGCGTATATACGGACGTGATCCGGGGAACGCCCTCCGTAACCCAGCTGATGATTATTTATTTTGTGGTGTTCGCGTCCATCGATATTCCGAAATGGATTATCGCCGCTATCGCCTTTGGAATCAATTCCGGCGCTTATGTGTCGGAGATTATCCGGGCGGGGATCCTTTCCATCGACAGGGGACAGACGGAGGCCGGAAGGTCGCTGGGGCTGAACGGAAGGCAGACCATGATACATATTGTGGCACCCCAGGCGGTGAAAAATATTTTTCCGGCGCTTTGCAACGAGTTTATCGTACTGATCAAGGAGACGGCGGTGGTGGGATATGTGGGATTGATGGATATTCAGAAAGCGGGCGACTTTATCCGAAGCGCAACCTTCGCACGTTTTATGCCGTTGATCGGAACGGCTGTCATCTATTACGTCTTGATTAAGCTTCTGACGCTTTTCTTCCGAAAGATTGAGGAGAGGCTGAGAAAGTCGGAAATCCGTTAGAGCGGATGGAAAAGGAGTAGAGCGATGATCAAGGTAAAGAATCTGAAAAAGCATTTCGGCGAGCTGCAGGTGCTGAACGGAATCGACGAGCATATCGAGCAGGGCGAGGTTGTCGTGGTAATCGGACCCTCCGGATCCGGGAAGAGTACTTTCCTGCGCTGCCTGAATCTCCTGGAGACAGTGACGGAGGGCGAGGTCTATGTGGACGACGAGCTCATCAACGACCCTAAGGTGGATGTGAACCGGATCCGTCAGAAGATGGGTATGGTATTCCAGCAGTTTAATCTCTTCCCGCACCTGACGATTCTGGAAAATATCACGCTGGCCCCGGTGCTTCTGAAAAAGATGACGAAGGAGCAGGCTGTGCGGCGGGGACAGGAGCTTCTGGAGCGGGTAGGTCTGGCGGAGAAGGCGGAGGCTTATCCGGCGCAGCTCTCGGGAGGGCAGAAGCAGCGGGTGGCGATCGCCAGGGCCCTGGCCATGGATCCGGAGATCATGCTCTTCGACGAGCCCACCTCCGCACTGGATCCGGAGATGGTGGGCGAGGTTCTGGACGTGATGAAGGATCTGGCGGATTCCGGCATGACGATGGTGATCGTGACCCATGAGATGGGCTTCGCGCGGGAGGTGGCGACCAGGGTACTGTTTATGGATCAGGGCGTGATTCTGGAGAAGGGAAGTCCGGAGGAGATCTTCGAGCATCCCCGGAATGAGCGGACACAGAGCTTTCTGAGCAAGGTGCTGTAAATTCAGGCAGGGTGACTTCGCAGGCGGTGAGATGGCGCTGCTGAGAGATTGCATCGCAGCCGGTGAGACAGGCTTTACAGCCGACCCGGTCGCGGGATTGCGCCGGAGCTGGCGGAAGCGTTGTTTTCAGGTATGAGGCGGGATAAGTTAGAACCCCGCATGACATACAGAAAGGGAAGTATCTTTCGCGGAACAGGGGTTCCGCAGGAGGAGGTCGTGCCGCTGGGGGCACGGCGGAAAAGCCGGGAGGCCTTCGGAAAACGGGGGCACGGCGGAAGAGCCGGGAGGCTCCCGGGAGAACGGGGGCACGGCGAAATGGAGGAGAATTATGAAAAAGACAGGAAAGAAAGCGGTAACATTATTGATGGCGGTCATACTGGTTTGCAGTCTGGCGGCCTGCGGCGGTCAGCCCGCGTCAGGCGCGGGAGAGGGGAAGACGATTACCTTCGGAACCAATGCGGAGTTCCCGCCCTTTGAGTTTGTGAGCTCGTCCGGGGTGATCGACCAGTATGACGGAATCGATATGGCTATCGCGAAGCAGATTGCGGAGAAGAACGGTATGACCGCAAAGATGGAGAATCTGGAGTTTGATTCCCTGCTGTTAGCGCTGGGCAACGGACAGATCGACGCGGTGATCGCCGGGATGACGGTGACGGAGGAGAGAAAAGAGGAGGCGGACTTTTCCACGCCTTACTACGCGGCGACCCAGGTGATGATTGTACCGGAGGATTCCGATATCGCCAGCGCCGCGGATATGGCGGGCAAGAGGATCAGCGTGATCCAGGGTTATACAGGCGAGATCTGCGTCCAGGAGATGAATTATGAGTACAGCTCCTTTAAGAAGGGCACGGACGCAATCATGGAGCTGGTAAACGGCAAGTGCGACGTCGTGGTAATCGATTCCGCCACCGCAAAAAAGTACATCAGCGATAATCCCGGCCTGAAGATCGTGGAGGATGAGTCGGCCTTCGAGGGCGAGGAGTATGCCATCGCTGTAAAGAAGGGAAACACAGAGCTTCTGGAGATGATCAACAAGGCGATCGAGGAGATGCTGGCGGACGGCACGATTTCCAGCCTGTCCGCGGAGTACGCCGAGAACGAGTAAAACAGAGGTATTGTCGGAAGTGTGCGTTATGGTACGATGAGGAGGAACCTATGCTTGCAGAAAAATCACCTATGGGATGGAATTCCTGGAATACGTTCGGGAGCAATATCAATGAGCAGCTGATTATGGAGATGGCGGATAAGATGGTAGAGGAGGGCTACCGGGACGCGGGCTATGAGTACGTAATCATCGACGACTGCTGGTCGCTGAAGGAGAGAGTGGACGGGAAGCTGACGGCGGATCCGAAGCTCTTCCCCCACGGGATGAAATATCTCTCCGACTATATTCATTCTAAGGGGCTGAAATTCGGAATGTACTCCTGCGCGGGATTTTTGACCTGCGCGGGTTATCCCAGCAGCTACGGCTACGAATATCAGGACGCGAAGCAGTTTGCGGAGTGGGGGGTGGATTATCTGAAATATGATTTCTGCAATTTTCCCGCCAGCGGCAACGCCCGCAACGCGTACCTGACGATGGCGATGGCTCTGCGAAACAGCGGCAGGGAGATCTTTTTCGCCGCCTGTAACTGGGGCGTGGAGAACCCTTCCGGCTGGATGCGCTCCAGAGGAGCTCACAGCTACCGTTCGACGGGAGATATTTTTGACGTGCCTAAGAGCTACAAGGATATTTTCCGGAGCCAGGCGGAAAACATTGAGAATAACGCGCCGGGCTGCTTCAATGATATGGATATGCTGATTGTCGGGATGCACGGGAAGGGAAACGTGGGGCTGGACGGCTGCAGCAATCTACAATACCTGCAGCATTTCGCCCTCTGGGCGTTCTTGGGTTCGCCGCTGATCATCGGGGCGGATCTGCGGAAGCTGGATGAGGAAAATAAGAAGACGCTGCTCTGCAGGGGTCTGATTGCCATTCATCAGGACGAGGAGTGCAGGCCGGCCTTTCTGGTAAATCACAACGGGGAGAAGAGCTATATCATGGCGAAAATCCTGAGCGGAAACCGGATTGCCGTAGGATTTTTCAACCTGGAATGCGATAACGACTGGGAGACGAACCTGAGCGTCTGCTTCGACGACCTGGGAATCCATTCCGAGTCCGGCGCGGCGCTGAGGCTTACGGACGCGGTGACAGGCGAAGAGCTGGGCGTTTACCGGGACGGCTATCGCTGCGCGGTCAAAAAGGACGAGTGCCGCGTGCTGGTCGGGGAGCTGGTTCATGGCTGAGGAGCGGTTTTGTAAAAACTGCGGGAGGAAGCTGACCGCGGACGAGATCGGTCTCCACAGAAAGCTTTTGAACCGTGCCGCGGATTCCTTTTTCTGTATCGATTGCTGCGCGGCGTATTTCGACGTCACCGTCGGGCTTTTGGAAAAGAAAATACGGCAGTTCAAAGATATGGGCTGCACGCTGTTTGAAAAGAACGGCTGAATAAGGCGCCTCCTTTTTGGGAAACTTATCTCAAAAAGGAGGTTATCTTATGGAAGACGATACAATCCGGCTGCTGCGGGAATGCAACGCGGGAATCAAGATGGGGGTTTCTACCCTGGACGACGTGATGGAGCATGTGCAGAGCGAGAGCCTGCGCAATCTGCTGGCGGCGAGCAAGGAGACCCATACAAAGCTGGGGAACAGAACTCACGAGTACCTGAAGGAATACCATGACGAGGGCAAGGAGCCCGCGGCCATGGCGAAGATGATGTCCAAGCTGAAGACGAATATGAAGCTGGACGACGAGGGGCCGGACAGCACGGCTGCGGATCTGGTCACGGACGGCTGCAATATGGGAGTCAAAAGCCTTTACCGCTATCTGAACCAATATCCGGCGGCGGAGGAAAAGGTAAGGAAGCTGGCGAAGGATGTGGCGGGAGCCGAGGAAACGCTGGTAAAGGATCTGAGAGAGTTTCTGTAGAACGAAAGGGGCGTCGGGAGCGGCGCTCCTTTTTCTGCGGGAGCGCCTGGGAATGTACTTTTCTAACGGGTGAAGGTTCTGAATCCGCCCTGGCGTCGGCAGGAGAGACTGTCTGCTTTGACAGGACGCTTTACCGGATTATGTCCGTCACAGGCACAAATACTGCCGTTTATCCGCTTGATCTCGGTTCCTCCGGTTGACGAGCCGGGTCTTCCATGCTACGATTGCGGTAGGATGGATTGCGGAAAGGAGCTTCGTTATGGAGGAAGTACAGGTTTTGGTTTCGGGAGTTTTAGTGAAGGAAGGCAGGAAGTTCGCCCGGGTCTGCTTCAGCCGGGGAGAGGATTACGCCGAGTTTCTGGTGCCGGAGGGCAGAATGGATCGTCACAAGGGGTTTTCTGAGGAAGAGATTATGGAGCTGTACCGGTATGTGCGGGAAAACCGGGATCAGTTTCTGAAGGAGGCGAAGGGCGTCAACGCCATGCGGAACTGGCTGAAGCTGTAGGATGGACGCCCGCTCGGCCGGATGTCAGCGGAGGCAGTCAGCCGAAGGCAGCGTCAATTGATTTTGCGGTCGGCAGAGCCTGCGGGATCGATACAGGAAAGGCTCTTCCTCAGCAGCTCAGCACATCGGAAATCCGCTCCAGCCGCCTGCAGTCCGGCGGGAGAGCGCCTTCGTCCCGGGGGGACTGGGGAGTGCGGAGATAGAAGCTGGCGATTCCATTGTCATGCGCGCCCCAGGCGTCCGCCCGCCAGTCGTTTCCCACCATAACGCAGGATCTGGGATCCAGGCTGCGCTTTGTCAGCAGGGCGTTATAAAAGCGGCGGGACGGCTTTAGAAAACCGATATCGGAGGAGAGGAACACATCGTCGAACAAGTCGTAGATCCCGAGAGATCGCATCTCCGGCTCGGTGAACAGCCGCTGCGCGTTGGAGAGGAGATAGACGCCCCTTTCCTGCCTGTAAAGCTCCCGGAGCAGCTCCGCCGCTCCGTCAAACAGCCGTACATATTCCAGGGACAGGGCGCGGAAGGCCAGGGCCCAGTACCGGATTGCTTCCTCGGAAGGAGAGACGCCCTTCTCCGTATAGAGCCCTCGGATCACCGGGGCGAGATCGACCTCCGTCTCCGGCGTTGTCCGCAGCTTACGGATGGAGAGTCGGTAAGCCCTTTGCAGCTCCCCGGCTTCGTAGGCGGCCCCCTGAAGGGTCATATACCGGGACATGTTCTTCCAGAGGGAGACTTTCGTCTCGTTCGTATGGATATCCACAAGAGTACCGTAAAGGTCGAAAATATAATTGGCGTACATGAAAGAATTCCTCCTATCTTTTCGAGATGGCGCTGCAACGACGCAGTACCGGGCGGCTTGGCTGCAGGGCGCGTCGGCATCCTATGGGGCGGGCAGCACCGGGTGGATACGCCGTGTCAGTCGGCCGCCTCGACGGCAGGGCATGGGCGCGCCGGGCCTGTGGAACCCCGGACGATCAGAGGGGCGCGCAGCAGGATCGAGCAGATCGGCAGGTCGTTCTGAAGACAGGACATGGCGTAGTAACCGGCCTTCCCCAGGGCGATACGATCCTGGCGGATTGTTGTCAGGGGCGGGTCGGTGTAGGCGGTCATGGGAAGATCGTCAAAGCCAACGATACTGATATCCTCCGGAACCCGCAGATTTTTATCCATGCATTCCGTCATGGCGGAGATCGCGCGGATATCGTGGGAGCAGATGATGGCGGTGACGCCCAGATCATACATGCGCTGTACGTGATCCTTCGTGGAATCCGATATATAATACCCCAGGCCGATGTAGTCCTCGTTGAGCTCCAGGTGGTATTTTGACAGGGCGTTGATGTAGGCGTTATACCTCGCCTTTACGATATAGGACTCCAGGGGGCCGGAGATGAGACCGATTTTTTTATGTCCCAGCTCGATGAGATGCTTTACGGCCTGGTCGAAGCCGTCCTGACTGTCGCAGCCTACGGAGGCGATCCGGGGGTTGCTCGCTACATAATTATCGTAGAGGACGGTGGGAATCTTACAGGAGCGGAACTCGGACATCCAGGGATCGATCAGGGAGGCCCCCAGCAGGAAAGCGCCCATGTATCCGTTAGACAGCAGAAAGACGCTGTAGGGATTATTGCGCTGGAAATCCTTGTCGATCGGGACGATATCCACCGTCCAGCCGTCCGGCTCCGCCATCTGCTTAAAGCCCAGAATGATGTCATGTCCGAACTGATTCGGCGTATTGTATTCCATGTTTTCCACAATAATACAGAGCTTCTTTTCACGGTTCATCTGGCGTCGGTTGCTGTAGCCCAGCTCTACGGCGGTCTCCAGAATTTTCCGACGCATTTCCTCGCTGATATCGGTGGCGTTGTTCAGCCCCTTGGATACGGTGCTCTTGGATACTCCCAGCCGGAGCGCGATGTCATTCATGGTAACCATCGAAGGAAGCCCCCTTTCAAGGTGTGTCAACTTCTGATTCCATGTGCGCTAAAGCGCACGAGATTATGGCAAAATTTTATGAAACATGACAGAACCAGAGAGAAAAGATATGCTATATTATAACAGGAAAAACCTGAAAAGACAAGGAAATCACTAAACGAATCGGTTTTCGGAAAGTCGGAGGAAGGAAAAAGTCCGATGAATTCGCTGTTCAAACGGCGGGCACCACGAAAAAAACAAACGGGTGGTTTCGAAACTGTGAAGGGAAAATGATTCGTCTGGAAAGACAAAATGCACAAAAACAAAAATGTAACAGGCTAAAACTGTATAGAATGCACAACTGGAATCATTGACGGCAGGTTGACGGTGTGTTACTATCACGTTATCGGAAATGTTGCGAAACCGATTTGCGAGAAAGGAGAAGCCATAGCGTGAACAGTCGTCGTTTTCGGTATACGAAGGAATTTGATCGGGAGTACGAGTACCGGGGAAAGGATCTGGGAGCGGAGTGCCGGGGCGGAAGCGCGTCCTTTCGAATCTGGGCACCTTTTGCGGACGGGGCGGAGGTCTGTCTTTATCGGGAGGGGACGGACGTCAGCAGACTTCCAGGGGACAGCCTGCCGGAGGAGGAATGCCGCAGGATACCGCTGGCGGCGGGGGAAAAGGGAACCTGGAGCGTTACGCTGTCGGAAGATCTGCACGGGATTTATTATGATTACCTGATCCACCGCGGCGGGGAGACGGTGCGCACGGCAGATCCCTATGCGAAGGCCTGCAGCAGGAACGGCTGCAGGAGTATGGCGGTGGATCTCTCCCGGACGGATCCGGAGGGCTTTCGGGAGGACAGACCGCCGGAGAACCAGGCGGAGAATGTGGTCTATGAGGTTCATATCAAGGATTTTTCCTATGACCCGGAAAGCGGGGTTCCGAGGGAATATCGGGGAAAATACAAGGCGTTTACCGTAGAGACTTCCCGGCTGCGGGAGGGCGGGGCGACCTGCGTCGCCTACCTGAAGGAGCTGGGGATTACTCACGTCCACCTTCTGCCTTTTTTTGACTTCGGCTGTCTGGACGAGGCGGACGACGGACAGTTTAACTGGGGGTATGACCCGGTGAATTACAATGTGCCGGAGGGGTCTTTTGCCACGGATACCCGGGACGGAACCGTCCGTATCCGGGAATGTAAGGAGATGGTGCAGGCGCTGCACAGAGCCGGGATCCGGGTGGTGATGGACGTTGTATATAACCATACCCACGAGGCGGACTCCTGGCTGGAGCGCACGGCACCCGGCTACTATGTCAGGAGATACGAGGACGGCTCCCTGTCCGACGGCTCGGCCTGCGGCAGCGATCTGGCGGTGGGCAGGGCCATGGTGGATAACTATATCGCGGACTCTGTGATGTATTGGGCCAGGGAATATCATATCGACGGCTTCCGCTTCGATCTGATGGGTCTGCTGACGACGGAGCTGATGAACCGGATCCGGCGGGAGCTGGACGAGGCCTTTGGCCCGGGGGAGAAGCTGATGTACGGGGAGCCCTGGCGCGCGAAGGAATCCCCCATGGAGGAGGGAACCCACGCGGCTCTGAAGGATAATATCGGGCGGCTGGATGAGAATATCGCGGTTTTCTGCGACGACACCAGGGACGCGATCAAGGGAGGAGTCTTCCTGCGCCGGGCTCCCGGCTTTGCCAACGGCGGACGGGGACTGGAAAATCAGATTCTGGAGGCGGTGACGGGCTGGCGGGAGAACGCGGAAGGCTTTAGCCCCAGAAGCTGCAGCCAGGTGATGAACTATGTCTCCGCCCACGACAATCATACCCTCTGGGATAAGCTGCTCTGTACGATGCGGGAGGAGAGCGAGCTGGAGGACAGGGCGGTTTTTGAGGAGCCTTACCCCGATCTTCTCGCCCGGAATAAGCTGGTAGCGCTGATTTACTTTACCTGCCAGGGACACATTTTTTTCCAGGCGGGGGAGGAGTTCGGCAGGACGAAGCTGGGGGAGGATAACAGCTTCCGCTCCGCGCCGGAGATTAATATGCTGGACTGGAAAAGAACGGTCAGGTTCCGGGAGCTGTTGGATTACTATAAGGGACTGATCGCCCTGCGCAAGAAGCTGCCGGGGCTCTGCGATAAATCGGCGGAGGCGGTTCGACGGATCGGCGGCAGAACCGTCCACAGGGAAGGCCTGGTATCGTTCTTTGTGGAGAACGGCGGAGGGCAGGGCTCGGAGTGGAGCCGACTCTTCATTATCTATAACGCGTCGGCGGATCCCGGACGGCTGGAGCTTCCCTCGGGAGACTGGGAGATCCTGGCCGACGGCGCGGAGGCGGACTGCAGAAAGGAAGCCCGGGACAGCGTGACGCTGCCGCCCCACAGCGGGATGATACTGGGCAGGAAGGGCTCCGGGACGGAGGAGAAGCAAAGAACAGACTCCCGCAGGGGGACGGAAAAAGGGCGGAGCAGAAAGGGCTTTAGAGGCGGAGAACCGGAAGCAATCGTAAGCGAATGCCCGCAGGGAGCCGGGGAATCAGGAAGGAGCGGCGGGAGAGATGAGATTTGTCTACGGCAGACAGGACTTTAAGACCTTTGAGCGGGGAGAGGAAAACTGCTATCTTATGACGAACGGGCTGGGCGGTTTTTCCTCCCTCACCATGATCGGCTCCTGCAGCCGGAACGATCACGCGGTGCTGATGAGCTGTCAGGCGGAGGAAGCGCCGAATCATCGTTATAACATGATCCATCGGCTGGAGGAAATCCTGACGGTGGGAGACCAGCAGCTCCGACTGTCCTCCCAGGACTTTACGGAGCGGGAGAAAAGGGAGGAGGGATACCTTTACCTCTCCTCCTTTGTCTATCAGGATTATCCCCTCTGGCGCTATGAGGCGGAGGGGGTCGCGATCGATAAGCGGATCGCGCTGATGCCGGGGGCCAATATTGTCGGAATCTCTTATGAAATCCGGAATCGCTCCGGGAGGCCGGTCAGGCTGCAGGTGCTGCCGCATCTGGAGTTTGTGCCGAAGGGACGAACCCTTTCCCGGGAGCAGTCCTTCCGGTTCGAGCCGGGGCGGATTACCTCCAAGGGAAGAATCCTCTTTTTTTGTACCAACGGAGAAGCCGAGGAGCTGCCGCTGCGGCTGGAGGAAGGGCTGCGGTACGCTTACGACGTCTGCGACGGCAGGGCGGAGACCGGCTGCACCGCCGTAAACCACAGCGTTACCTTCCGGGTCGAGCCCGGCCGGGAGCTGGAGGGCGAGATGATCTACGGCACAGAACCCATCCGGGTATCCTGTCTTCAGATTCGGGAGCGGCTGACCGCGGAGAGGGAGGCGGTTCGGCGGAAGGCGGGATTTGGGGATGAGACCGCGGGGGAGCTGGCGGCCGCGGCGGCGCAGTTTATTTCCCGCCGGGCCTCTACGGAGGGGCTGACAATCCTGGCGGGCTTCCCCTTTTTTGAGGACTGGGGGCGGGATACCATGATCGCGCTGACAGGCTGCTGTATCAGTACGGGGCAGTATGAGACGGCGAAGAGCATCCTGCAAACCTTTCTGGGCTATTGCAGAGAGGGGCTGATGCCGAATCTCTTCCCGGAGGGAACCCAGGAACCCCGGTACAATACGGCGGACGCTGCGCTGCTCTTTATCCTGGCGGTATATGAGTACGAGCGGAAAACGGAAGACCTGGAATTTTTAAAAAAAGCCTGGCCGGTGATGGAAGAGATTATCGAAAAGTACCGCGGGGGAACGCTGTTTCACATCGGTATGGACGAGGACGGGCTGATTTACGCGGGGGAGGGCTTTGACCAGGTGACCTGGATGGACGTGCGGATCGGGGACATTCTCCCTACGCCCCGCCACGGGAAGCCCGTGGAGATCAATGCCTATTGGTATAATGCGCTCCGCATCATGGAACAGTTCGCAGGAAGGCTTGCGCCGGAGGATGGGAAACGGCAGCGGGAATACCGGGAGCTGGCGGAGCGGACAAGAAGGAGCTTCCGGGAGAAGTTCTGGAACGGGGAGGCGGGCTGCCTGAAGGATGTGCTGACGACGGGGACGCGGGGAGCTGCCACGGGCAAGTCGGAAGTAAGCTTTGATCTCGGCGACGGAGAGGAGCTGAGCGGCGGGAAGTCGGAAATGAAAGACAAAATCAGCGGCGAAAGGTCTGAGGTGGGAAGAGGGCCGAGCGGCGGGAAGTCGGAGATAGAAGAGGATTCCGGAAAAGGCTCTCCGGAAAACCAGATTCGCTGCAATCAGATCTGGGCGGTGTCCCTGCCCTTCTCCCTGCTGGATCGGGAGCAGGAGAAAAGGGTGGTGGAAACGGTATACCGCAAGCTCTACACGCCCCTGGGGCTGCGGAGCCTTGCGCCGGAGGATCCTCAGTTTCAGCCCTTTTACGGCGGGGAGCTGATGAAACGGGATCTGGCTTATCATCAGGGGACGGTCTGGACCTTCCCGCTGGGAGGATATTACCTGGCCTATCTGAAGGTCAACGATTATAAGCCGGAGGCGGTGCGGCGGGTCAGGGAGCAGCTGGAGAGCGTTGCCGCCGTGCTGCGGGAGGGCTGTATCGGCCAGCTCCCGGAGATTTACGACGGCGGACGGCCGGTCTCCTCGAAGGGGTGCTTGGCCCAGGCCTGGAGCGTGGGCGAGATCCTGCGGGTTTACGATGCGTGCAAAGGAGTAGAAAGATGAAAAGAAAAAACAGAAAACAGGCAGTCTGCCTGATCACAGGGCTTTTAATTGCCGCGCTGCTGACCGGCTGCGGGAAGAAGGCGGAGATCTATTCCGGAGGGAGTCTGGTGTCCTCCAGAGAAGTACAGACCCTTGCGCCGGAGGATAAATACCGCACCTTCTATGAAATTTTTGTGTACTCTTTTTGGGACAGTGACGGCGACGGGATCGGGGATCTCGCCGGGGTGGAGCAGAAGCTGGACTACCTGAACGACGGGGACAATACGACGGACTCTGATCTGGGGATTACGGGAATCTGGCTGATGCCGATCATGCCCTCGCCCACCTACCATAAATATGACGTGACGGATTATCTGGCAATCGATCCGGCCTACGGGACTATGGAGGATTTCGAGAGCCTGGTCGCCGCCTGCAGGGAGCGGAATATCAATCTGATCATCGACCTGGTGATGAATCATACCTCCTCGAAGCATCCCTGGTTTGTGGCGGCCTGCGACTATCTGAAGGAGCTGGGGGACGGGGAGCCGGATCCGGAGGCTTGTCCTTATGTGGATTATTATCATTTCCACAAGGGAATCCAGTCCGGATACTCCCGGCTGGGCAATACGGACTGGTATTACGAGGCGGGCTTCTGGTCGGAGATGCCGGATTTGAACCTGAATAACGAGAGGGTGCGGGCGGAGTTCGAGGAGATCTGCCGCTTCTGGCTGGAGAAAGGGGTTTCCGGTTTTCGGCTGGACGCGGTGAAGGAGTTTGTGAGCGGTGACACGGCGGCCAACGTAGAGATTCTGACCTGGTTTAACGATATGGTCAAGGGAATCGAGCCGAACGCCTATCTGGTGGGGGAGGCCTGGCTTGCCCAGACGGAATACGCGCCCTATTACGCCAGCGGGATAGACAGCCTGTTCGACTTTTCCTTCGCGGACAGCACCGGCAATATCAGCAAGTTTGCATCGGGACAGAAGGCCGCGGGGGATTACGCCGCCTTCGTCGTGCGGGGCGAGCAGCGTTTTGCGGAGCAGAACCCGGATTATGTCAACGCGCCCTTCTACAGCAATCATGACATGGATCGCTCCGCGGGCTATTTTACGGGCGAATGGGCCGAACAGCAGGTCAAGATGGCCGGGGCGTTGAATATGACCATGAGCGGCAACGCCTTCCTGTATTACGGGGACGAAATCGGGATGCTGGGCAGCGGCAAGGATGAGAACAAGCGGATCGGGATGCGCTGGACGGCGGAAAAGAGCGACGGAATGTGCAAGGGCCCCGCGGACGCGGACGGGAGCATAAAACAGACCTATCCCGCGCTGGAGGAGCAGATAACGGACGAAGCCTCTCTCTATACCTGGTATAAGAATCTGATCCGCCTGCGAAATCAGTTTCCGGCGATCCGGAAGGGGACGACGGAGCAGATCGGCAGCCTCTGCGACAAGGAGCTCTGCGGCCTGCTGAAGACCTGGGAAGGGGAGCGGGCGGTACTGATTTACAATATTTCCTCTACCGTGAGGACGGTGGATTTAAGTCAGATTGCCCTGGAGGACGGGACGGCTCTGAAGGCGGAAATGCTGGAGGCTACGCTGGTATCCGGAGATACGCCGGTTTCGTTGGACGGGCAGAGCCTTACCCTGCCGGAGTACTCGGTGGCGGTGCTGGCGGTGCCGTAGGTAAAATGATGTCAGGATTCCTGCCGGTTAAGAAAATCTTCCTTCCGATTAACTTTCCCTCCATTGCGGGACGGAGCTGCTTTGGCTATACTATAGTTACCGGCCGGAAAACGGGAAAGGAACGAAAAAAGATGGAGTTAAAGATTGGAGAGAAGATAGCGGAGCTGCGCAGGGGGAAAGGGATAACTCAGGAGCAGCTGGCGGAGGCGCTTGGCGTATCGGCTCCGGCTGTGAGCAAGTGGGAGACGGACAGATCGTATCCGGATATTATGCTGCTCTGTCCGCTGGCAAAGGCGTTGGGGACGGATGTGGACTTTCTGCTGTCCTTCGAGGAGGAACTGTCAGAGGAGAGACTGGGCGTCTGTATGGAGGAGATTGTGGGGCTGGAGCGGGAGGGACATCTGGCGGAGGCAGAGGAGAAGGTGAACGGCCTCCTGCGGGATTATCCATCGAGTATTCCGCTGAAATTCCAGGTCACAGCGGTATTGAGTATTTTTGAGATGACGGACTCCGGAAGCGGGGAGGACAGGGAGCGCTGGAGGAAGAAAAAGAAGGAGCTCTGCCAGGCGGTTCTGGACAGCGGCGATCCGGCTTTTTACCTTCAGGCAGTATCGATGCTGGTCTCTCTGGAGCTTGCGGACGGACGGCTGGAAAAGGCGGAGGAGCTGCTGCGGGAAAACCGGACAGCGGGAGACTTTACCTCTCTTTGGATTCAGCTTTATCGGAAGAAGGGGGAGCGGGAAAAGGCTCTGGAGACGGCGCAGAGGCAGCTTTATGAGCTGGTGGGCAAGGTGCAGACCTGCCTGATGAGTATGCTGGGAGAGGAGTTTGCCACAGACCCGGAGCGGACGGAGGAAATCTGCAACGTGTTGCGGAAGGTGAGCCGGATTTTCCGGGTAGGCGGATGCATGGAGGCCGGAGTGTTTGCGGAGGTTTCGCTGCGTCAGGGAGAGCGGGAAAAGGCGCTGGAGTATCTGGAGGAGCTGACCGACCGTGTCACAAGCCCGGCGATGCCGCCGAATCCGCTGTTATTCCGTCCGGGCGTCTCGCCCGAACCGGAGAAGCTGGAGGTAAGCCGGGAGCTGCGGCTGGCGATTCTCCGCGCGCTGGAGACGGACGAGGCGCTGGAGCCCATGCGGGAAGAAATGCGATTTCAGGCGCTGGTATACAGGCTGCGGAGGAGTCTGGAAGCCTGAGGCGGGCGGCGGCTTTTTTGATATGTGCAATTTACTTTACTATCGGCAATTTCGCTATGACGAACCGTCGTATACGGGATCTTTTGGTTCATTACAATTCCGTCTGAGAGAAGCAGCAAAAATTTTGGCTGGGAATAAAAAGAATTGCGAAATGCCCTCGGCTAAGGTAGAATAGAGAAGCAGGAGGCGGTGGAGTAAATCTGCTGATAAGAAAAGGATGAAGAAAATAAAAGAGCTCAACTTGCGAATACCGGAATGGCTGGAGGGTATACTAATCCTCTTTTTTGCGATTATCGTTATGTACGGCATATTGAGCCGGGCTGGAACGCTGGCTTCCGGCTACCATTTTGCGGACGATCATGAATTGATCCGAATCGAAAAAGCATTTCAGGACGGTACGACAACGCTGGGACAGGCCGTTGTGGCATATATGCGGAACGACCTGCACTGGAGATACCGTCCGTTATATTGGGCGGAACGAGTTATCGTTACATATTTTTTTGGAAGCGACCTTTATCCTTGGAACTGTTATACCATGCTTAAGGGAATTCTGGCGTTCTGTCTTTTATATTGGATGTCCAGGCGTATGAGGTATAACAGAATTATCAGCGCACTGGTGCCGTGTGTGATTATGCTGGGAGCACAATTTACGCCATGGTTTCGCAGCGCTAATCAGGAAAATACCGGATTGCTGCTGGCGGCGTTTACGTTCTGGCTGATCGCTGCCCAGGCATATTACGGTAAATTCAGAAGCTGGCCTTACAATCTGTTCATTGTTTGGGGGGGGGTATCCTGCGGGCTCGTAAAAGAGAGTTTTACATTGATTATGCCGGTATTTATCCTGCTGAAATTTTGGCTGGAATACTGCGATGAGAGAAAAACGCCGGAAAAAGGACATTTTTTGCGTTGTTTGAAGGGAAATCTTATCCCGTGCGGGCTGATTTCCCTGGCTATGCTGGTCAACGTGGGAATGATTTTATTTCGGGTCGGTGTGGATAAGGTAAGCTATGCCGGATTTAACAGCGAAACCGCTTTGTGGGAATATAAACGGGGAATTCTGTCCAGCGTATTCCAGCATACGAAGACATATACAGATATAGGAATTTTGCTTCTTTTGCTGGCGGTTATGTGTTACAGGAATGTGAATAGGGCATGGCTGAGGAAGTACGGCGGATTGATCTTGATCAGCGGCTGCGCTATGGCGGTGCAGCTCGTAGGTCATGCAAAGAGCGGCATGTGGGAAAGATATATGATACCATACACGGTGCTATACGTGTTTCTTTTCATATTTGCGCTGTATCCGCTATTTGAAAAGGATCAGGTTCATAGAATGGTTTTTTATGCAGCCATGCTATGGTTGGTGGGAAGCGGTGTGAGGACGGCTTATGATGGAGCTGTGCGGTATGCGGAGGACGGAAGAAACGTTTCCTTGTTTTTCGAGGAAGTGTGCGCCCAGACTGTAGAAGACGATGAGATATTATGTGCGTTTTACGATGATGAATTGAATCTGTCTTCTGAATGCTGGCTGGAGGTGCATGGACGCTCTGTGGCGTACAGCTGGACGAATGGTGCGGTTGAGAATAAGGTGCAGCTGGCGGGCGGCGCAGGGGATTCGTTCGATCTGGAAAGGGTAGGTGCAGTGTTATGCTATGGATGGCAGAAGGAGGCTATGCTGGAGTTGTTAGGGCTTGAGGAGGGGGAGGAAACGGGAGCTTATCTGTTTGGGAATTATCTCCTGCTGATCAAGGGGGATAGATGAAGATATTGAATATTTACCGGATATCGAGTTGGAAATATCTCTATTAATTACACTTTCGAATTAATGCTATGAAAATTAGGGAGGATTACAATGAAGCTGATTTCCTGGAATGTGAACGGCCTGAGAGCAGTTATGGGGAAAAATTTTATGGAGGAATTTCACCGGCTGGACGCGGATTTCTTCTGTCTGCAGGAGACAAAGCTGCAGGCGGGACAGATCGAAATGGAGCTGCCCGGCTATCATCAGTATTGGAATTATGCCGAGAAGAAGGGCTATTCCGGCACGGCAATCTTTGCCAGGAAAGAGCCGGAAAGCGTATTCTACGGGCTGGGAATCGAGGAGCATGACAAGGAGGGCCGGGTGATAACGCTGGAGTACCCGGATTTTTATCTGGTTACGGTTTATACGCCGAATTCCCAGGACGAACTGCGGCGTCTGGAGTACCGCATGAAATGGGAGGACGATTTCCGGGTATACTTGAATCAGCTGGCAAAGAAAAAGGGAGTCATGGTCTGCGGCGATATGAATGTGGCGCACAGGGAGATCGACCTGAAGAACCCGAAGACAAACCATAATAATCCGGGTTTCACGGATCAGGAGCGGGAAAAGATGACGGCGCTGCTGGGGAGCGGCTTTCTGGACAGCTACCGATATTTTTATCCGGATGCGGAGGGCGTTTACAGCTGGTGGTCTTATCGGTTTCAGGCGCGGCAGAAGAATATCGGCTGGCGTATCGACTATTTTCTGGTATCGGAGAGCCTGAAGGAGAGGATGGCCGGGGCGGCGATCCATACGGAGATTTTTGGCTCCGACCACTGTCCGGTGGAATTGACGATGAATTTTTGAGCGATCGGTCAGGTGCAATCGGTATGAGCGGGACGCAGGGGCGAACTGGTCGCAATCGGTTTGAGCGGGACGCGGAGGCGATCCGGTCGCAATCGGTATGAGCGGGACGCAGGGGCGAATTGGTCGCAATCGGTTTGAGCGGGACGCGGAGGTGATCCGGTCGCAGTCAGGTTGCGATGCAACCCGGAGAGCGTCTGCGGGCGGAAGAAAGAAAGCAGAGAAGGTAGGAGCAGCATGGAGATTCAACAGATTTTAGCGCAGGCGGACGCTTTGTTTGAAGAAAATAAGGGGGAAGAGGCGGAGCGGCTTCTGAGGGAGAGCGCGGCCCGGGCAGCAGAGGAGCAGGACGACGAGAGCCTGCTCTCGCTCTTGAACGAGCTTCTGGGATATTACCGGGAGGCCAGCCGATATGAGGAGGCCTATCGGGTCGCAGATCGTGCGGTGGAGCAGGCGGAGAAAATGGGACTGGAGGGAACAATTCCCTATGCCACGACACTGTTGAATGTGGCGAACGTCTATCGGGCCGGGGGAAGGCTGCAGGAGTCGCTGGAGAAGTATCTTCTGGTACAGGAGATATACCGGCAAAGGCTTTCCCGGAACAGTATGCTGTCAGCGGGGCTTCAGAACAACATCAGCCTGCTCTATCAGGAGATGGGGCGGTTTGAGGAGGCGAAGGAATGCCAGCTCAAGGCGCTGCAGATCGTAAAGGATAAAAGGGCGGACTATGAGCTGGGGGTGACTTACGCCAATCTGGCGGCGACCTGCGTACAGCTGGGGCAGATGGAGGAGGCCAGGGAGTACGCGGAGCGCTCCATACAGACCTTTGACGGAATCGGAAACAGGGACAGCCATTTTGGCGCGGCGCTGTCCGCCCTGGGGGCGTGGCATTTTTACAGGAAAGAGTACCGGGAAGCTGGGGAATGCTATGAGCAGGCGATGGGGATCGTAGAACGGGGCATCGGGAAAAATCAGGCTTATTATCGGCTGCAGGAAAATCTGGAAGCCTGCAGAAGAGAGGAAGAAAGGGTGCAAAGGGAGCAAGCAGGGGAACGGGAGAGCGAAACGCAGGAGCGTATGGGTCTCGCCCTTTGCAGGGCTTATTATGAGGCTCTGGGAGCGCCCATGATACGGGATAAATTCGGCAAATACGAAAACAGAATCGCCGTGGGGCTGGCGGGGCGCGGCTCCGACTGCTTCGGTTACGACGATTTTGTCTCGGGAGATCATGACTGGGGGCCGGGTTTTTGTATGTGGCTGACGGAGGAGACCTACCGGGAGATCGGGGCGGCGCTGCAGCAGGCTTACGAGGAGCTGCCGGAGGAGTTTCAGGGATATCGGCGCGCGCCTAAGGTCAACGGCCGGAACCGGAGAGGCGTTATGCGCATCAGTGAGTTTTATAAGAGCCTCTTGGGGACGGAGCGCTATGAAGAGATCGACTGGAGGAGCGTGAGCGACGCTTCTCTTGCGGCGGCGGTGAACGGAGAGGTATTCCGGGACGACGAGGGGGTTTTTACCGCTTTCCGGAATCGTCTGGAACAGGGCTATCCCCGTGATATCCTGAATCTGAAGCTGGCGGAGGCGGCGGCCGGTTTTTCTCAGGCTGCGCAGTACAATTTTCAGCGGATGTACCGGCGGGGAGATCGGCTGACGGCCGGGCTGATGGTTTGGAACGGAATCCGGGATGCGATGCGCCTGCGGATTTATCTGGACGGTAAGTATCCGCCTCATGAGAAGTGGCTGTGCCGCAGGGCGGGTGAAACCCCGGCGGGGCAGGAGACTCTGCGGCTTCTGGGACGGGTACAGGATCGGCTGGCCTCGCAGGAATATCCCATAGCGGAAATCAGTGAGCTGATGGAGAAGGTGGGGCAGCTTTTTGCAACTGAAATGTATCAGAGGGATCTGATCAGCGACATCGATCCTTATTTGGACGCCCACAGCGAAGAGCTGATCTACAAGGCTTCCCTGGAGGGAAAGAGCGGCGAGGAGCTGGTAGAGGAGATAGCCCGTCTGGAATTTGAGGCCTTTGATAAGGTGAAAAATGAGGGCGGCCGGGCCAGCTGCCAGAACGACTGGCCGACCTTTTCCGTGATGCGGAAGAGCCAGTATCTGACCTGGGACAGGGCTATGCTTTTGCAGTATCTTTATGATTTCCGCAGGGAATATGCCAGGGGACATAACCTGATCGAGGAAAAGTACGGCAGGATGATGAAGAGTACCGCGCCGGAGAAGTACGAGGAGATCAAGGCTCATTTCCCGGAGCTTTCAGAGGAAAAGCAGGCGATTATCGAGCAGATCTGCAGTATGCAGGTAAAGTGGATGGAGGAATTTGCGGAGCAGTATCCGGCGCTGGCGGACAACGCCAGAAGCATCCATACCTACGAAGACAATCCCTTCGATACCTCCTACGAGACCTATCTTCGGGGAGAGCTGGGGACTTATTCCGATAAGATGCTGGAGCTTTACGGACGATATATCGTAAGCTACGGGAGACAGGGGAAGAATCCCGCCTATGATATTATGAGCAACAGCGCGCGGATGTACGGCTACCGGGATATCGACGAGGCGGAGGAGAAGACGGGGCAGGCAATCAAGGTATAAGAGACCTTATTCCCGGCTGGAGACGGCCGGATGGCCATCCATACCTTGATTGCAGGGCAATCAAGGTATAAAATTGTCCCACTCTGCGCACAATGATTTTTGTTTCGGGGAATCGGATTTCGTTTCGAGACCTGAGAAAAGGAAACGAGAAGAGGAGTGTGCGGAATGGATATGGATGGATTGAATATCAGCGGTATGGCCGGGGAGAGCTTCGGCCTGCAGGATGTACCGGCGGGCTTCGGTTTCGCGCTGGCGATGAACGAACCGGCCATGCGAACCTACGCGTCGCTGAGTGAGACGGATAAGGAGCATCTGCTGATGCGGTGCAGGGACGCCGGAAGCAAGGCGGAAATGCAGAAAATTGTGGACTCTCTTGTGCCCGACACGGATGTAGACGCTGTCTTGAAGGAGGAAAGCGAAAAGGAAAAACTGATGTGATAAAAACGGCGGAAGGTCAGTACCATCCGCCGTCGATCGTTATAATCTGGCCGGTCATATAAGCGGGGGCTTCCGCGACCTGCAGAATCAGCCGGGCGGCTTCGCCCGCCGTACCCAGCCGGTCGGCGGGGATTTCTTCCTTCAGAGCCTGAAGCTCCTCCGGGGAGAGGGCGCTGTTCATCCGGGTATCGATCACGCCGCAGGCTACGGCGTTTACCTGGATATTGCTGGGGGCCAGTTCCTTCGCCAGGGCCCGGGTAAAGGCGTTCATGCCGCCCTTGGAGGCGGAGTAGGCAACCTCCATAGAAGCGCCCTGTGCACCCCAGACGGAAGAGACATTGACGATTCTTCCGCTATGACGCTGCAGCATCAGAGGGATGGCGGCCCGGCAGGTGTAAAAGCAGGAGTCCAGATTAACGGACAGGATGCGATGCCAGTCCTGGGAGGTCATCTGGCTCAGCAGGCCGACATAAGAGATTCCGGCGTTGTTTACCAGAACGTCCAGACGATCTATTTTCTCAAAAAGCCGCAGTACCTCCGCCTCGCAGCCCATGTCCGTCTGAAAGGGCAGGCAGCGGACGGAGTAACGGTTTTCCAGCTCCGTACAGAGGCGGTTCAGGTCTTCGGGGGTTTTGGAGCAGGTGAGGAACAGGTTGTAGCCAGCGGCGGCAAACAGTACCGCGGTCTCGCGGCCGATGCCCCGGGAAGCGCCGGTGATCAAAGCTGTTTTTCGTGTCGTATCCATAGGAAATCTCCTTCTGCGAATGCAGAATCATTATACCACGGAGGAGCGTTCGCTTACAACCTGCATTTCATGGATAGGCCAGGATAAACTTTTGCTGAAGCGGACATAGGGCAAATAT
This sequence comes from Roseburia sp., assembly GCA_023662875.1. Lineage (GTDB taxonomy): Bacteria > Bacillota > Clostridia > Lachnospirales > Lachnospiraceae > Acetatifactor. Next base: position 9,559 of record JAMPIG010000034.1, on the reverse strand, counting down.
TGATTGGTATGCGCAAAGAGGGGTGTTTGCACGCCCTCTTATGGAGCGCACAAAGGTGGCATGAGTATGAAAAGTAAAATTTTATTTTTGGTATGTATTTGCTGTGTAATATTATCTTCATGCAGACAGGAAGTTGGAATGACAGAGCAAGGCGGAAGCTTGGCAGCTGATGCAGAAGAATCAACCAGTGATAAAGAGGGGAAAGAAAATGATGCGGCATATAATGATGGCAGTTTATACGAAGAAATTAATGTAGAAGATAATTTTAAAATATTTCATTGTAAAATAACGAGGTATGAGATAGGGGGGCTTATTGATGTTGAGATAAATTATCCCCAAATTTCGTATGATATAGATATGGCCTCGGTAATTAATTCACAAATATATAAAAAAGCGGTAGATGATGATATTGCAGTGTGGCACGATACCAGATTTAATTACTATCTGGATTATGAAGTTACATATGTCAGTGACAGTGCGATTTCTATCTTGTTTAAAAATGATAATGAATGTTATGGTGTTAATTATAATCTTGAAACAGGTGAGGAGATAAAAATAGGGCAATATGTGTCTTCAGATGTAGTTGTAGAATTATTGAGAAGTGAAAAAAACTCTTTTTTTGAAGGCGTTCTGAGAAGGGCGATTGAAGATATAAATATTACTGATAACTTAACCGATTTTTTTATATGGGAAAAGGGAATTGGGCTTATTGCATGGCCGACTGAAGGAGGAGGAAAGGATTATATAATTATATATGTAAATTTAGAAGAAAAGGAAATAATATGGGAAATTTAAGCAAAACAATTTGAAAGGATAGAAGAGATTCAATTATCATAGCTGATCGTGGACAAAAGATTAAAAACGAATTTATTCTATAGGGGAGTTTGGAATCGTTATAGATGAATGAAAAAGTCAGACGGCCAGGACTTGAAGAACAGGAAGAAAAATGTTAAAATCAGGAAAATAATTCAACATGCAGAGGGGGTATCCTGATGGCAGTCCAGATTCTGGAGGTAAAGCGGGAAAGCTGTCCGGCGGCGAGGCTGATCGGAAAGAGGTATGAAGACGGCCCGAAATGGGGCGAGTGGTGGGAAAACGATTGGTTTACAAAATTGGAGGAGAGTCCGCGGCTTCCGATCAACGGAGACGCGTATATCGGCGCGGTACATATTGTGGACGGCAGACCGGAGCATTGGATCGGCATGTTTTTTCCGACGGATACGGAGATCCCGGTGGGATTTGAAGCGGTCGATATCGAGCCGTTGGAATATGCGGTATGTTATCTGTATGATAAGGAGAACAGCGGGGAATTTTATACGATGGAGACTCATAACCGATGTCTGGAGGAAATAAAGGCGCGCGGTTTTAAGCGCAGGGAGGATGACTGGTGCTTTGAAAGATATAATTGCCCGCGTTTTACGACGCCGGACGAAAAGGGAAATGTGATTTTGGACTATGGGATCGCGATCGAATTTGGATTATAGAACCTCATTTTGATTCTTTGATAGAACCTGAAGCATAGAGCTGAGATAACGGAAAGCGGACAGGTCTTTCCATACGGGGAAGGGGAAAACGGTATGTACGATCTGATTATAATAGGCTCCGGGCCGGCAGGGCTTTCAGCGGCTGTCTACGGAAAGAGGGCCGGGCTGAAGCTTTTAGTACTGGAGAAGGCACCCATGAGCGGCGGGCAGGTATTGAATACCTATGAGGTAGACAATTATCTCGGGACGCCGGGGATGAACGGCTTTGATCTGGGGATGCTGTTCCGGGAGCATGCGGACAGGCTGGGAGTGGAGTTCCGTGAGGCACAGGTTTTGGAGCTGGAAGAACGGGACGGGAAGAAAATTGTCAGGACAGATGAGGAGGAGCTGGAGGCGAAAACGGTAATCCTGGCTTCCGGCGCAAAGCACGCGTTGCTTGGTGTGCCAGGGGAAGAGGAGCTGTCCGGAAAGGGAGTCTCCTACTGCGCTACCTGCGACGGAGCTTTTTTCCGGGGAAAGACCGTGGCGGTAGTCGGCGGCGGGGACGTGGCGCTGGAGGACGCCGTTTATCTCGCCAGGCTCTGCGATAAGGTATACCTGATCCACAGGCGCGATGAGCTGCGGGGAGCGAAGATCCTGCAGGAGGAAGTGAAAAAGCAGGAGAATGTGGAAATCCTGTACAGCTGCAGGGTGGAAGAGGTTTTGGGAACGGAGGCGGTAGAAGGTCTTCGAATTCAAAAGCTGAAGACGGGGGAGAGCGAGGAACTGAGCATTTCCGGTCTCTTTGTAGCGGTGGGCATCCGGCCGAACACAGAGCTGGTACGGGAGCTGGCGGTCTGCGATGAGGACGGGTATGTACTGGCGGGAGAGGACTGCGCCACAAGCCTTCCGGGACTTTATGCCGCCGGGGATGTTCGGAAAAAGCCTCTGCGCCAGATTGTCACGGCGGCAGCGGATGGGGCGAACGCGGCGACGGCTGCCGCGAGGTATGTGGAAAGCCGCTGAAGCTTTGGCATTTTCGACGTATGCCTGAGAGGAAATTTCGTTGTGGCAAAGTCGATTTACTGGCTTTGTGAAATTGTTCGATTTTTACGGAAGAGCGTTTGGCTCATGTTTCCGGGCAGATATACTTACTTGCTGACGATTTCATTTGCCGCGACCAATAACGAGATAACGCCAGCCTGCTGCGTAGGCGCTTTGCAAAAGGGTAAATTCTGGCGTTATCGAGTATAACAGCGCCGGGCGGACGCCGGCAAATTTATTAAGAAAAACGAAATATTTCTTGGGAAAAAGGGATCATCCGATCAGATGATCCCTTTTTCCCGCTGTTGACGCGGAACCGAAAAAAGGCTGGAAAATCAAGGAAAATAGAGATTTTGAGAAAAACGCTTTTCTATGTTGACAAAAGGGAGAAGGGGTGTTATATTTATTAAGGATGTAATAATTTTGTAATATATGAATAAAAAGTAGCGCCCGCGAAAGAAAACAAGGGGAATGATATGAGATACAAAGCAATAAAGACGACAATATGTGTTTTTACAGCGGCTATATCGATATCCTGTACGGGTTTGACCGCCGAGGCTTTTTCCGGCGGTTCGGTGCTGCCCAGCGGCGGAATCGGTGTGGCGGTAAACGGGGGGAGCAGCCTGGCGGAGGTTTCGGATCATACGACAATTCCGATTTCTTCGATTATGGAATGGATCCGGACGGATAAAACGGAAAACGAAGAGGAGTCAGTTTCTGCGGAAGAGGCGGAGGAGGAATTGTTCCGCAATTTAGTTATCGCTCAGGTGAATCATTATGTAAATGTCAGGAGTCTTCCCAGCGAAGAGGGAGAAATTCTGGGTAAGCTCTATAATAATTCGGTGGGAACCTTTGTCTCCGAGACGAACGGATGGTATCAGATTACGTCCGGCAGCGTGACGGGATATGTGAAGGGTGAGTATTGCGTTACCGGAGAAGAGGCGGTAGAGCTTGCCAAGAAGGTAGGTACGCGTACCGCGACGGTAGATACCCAGACGTTGTTTGTGCGGAAGGAGCCTACTACGGAGTCTGCTATCATTGGAATGGTGCCGGAGGCGGAAGAGCTTCTCGTGCTGGAGGATGTAGAGGGCTGGGTGAAGGTAGACGTAGAGGAAGGTATCGGATGGGTCTCCAAGGACTATGTTCTTCTTCGCAGCGAATTTGTCCAGGCTGAGTCCAGAGAAGAAGAGGAGGCGCGTCTTGCCAAGGAGGCGGAGGAGCGGAGAAAGGCCAGAGAAGCCGCCGCTGCAAAGGCTGCCGCCAATTCCAGCAAGAAGACGACAGAACAACAGACCCAGGAAGCTCCCGTTACCTATTCGGTGGGAGAAGGAAGCGAGATGGGCAAGGCGGTTGCGGAATATGCGCTGCAGTTTGTGGGAAATCCTTATGTATACGGCGGCACCAGCCTGACGAACGGCGCGGATTGCTCCGGGTTTGTCATGAGCGTATATGCGAACTTCGGTGTCAGTCTTCCTCATTCGTCCTCCGCGGATCGGTCTCAGGGCTCTAAGGTAGACGGACTGGAGAATGCGCAGCCCGGCGACCTGATCTGCTATTCCGGCCATGTGGCGCTGTACATCGGAGACGGACAGATCGTACATGCCTCCAACAAGAGAGTCGGAATCATCGTTTCGAGGGCGGATTACAGAAAGATTCGCGCGATCAGAAGAATTTTCTAAGACCACGATAAAAAAGGCAGCTTCGGGCACAGAGCCCGGGCTGCCTTTTTTCGCTAATCAGCAGAGTCCGGAACCCGGCCCGGCGGAAACCATGCTTGCATGAGTTTCCGCCGGGCCGGGTTTCGGACGAGCAACGCGAACTCTCCGTCCAGGCGTCTGACAAATGTGGAAATTGTCAAAATGTTCCGCCGTGGAAAACAGGATCAAAAAGCAAGGCAGCTTGTACAAAATAGACAAAGAAAAAAACATGGGGCGGGAAACAGGCAGAAAGACCTTGCTTTGAAAGAAAAGTTATCCACATTTTAAAATTGTGAAAACCCGACATCGGCGGTTTATACACTAAGTTATACACAGTTTCCACATTTTTTCGAGCAGAAATCAAATTGACAAAGAAATAAAGAAAGAACGCTTGTTTTGTGAAGAAGTGATAAATTTCTTTTTTGGACGGGAAAAGGAAAAATTAGGCTTGACAGATTCGATGTCAAAAATAAGGAAATAATTTGCCAAATTGTTGCAAAACCCAGACGAAATATGTTATAATGTTCATACAATAAATAACCGAAAGGGATGATAGCATGAAATTTACTATTGTAGGAAGAAACATCGAAGTTACGCCTGCTCTGAAGGCGGCCGTGGAAGAAAAGATCGGTAAGCTGGAAAAATACTTCAACCCTGATACGGAGGTACATGTGACGCTGAGCGTAGAAAAGGAGCGTCAGAAAATCGAAGTGACAATTCCGGTCAAGGGCAACATCATTCGTTCCGAGCAGGTAAGCAACGACATGTATGTATCCATCGACCTGGTGGAAGAGATCATCGAGAGGCAGTTGAAGAAATACAAAAATAAGATTGTGGACAAGCAGCAGACGGCGGGCGACTTCAGTAGAATGTACGTGGAAAACGATTATCTGGGCGATGAGGAGGTTAAGATCGTCCGTACCAAAAGGTTTGACATCAAGCCCATGTATCCGGAGGATGCCTGCATCCAGATGGAGCTTCTGGGACATAATTTCTATGTATTTATCAATGCGGAGACGGATCAGGTCAACGTAGTGTACAAGAGGAAGGGCGATACTTACGGGCTGATTGAGCCGGAGGTATAAGCGAGGGGAAGCCGCGGCTGAGAATTGTCGTTGTGATTTATAACGATAGAATTTCCGCGAAGAGGAAATTTCATTTATGAAAAATGCGCCGGAAAGGAAACTGTTTCTTTCCGGCGTTTTTCGCATACCTGTTTCGTTTTATTCATATATTCCAGTGAGAAACGGTATCTGGAGCGGCAATGGACGGAGAACGGAGAGGGCGTTACCTCAGCAGAATCCGAAAGGGTATTCTCATGGAATGTATCCTGGTAATAGCGCTGGCGGCATTGACGGCGGGACAGCAGATTCGCCGGGCGGAGAGCAGAACGGTGAACCATGCCGTGCTGTCCGTGGAAGGGGATTACATAAAATGGGTGGATTTCACAGTGTCTTACGAAGCCCTTTGCAGCGCCTATGAATGGGACGTAGAGACCCACGGCGCGGAGCATGAGATCCACTGGATTGACCTGCTGGCCTATACAGCGGCCAGAACAGGCGGAACCTTTGATAAGGACGCGCTGAAAACGATGGAGAAGGCGGCAAAGTCCCTTGTGGACGGCGATAAAACATTGGAGGAGCTGACAGAGGATCTGAAATACTTTCCCTATTACCGGGAGGCCTACGCTGCCGCCCTGGGCGGTCTGGTGGGAGAATACCGGGAGGAACAGACGGACGAGGCGGGAAATGTCAGCTATGTCGATAAGTATGGTTTGAAGGGATATTTTCCTCTGGCGAGAGGCTTTGACTATACGCACTATGACGATTTTGGAGTCAGCCGAAGCTATGGGTATAAGAGGCAGCATTTGGGCCATGATATGATGGGACTGGTGGGCACGCCGATCATGGCGGTGGAGTCCGGCGTTGTGACCGCTTTGGGGTGGAACCAGTACGGCGGCTGGCGGATTGGGATTACCAGCTTCGATGGGAAGCGGTATTATTACTATGCGCATCTGCGGCAGAATTACCCTTACGCGGAAGGACTGGCGGAGGGCAGCGTGGTCACGGCCGGGGATGTGATCGGGTATATGGGGCATACGGGGTACAGTACCACGGAGAATGTGAATAATATCAAGATCGTGCACCTCCACTGGGGGCTGCAGCTGATTTTTGACGAGTCGCAGAAGGAAGGGAACAATGAGATTTGGATTGATCTGTATCCGCTGACCAGATTTCTGGCGAAGCATACCCAGGCGGCGGAGAAGGTGGAGGGAACGAAGGAGTGGAAGAGGACGACGGGGATTGTGGATCCGGCGGTGGAGGAGTATATGGAAGGGAAGTCTGAAGGGGTGAGAAAATCTGTGGGGGAGGATTCCTCAAGCGAGGAGCAGCCGGAATCAAATTAAGGTATTTATGTAGGCATTTTCCTTTCATGGTAAGTGCCTATTTTATTGCTGCATAACGAAGCTGCCGCATAGCATATAAAATTTTTTATGAAAAAATGTTGCATTAAAAATAACAGTATGGTATATTATAACGGAAGAAGAAAACGAAGAAGACTATTGTGGCTTTCGGAGGAAATGAACATGTTGATAGAATTAAGGGCAAAAAACTGCTTTTCCTTTTCTGAACAGATAGTATTTTCAGCGAAGGCTGATATGAGAAATAAAAAATTTGCTTCTAATGTGTACAGCAAAAATTATTTTAACGTTTTAAAGACGGTAGGAATCTACGGACCGAATAATGCAGGAAAAACTTGTTTGGTTAAATGTATCCGCAGCGCAAGGAATATTTTGCTGAATCGCGCGCCAAAGTTGATGGGGAATATTTTTCAGAAAGATTCTATCTGTGAATTGGGTATTTCCTTTTTGGAGGATGGGAGAGCGTTTTCCTATGATTTTTCCTATGATACAGAAAAAGAAGAATATCCGTATGAAAGATTTTCGGAAATCTCCAAAGACCAATATGGAAACGAGAAAGAGACAGTCTGGCTGTTGAAAGACAGTATCCATGAGAATTACCAGTATGAGGATACAGAACTACAAAAGCTGATTTCGATTGTATCACAGAGCAATCTTTTGTTTTATTTAGTGGACGTTACAAAATTTGAGAAGCTAGCAGAAATGAAAAGAATTGTCACAGCATTTGCTTCAAGGATTGATATTATTGATATGAATAATATCCCTTTGAAACGTACTATAGAACTGATGAAGGCACCGGGTGACCTTCAGAAAAAAGTAGTGGACTTTATCAAGAATGCTGATCTTTATATGGAGGACTTTGAGTATGTGGATATGGATAAAGTTCGTATAAAGTCAGATTCAGAGATTGAGAAGCCGGAGGAAAAAGTACTTGATATCCCAGAGCAGATTATGGATCAGATTCGTTTGGTATCTGTATACAAAGGGGTTCATGTACCGAGCATATTATTTGATTCTACGGGCACAAAGAAGATAGCAGCACTGGCAAGCTATATCATCGAAGGAATAGAACAGGGCAGGGTCTTGGTAGTGGATGAATTGGACAGCAGTCTTCATTTTAAGCTGACCAGAGCAATTGTTGCCATGTTTAACAATGAACTGAATCAGGATGCACAATTGATTTTTACAATTCATGATATCAACCTGATGGACTGCAAAAAAATGTTCCGAAAGGAGCAGATTTGGTTTGTTCATAAAGATGAAAGAGGAGTATATGTATATTCTTTGGGGGATTTTACGGCACAGGAAGGTGTGAGGGATACGACGGATATTATGGAGAAATATCGAAAGGGAGCATTGGGAGCCTTGCCGGATCCGGAATTGATACAATCACTGCTCAGCATGAAAGGAAATCGCAGGGAGGCGTCTGCCTATGAGGAATAGGATACCTGAGATTTTTACAGGCAGCAGGATATGTATCATATGCGAAGGGGATGAGGAGTATGGGTACTTGGAGAAATTGATATCACTGGACGTATGGAGCAAAGCATATCGTTTTCAGTTGGAAAATGCAGAGGGAAATGGTAATATTCCTGCGCGGTATCAAGATAAGTATCAGAATGGCACATATGATCTGGTTTTGATATTTTGCGATACAGACCGGAAGCCTTATGAGCAGTATGTGGATATTAAGCGGAAGGTTAATGAATTTCATGGGATTGAAAATGCGGCAGACCAGGTTGTTATATTCGGAAATCCATGCACTATGCAGATTATCATTGAACATTGGGGCGATGTGACGCTTAGTTCTAATAGTAAAAAGAGGAATGCGCCAGTTATTTTTGATTTGACCGGGGTGGAAGGATATAAAGGAAAGAGAGAACAGCGTCAGGAACTGTTTTCTGGAATAACTAAGGAGAATTATCAGGAAATGAGAGAACGGATAAAAAAGCTGCCATCTGATGATACTTTGGAGGGGAGTACTAATTTTGGGAAGTTTCTGGATTATTTCTCGATGGATGACAGTAGTTGGATAGAATTAATGAACAATACATTGAATGGCTGAAAATCTTTTAGTCCTAACTTGACACAACCCTACATGGGTCACACGGGCTACAGTGCCACGGAGAATGTGAATAATATCAAGATTGTGCATCTCCACTGAAGGCGGCAGCTTATTTTTGATAAGTCGCAGAAGGAAGGGAATAATAATTTTACCATCCACGTTTGGCCTGTTTGATATTGTGACTGAGTACATGAATGATATTCCGGTGACTAAAATTGTGGTATCCAGTGGTCTGGAAAAGCCGTACTATATAAAAAGCAAAGGAATGTCGCCCAATGGGTGTTATATGAGGCTGGGAACGTCAACACAGCCTATGTCTATGGCGTTGCTAGATGAGTTGTATGCCAAAAGAATTCATACAACTTTACGTAATATACCATCGCCCCGGCAGAATCTTACTTTTGCCCAGCTTAAAATTTATTATCAGGAGCGTGGATTTGAGCTGAACACAAAGTTTGCCGACAGTCTTGAATTGCTGACGCCGGATGGGAAGTATAATTACATTGCATATTTGTTGGCAGATGAAAACGGGGTGTCCATCAAGGTTGCCAAGTATGCAGGAACAGATAAAGTAGATTTGATCGAAAACGAGGAATATGGATATTGTTCTTTGATTAAGGCAACCAACCATGTTCTGGAAAAGATGAAAATAGAAAATATTACGAAAGCGAAAGTGACTAATACAAAGAGAATTGAAAAGAAGCTGGTAGATTGCCGACGGCATTTGATTCGTATGTAAAAGCTATGGAAAGGATAGAAAATATGTCAGAAAAAAGATTGAATAATACGATATTTCTTATGTGTTTAGTGACTGAAAATTATTGTAAAAAGCATAACATTTCAACGGATGATTTTTTAAAATTAGATA
>JAMPIG010000033.1 GCA_023662875.1 Roseburia sp. | reverse complement strand
CCGGGCGGATTCCGGACTTGCACCGGTTAGAAACGTGCGCCGCCGGGCACACATTCACATCAGGGGCGGCCGGTTTAACCGGCCGCCCCTGATTCCTGATAATAGATTTTTAAAACGCAGATGCTATTGCTTTAATACCCGCCTCTGCGGATCGGCGTCAATTTTCGCTCGACCGAAGATAAGGCATCCATCAATTCCGCGTCTCTCTTATACATAACCTCCAGCTCCTGGTCAAAGACCATGGTAGCCGGGCATCCCTTCGTAAACGGTTCCCACTCCGGCATACCGATCGCTCTGGGAACTCCGCCTTCCGCAAAGGAAACCCACGCCTTACACATGATATCCTGAAGCCATTCCGTCACGCCCGGAATATAGGAAGGCTCGATGTAATCCGCATTGTGGAACACATAAGGAATTTCCGCGTTATGCCAGGGCATTGTTCCGCCGTACAGAGGGAATTCCAGGTTGAAGAGATAATTGTAGGTGCCCGCGCAGCCGGGCTCGTCTCTCTGCTCGGCGTACATCAAGGAGCCGATCCGGCACATGGTATCCACAAACAGCAGATCCGCGATATTTCTGCCGGGATAGGCTTTTCGGAAGGCCGCGATTGCGCCTTCCGCGTCCTTTCCCAGCGTCTCCCGAATCAGTCGTTCCCGCTTCGCTTCCTCCCATTGGTTCTTTTTCCCGTCGTCCAGACGGAAATTAAAGTTGTTGGTAAATTCGCCCAGCACGGTTCCCACGATAACGGGAATTTTCTTTCCGTGCTCGGAGACGCCGACCTGGAAAATACTTCCGGGATAATAGTCGCCGTCCACTGTCGGGCCGAAGCGCATCATAGCTCCGCTCCCCATATTTTCTACGGCTTCCGCCAGGCGGTAATAGGGAACCTCCTCCAGCTCCTTGACCCGATCCGGGGAAAGGCCCAGATAGTTCAGGATTCGTTCCGCCGTCTTTTCGTCTCCGCCTCTCTCATGCTCCCTGGAGGGCTTCATGACGCCGCTCTGGATTGCCGCCCGATGGAACAGACCGGCTGCCGAGGGCATCTGCAGCAGAGTCGCCACTTTCCCGCCTCCGCCGGACTGCCCGAAAATCGTAACGTTATCCGGATCCCCGCCGAAGGCCCGGATATTCTCTTGAACCCATTCCAGCGCGGCGACGATATCCGCCATCCCTACGTTTCCGGAATATCGATATTCCTTTCCGTAATCCGAGAGATCCAGATATCCCAGGACATTCAGACGATGGTTCAGGGTGACGACCACCACGTTCCCATAGCGGCTCAAATTTTCCCCGTCATAGGCAAAATGCTCGATGCCTGAGCCGGTCGAAAAGCCGCCGCCGTGCAGCCAGACCATAACAGGTCTTTTTACCGCCGGATCCAGGCTCTGAGTCCATACGTTCAGATACTGGCAATTTTCGCTCTGCGGGTAGAAATAGTGGGGGACGTTATACTGATCGTGAGGAACCGGCGTCTTAATCTCGAGACATACGTGTCCGTAGGCAATCGCCTCCTTTACCCCTTCCCAGGGTTCTACCGGCTCCGGCATATGAAAGCGCCTGGCCCTCGCGTAGGCGACTCCCCGGAAAATATAAGTATTGTCGGAAATAACGCCCTGAAGCTTTCCCTGCTTTGTCGAAACGACTGCCTGGTCATAATCGCAGATAATCTGCTGTGTCAATTTTCGTACAAACATAGTTATACCCCCTGCCCGCTTTAGCGGGCCCCGTTCAATATTTGTCTTTCCACTATTCCTCGACTACCTTAAGGATGATTTTTTTCTCCGGCAGGCCCTCGGCACGGAAGGTTACCTCGACCTCGCCCGCAGCCTCGCCGCAAACTGCCGCCAGCAGGCGTCCGGCCATCATTTTCCGTTTTGGGCTGGAGTAAAGGCTCAGATCCTGCAGGTCTCCGCTGTCCATTCCCACCAGGCGTCCGGGGCCGTTTATCTCGCAGGTAATCTCCGCGTCCGCGTCCGGGACAAACAGTCCGTCCGCATCCTCCAGAGAGAGCTCAATCTGGGCGACCTGGTGCTTTTTCAGAGTCTCCCGGTCGGTCTCCGCGACCAGTCTTGAGGGCGCTTTGGTGGTCTTTACGATTTCCGTCGCAATCAGCTCGTCGCCCCGGTATCCCTTCGCGCAGAGTTCGCCCGGCTCGTAGGGCACGTCCCAGACCAGGTGCAGGTCGTTGGTGGTATTCGTTCTTCCCCAGCCCTCGTTCCAGGCCTTGGTTGCGCCGTAGCGGGGACAGCGGTAGCCCTTGGAGCCCACCAGCCTGCCGTTGATATACAGCTCCACGCGCTCACAGTTGGTATAGCAGACGACCTGCTTAAAGGTTCCTTCTTCTCCCGGCCAGTTCCAGTGGGGCAGAAGATGCAACGTAATCTCCTTTTTGTTCCAGATCGAGCGGAAATAGTAATAGGAATCCTTCCGGAAGCCCGCCGTGTCCAGGGCTCCGCAGGCCGCGCCCCTGGAAGGCCATCTGGTCTCTCCCAGATAATCGATTCCCGTCCAGAGGTAATCGCCCGCCACAAAATCATGGCTCACGGTATATCGCCAAAGCGCCTCGTGATGGATGGACGCGCTGACATAGGATCCGAAAACGCCATGGGACGTATAATCCCCTCTTTTTCCGCCTACGGAAGGATTCTCCGAGCCGACAAAACGGCGCTTTGGGAATTCCGCGCGATCCTCGTCGTAAAAGGTTTCCGCCCGCTCTCTCCAGCGGCCGACGTAATTGTATCCCACGACATCCAGGGCGTTTTCAAACTCCCGCAGCGTTCGGAAGGATTCCGGAGCTACGATATTATCACAGGCGGAGGTCACCATCCGGGAGGAATCCTCCTCATGGCAGATATCCTGCAGGAAATTCAGAATCTTTACGCCGTCCAGGGAGGACTGCTCCGGTATCTCGTTCCCGATGCTCCAGAGGATGACGCTGGGATGGTTATAGTCCCTGCGCAGCATGGCGGTCAGCTCCTCCCTCGCGTACCGGTCAAAGAACTGACTGGAGCCATAGGCAAATTTCTGGGAATAATAGTTCTCGTTCTTATTCTTGGTCAGCATCCACTCGTCAAAGATTTCGTCCATCACCAGAAAGCCCAGCTCGTCGCAGAGATCCAGCAGAGTGGGATCCGGAGGGTTGTGAGAGCAGCGGACGCCGTTACAGCCCATTTCCCGGAGCGTTCTTAAACGTCTCTCCCAGATCTCCCGGCTGACGGCAGCCCCGACCAGACCGCAGTCGTGATGGAGGCATAGTCCCTTGATCTTTACGCTTTCTCCGTTGAGCAGGAATCCCCTGTCACAGTCGAAGACAGCCGTCCGGATTCCCACGCGGGTTTTCACCTCGTCCAGCGTGACGTCATCCCGGACTACCCTGGTTACCAGAGTGTACAGGTAGGGATCCTCGTCCGTCCAGAGATGGGGCTTTTCCACAGCGGGGCGTACCATGCTGTCGTCGCTGCAGCCCGGCTTCAGATAAAGACCTGTTCCGGAGGTACACACCAGATTCCCCTCCCCGTCGTACAGATCGTGGATTACGCCTACATGAACCGGGGTATCCCCGTCGTTTCTGACAAAGGCGCGGATCTGCAGGGCAGCCTGCTCCTGCTTGGGATAAATACCATTGGTGGCGCACCTTACGCCCCAGAGATCCACATGAACCTTTTCCGTGCGTATCATCCATACATTCCGGGTAATACCGGAACCGCTGTACCAGCGGCAGTTGGGCTGATGGCTGTTGTCCACCCTTACGGCCAGCACATTCTCTCCCGTTTTTACCTGATCTGTAATATCGACCTGAAAGGAGCCGTAGCCGTATCCGTGCCAGCCGACCGGTTCCCCGTTCAGATAGATTGTGGCGTCCATATAAACGCCCTCAAAATACAGGAAAAGCTTTTCCTCTTCCCCCAGGCTCTCCATACGGAAATGCTTGCGATACCAGCCGACTCCCGCGGTGGCGTATCCTCCTCCGCCTCCGGTTACGGCTTCCCTTTTCGGCTCGTGCTCCGTACTCCAGTCGTGGGGCAGGGTCAGCGCCCGCCACCCGCCTTCCGCGTAGTCCGGTCTGGCGCAATCCGCGTCATCCCCCAGCCAAAACGACCAGTTTTCATTGAAATTAGTTTCCTGTCTCATAAACACCTCCTGCTTTTTTTGAGAAAAAGGACAGCTGACAACGAAATATCAGCTGCCCAGTCCGGATCGGTATTCGATCCTGTTTTATGTTCCGAGTCGTCTTATACCCGTGCATGTACTTATTTGCCGCTCTCCATCCCGCGACGTCGATGCGTCGCCCGTTATACATTTTGAACGGCGGCTATTATCGCTGTCGGGTATAAATTACTGCATACCGGCGCAGAATTCCTCGTACTGCCTCTTGCACTCTTCCATGATCATGTCAAGTCCTGCTTCCTGCAGTCTCTGGCTCATCTCGTTGAACTTGGCCTCCGTATCGTCCCCGAACATTCCCAGGGTAAAGCTTGTCTCATATTCCGCAACGATACCGTTGATTACGGCAAGCTCAGCCTCAACGCCTGTCGAGTCAAAGGTGAAAGCGGACGCTAGCGGCGCGTATTCCTTAGCCGCGCAGAGCTCGTCAAACTGGTTCAGTCTGGGATCCTCCGCATACACGCCCGGGCTGTCTTTTCCGGTGATACCCCAGGCCCATGCGCCCCAGCTGTAGTTGGAGGCGTCGGGGCCGTCCTGCCGGTAGCCGTCCTCGGTCAGGGTATAGTGAGATCCCTCGATACCGCCGACGACCAGGTTGTTTACCTCCGGGAAGCCCTTCAGGCAGTCCATTACCAGAGCGGCTCTCTCGGGCAGCTTGCTCTTTGCAGTGATGGCTACGGTATCGTCCGCGTAGCTTCCTCTCATAGCCTTTGCCTGAGGCGTCACGTCGAAGATGCCGTAGGTTCCGATACCGGCCAGCTCCATCTCGCGGCCTGCGTTGGGTGCGGAGGCGTTCCAAATAATGGAGGCTACCTTGCCGCTCTTAAAGTTTTCCACAGCGTCTGTACTGTCGTTGATCTTGTCGGGAGACCATACGCCGGCCTTCGCCAGCTCTACCATCTCCAGATACAGCCTCAGGGTATCCTGGCTGGTATATTTGTAGAACACATCCTTCTCCCAATCCGGCAGCGCTTCCGTTCCGTGGGTATAATACATGAAGGGATATCCGGTTGCCAGAGCCTCCGTCTGAATTTCCTGCCACCAGAGATGATCCGCAAATTCCACATTTCCTCTCTGCCCGTTTGCGTAGATACCGTTTTCTCTCTCGGCCGCCAGAGCTTTCAGCGCGGTCTTCATGGAATCCCAGCTGTTGATCTCGGTGATGTTGTATTTCTCCAGCAGATCCGTCCGGGCTACCAGCACATTATAGGTATTGAAGGCTGCGTTATTTTTGGGAATCGTGTATATTTTTCCGCTGATAGATACCTGATCCCAGCTGATGGGAGCCTGTACGGAGTAGCTGTAGGGGAGGTATTTTTCCAGGAACTCCTTGCTCAGCTCCTTGAAGCCGCCGTTTGCAACCTCCGAGGTATAGTTACACCAGGAGGAGGTGTACATCAGGTCTACCTGATCTCCTTCGGGAGTCAGCAGAAGCGAATACTTATCGCCGACCTCACCCCAGCTTAAGAACTTGACGTCCAGAGTGGTATTCAGCCAGGGATTCATATACTTTTCATTCAGCTCCTGCATCACCTTATCCATATCCACAGGCTTTTCGCCGATGGCGTACATCACGATCGTCTCATGCTTGGAAAGGTCGAAGCCCTTGTTTGCGTAAGGGCTGTCCTCGGAGATACCGGCGTTGCCGCCGACGTTCTCGCTGTTGGCGTTCCCGCCTCCTTCCGTTCCCTCGTTGCTGCCGCCCGGATTTCCGGAATCGCCGCAGGCCGCCAGGCTGAGCGCCATGAGCAGAGACGCGCCAACCGCAGTTACTTTTGTCCACATTTTTCTTTTCATAGTCTTCTCCTTGTTTTTTATTTATAGGAAACTTCGCTGCCGCCAAGCCGGTTTGCCGGCTTTATGAACCTGTTCGTCTGACGGGCGAAGTTTGCTTTTTTTGTGCCGACCGTCTTCGATTAACCTTTTACGGAACCGATGGTCAGTCCCTTTACAAAATACTTCTGCAGGAAGGGATACAGCAGGATGATGGGGCCGATGGCCACTACCGTCATAGCCAGCTTCATGCTTTCCGAGGGGACGGAAGCCACCGTCCGGCCCTGCTCGGCGGCAATTTTTGTGATAAACTCCGCGCTTCGGAGCAGGTTCTGCAGCGTGTACTGCAGATTGTATTTCTTATCGTCGCTGATAAACAGCATACAGTTATACCAGTCGTTCCAGTAGCCCAAGGCGGTAAACAGGGACAGGGTAGCGATCATGGGCTTGGAGAGCGGCATCATAATCCGGAAATAGATCAGCAGATCCCCGGCGCCGTCCATCTTGGCGGATTCCACCAGCTCGTTCGGAATTCCCTTCATAAAGCTCTTGGCGATGATCACATTCCAAACCGAAAACATTCCCGGTATAATCAGCGCGTAAATGTGATTTTTGAAGTTCAGGTACTGGGTGCACAACAGGTAGTAGGGTACCAGGCCGCCGCTGAACAGAGTGGTAAAGAAAAAGAAAAACGAGAAGCCGTTCCGCCAGGGGAAATTGGGCCGGGAGAGCACATAGCCCGCCATTGTCACCAGAAGGATCGCCAGCACCGTCCCCACGATGGTGACAAAGGCTGTCACGGCATAGGCGTTCAGCACCTTTTCCGGGGATCGGAATATGGTGGCATAGCCTTCCAGAGAGAAATTGTCGGAGGTAAGCCAGAAGCTGTAGCCCTTGGTCAGGATCCATTTCTCGTCCGTAAAGGATCCCGTGAAGACCAGATAGAACGGGATAGCGCAGGCAAGGGCAAAAAGGCATACGACCGTGTATCCGATTATGTGAAATATTTTTGTGTCCCAGGAGCTTTTGATTTTTGACCCTGTCACTTTTTTCGTCTTTTCCATAAGTACGCCTCCCTTCATCAATATAACGCGTAATCAGGGTCAACCTTTTTCACGATAAAGTTCGCGCAGTTGATCGTGATGAAACAAAGAATCGACTGGTACAGACCGGCCGCCGCCGACCATCCCATATTAGAGGTTGACATCATGGTCCGGTAAATATAGGTATCCAATACGTCCGACGTCTCCAGCAGGTGCTGGCCCTTTACCAGCTGATAGAACATACCGAAGTCCCCGCGGAAGATGCCGCCGATCGCCAGCAGCGTCATAATGATGATGGTGGGCTTCAGACAGGGAATGGTGATTTTCATAATCCTCTGCCAGATATTGGCTCCATCGATTGTGGCCGCCTCGTTGATGTCAGGGCTGATTCCCACGATGGCGGCGAGGTAAACTACGCTGCCGTAACCGGTGGATTTCCAGATTTTTAAAAGCACCATGACGATCGGCCAGGACTTTGCGTTTTCGTAGGCGTAGATACTGTAGCTTTCCAGTCCCAGACCGTTTAGAATCTGGTTCAGAACGCCGTGGTCGCCGAAGATGTTCAGCATGATGGTAGCCACCACTACCCAGGAGATGAAATGGGGCAGGAACATCAGGGACTGAGAAACCTTTTTGAGCTTCAGATGCCGCATCTCGTTCAGGAAGACGGCGATCCCTACCTCTGTGACGAGGCCGAAAAAGATAAAGACGATGTTGTACAATAAGGTATTCCGAGTCAGAGACCAAAGCTTCTTGGATATAATCAGATAACGGAAATTCTCGAATCCGTTCCATTCGCTGCCGAAAATCCCGTCCATGTAGTTATACTTTTTAAAAGCGATGATAATTCCCGGCATCGGGATATAACTGAAAACGACCACTATGGTCACCGGTACCAGCAGCATCAGCAGCAACGTCCGGTTCTTTTTGATTTCCTTCAGCAGCGACTTCTTTTTTGGGGCCGCTGCCGTTTGTTTTTTCTGCATAGGATTCCCCCCTGTTTCTGTAGATTAAGTTTGTCTAAGATAAGAATGTCGTTTCAAATCGTCTCCTTTCTACTTCTTTTTCATTCCTCTTGATTTGTGAGTTTATTATAATTTTTGGGCTTGGAACATGCAACTATTATTTAAAATGCGCATAGATTTCTGTGCTAAATGCACATTCGTTGTATTTCATGCCCATATATCATTGCGATATGACGGATTTGTTGTCGATCATGGCATTTCCAAAGGGGCAAAATAGAAGTGAAAAGAATAATCTATACTTGGGAGACTTTAGAGATCGAGAGAGGGATGAGAACAGGGCGCGCCGTTAAGAGACGCGCCCGTTTTTTCGGTATAGGGTAGGCGTGACGCCTACGTTTTTCTTGAAGGCGGCGCAGAATGCGCTTTCGGAGGAAAAGCCCGACTTGTAACAGATATCGCCGACCGGCAGGGTAGTTTCCAAAAGGAGCATTTTTGCCAGGTGGATCCGTGTATTGATGATATATTCGTGAGGCGACATACCGGTCTCGTTTTTAAATACCCGGATAAAATAGTAGGTGCTCATGAAGGCCTGTTTTGCCAGCTCGTCGATTTTCAAATCCTCCTCCAGATGATTCTGGATGTATACCTTGCAGTTTTCCACGGCGGCGATGCGCTGTACGATTTTAATCTGCTGAGGCGTGTAGATAATAAATTCCGTCAGGATATCGTTGAGGTATTTTGCAATCAGAACCTCCCAGATATCCTCCTGTCTGGCGAAGGGCTGATAGACATAGGCCATCCGGTTTAAAAGGGGAAGCGGGTCGGACAGGGAGAAGACGTTGCCCAGCTTGTCTACGGTCATCTGGTACATTTTCCGGGCGGGAGGGCCGTCGAAATGAATCCAGATAGCCTCCCAGCCGACTTCTGAGGAATAACAGTGCTCCTGATAACAGTCCAGCAGGATGAAGTGATTCTTTGCCACGACCTGTTTTCTGTTTTCGAACTCCAACGTGAGGGTTCCTTCAAATACATACATCAAAAGAAAGCTGTCGAAGCTCAGTCGATGCTGGCGATACCCCGGCAGATAAAAATAATGTCCCAGGCAAATCGGATAGAGAAAGGTCTCCGCAATTTTTGCGCTGGGAGAATGGATGAAGTAGTCGGATTTCGGGTCTACATATTTTTCCAGAGATTTCATAATAAAGCACCTCGCCTTGCCCTTTATTATAATCGGAGAAAGGGCATGACGCAAGATAAAGATATGGACGCAAAGACAAGTAATCGCAAAAACAAAGCAAAAAATCGATATACAGGGAAAAAGACTTCCTTTAAAATTTTGGAAGAGAGGAAATTTGCTTTAAAGGATGCAGGGCAGGTTTTCTGATTTCAACAAAAGTTTCCGGTAAGAGGGAGAGCGAATTTGACTTTAAGGAAAGGCGGAGCACAATGAAAAAAGTAACGAACGCAGCAATACTGTCCCATCCCCTGGCGTACGCGCCGGTGGCGAAACAGGTAGTCGGCGGAGAGGGAGGAATCGATTCCCTGCGCTATGTTGACAGGCCTCAGGCGGTGGATGTCTATGAAAACGGAGACGTGGAATTTCGCTTTTACGCGCCGACCGCCGAATCTGTTGAGGTGGCGGGGATGACAGGAACCTTTAAAAGTGATAAAATAGCTTTGGAAAGACAGGAGGACGGGTATTTTACAAAGCGGGTAAGCGGGATCCCGGGAGGCTTCCACTACTGCGACTGGTATGTGGACGGCGTCCGCGTGGCGAATCCGGACGGGCGCTTTTACGGCGGTTTTCGCATGATGAATTTCTTTGATATCCCGGAGGAGGCGGACGACTTTTACTTCCGCCGGGAGGTTCCCCACGGGACGGTGCGGATTGAGCTGTACCCCTCCTCCGTAAACGGGCGGACAAAGTACGCTTATGTGTACACCCCGCCCTCCTATGAGCAGGAGCCGCAGAGACAGTATCCGGTTCTCTATCTGCAGCACGGCGTGTGCGAGGATGAGACCAGCTGGCTTTGGAGCGGCAGGGCAAATTTCATCCTGGATAATCTGATCGCGGAGGGAAAATGCGAGGAGATGATCCTGGTGATGAACAGCGGGTATGCTTTCCGAAAAGGAGAGGATCCGGTCTTTTATCCCGGGGATTTCGACAGCGAGCTGGTCTATGACTGTATTCCCTTTATCGGGAAAAATTTCCGCGTAAAGGACGGACGGGCGAACCGGGCTGTGGCGGGGCTTTCCCTGGGGGCGGCCCAGGCAGCGCTTTCCGCGGCCAGGCATCCGGATCTGTTCGGGTATCTGGGCGTGTTCAGCGGCGCGTCCTCAGACGGGCTGGAGAAGATCATACGCGAGGGGCTGACTTACGGGCATATTTTTCTTTCGTCAGGCGCTTTTGAGGGCATGGCGGCGGGACTTAAGTCCCTGAAGGAGCGGCTGGAGCAAGCGGGAAATCCTGTGTCGGCAGGTACTTACCCCGGGTTTCATGAGTGGAGCCCCTGGCGTCACAGTCTCCATGATTTTGTACAGAGGATTTTCCGGCCGGAGGCGGTATGCCGGGAGTATCCCTCCAGCTTACAGGAGGACAGAAAAGCCGGGGAGGTTTACGACGGTCCGAACCAGGCGCTGGCCCTGAACCCTTTGTTTAACGATCCCTTTTACAAGACGGTGGTCTTTGATGTGGACGAAAACGGCAGACCGGCGGGCCGGTATGCGGATATCCGGACGGGAATCGAGGTGCTGGGATCGGGAAGCGTCCGGTTCTCCATGGAGGCGGCTGAGGCGAAGCAGGTTACGGTCAGGTTCAGCGGCAGGGAGCTGGAGCTTGCGAGAGAAGCGGACGGCGTCTGGCGGTCTGTGACGGCGGAGGGCGTGGAGCCGGGCTTCCATTATGTGTACTTTTATGTGGACGGCGTACAGGTGGTGCATCCGTTTACGCAATGCTGTAACGGAGGTTTTTGCGTTTCAAACTACTTCGAGATGGAGGATCCGGGCTTTACGGACTATCTCCTGAAGGATGTTCCTCACGGCAGTATCCGGCTGCTCTCCTATCGCTCCTCGATCGACGGCCGGGATAAGCCGCTGTATGTGTATGCTCCGGCAGGATATGACCAAAGCGGGAAAGCCTACCCGACGCTTTATCTGCAGCACGGCGGAGGCGAAAACGAGACGGGCTGGATCTGGCACGGAAAAGTGCAGAACCTGATGGATAACCTGATCGCGGAGGGAAGGTGCCCTGAGATGCTGGTCGTCATGGCGGAGGGGTACAGCTTTAAGCCGGACGGAAGCAGCCATCACGCCCTGGGCTCCTTTGAGGAGGAGATGATCTCGGATATCGTACCCTTTGCGGACGCGCGGTTTCGGACTATTCCGCAGAGGGAATACCGGGCTATGGCGGGGCTTTCCATGGGGGCTATGCAGGCCCACAGGACGGTGTTTGACCACCCGGAGGTTTTTGCCAACGGAGGCTTTTTCTCGGGGGTCTTTTACATAAAGGACAACGAGGTGGATAACACGGCGGTGCTGTTTGACCGGGAGAGGTTTGAAGAGACCTACCGGCTGATCTTTGTGGGATGCGGGGAGCAGGATGAGCGGCTGTATCAGGGCAACCTGGAGGCGATGGAGCTGCTAAAGGGGAAATATCGGTTACCCATCGAGTTCTTCCATGTGCCGGGGGTACATAACTGGACCTTCTGGCGGAAGGCGCTGAAGGAGTTTGTCGAGAGGCTGTGGCGGGAGAAGAACGGCTGAAATGCAGATATTCTGAAAGCGTTGGAAACTGTAGAAGAGCCGGATTTAAGAAGCGTTCGATTCCGCGGATATCAGGCGCTGCGGGGAAGTTAGACCTGCAGGAATGTTTGATTTTGTGGAATTGTCAGATCTTACAGGAAAGCCAGGTTTCGTGGGAATGTCGGATTTCAGGAAAATGGTTTGTGAGGACAGGGTGGGAACGACAAAATAAATATCAGGAAAGCGAAGGAAGAAATGAGAGAATTGTTGCGGAAACTGGTGATCAGGGACAAAAATTTTTATAAGGAGGCGGCCCTTGTGGGGATCCCAATCTCGCTGCAGAGCCTGATTACAGTGGGCGTCAACATGATGGATACGATTATGGTCGGGAGCCTCGGGGAGACCTCCCTCTCCGCCGTATCCCTGGCCAACTCCTTCATCCATATTTATCAGATCATGTGCATGGGCATCTCCATGGGCGCGTCGGTTCTGGTCTCCCGGTATTACGGTATGAACGATCAGAAGGATATGCGGAAGAGCGTGGCTATCATGCTGCGCCTGACTCTTGGAATTGCGGCGGTCTTTGCCCTGATCACGCTTCTTGCGCCGACTCTGATTATGAAGCTTTATACGCCGGAGATTCCGATTGTCGAGCAGGGGATCGTCTATCTGGAGTGGTCTGTCGTCACTTACTTTTTCCTCGGTCTGTCGCTGACCTGTACCATCGTCCTGCGCAGCGTGGGGAAGAGCCGTTTTGCGCTGTATGTTTCGATTGCGGCGTTCTTTATCAACGTAGGGGCAAACTATATGTTTATCTACGGAAGCTGGGGAGCGCCGAGGATGGGCGTGGCAGGAGCGGCGCTGGGCACCCTGATTGCCCGGATCTTTGAATGTTCGCTGATCTGCGGGTATCTGTTCCTGTTTGAGGAGAAGATCAGCTTTAAGGTAAAGCATTTCTTTATGCATACAAGGGATCTGGCGGGGGAATATCTGCGGATCAGCATCCCCGTGCTGGTGAGCGACAGTATTCTTGCCATCGGCGCGAACTCCGTCGCCATGCTGATCGGCAGGCTGGGAGAGCAGTTTGTAGCAGCGAACGCGGTCACGACGGTGACCCAGCAGCTCAGCAATGTGCTTGCCTCGGGCTTCGCCCAAGCCGGAACGATCGTCACGGGCAAGACCATGGGAGAGGGAGACAGGCAGAAGGCCCAGGATCAGGGCTACGCCTTTCTGGGGCTGGGACTGGCGATGGGGCTGCTGGCAGCAGGGATCATCCTGGCGATCAGCGAGCCGGTGATCCGCTCTTATCATCTCACGGCGGGGACGGCGGAGATTGCCCGCCAGCTGATGCGGGCGATCAGTATTATCATGGTATTCCAGTCCGCCAACAGTATCCTGACCAAGGGAGTCCTGCGGGGCGGCGGGGATACGAAGGTGCTGATGGTGGCGGACAATGTGTTCCTGTGGGTGTTTTCCCTGCCCCTCGGTATTCTGGCGGGCTTTGTGTTTCATCTTCCCGCGTTTTGGATTTATTTCTTTTTGAAGATCGATCAGGTTGCCAAGACCTTCTGGGCGGTTCTGCGGCTGCGAAGCGGGAAGTGGCTGAAGAAGATCCGGACGTCGTAGATTGAAAAATAAGCTTGATGGCGGACGAGAAATCACCTTCGCGAATATATTGAAACGGCGACGGTAATTTAGTATGCGGTGCAGGCCGATTTGCAAAGCCTTGAGTCCTGCCCTTGCAGGCGCGATTTGAAGGACTTGGGGCAGGTATAGGCCGCCGGACAGGCGGCGGAATGGAGCGTTAATATGAAAAGAGAAGATTTGGAAAAACAGATGAAAGCGTTGAATCACAGGGCGGTTCCGTATTTTGACGACGCGCCCTGTTATCCCACGGAGGAGTTGACCCGCCTGTTTCGGTTGGAACGGGACTTCCGGGAGCAGGAAGACCTGTCCGTCCGGGAGGGGATCGTGGAGGAATATCGGCGGATTTTGGAAGCCTTACGGAAGATCCCGGAAGCGCCGGAAAAGGTCTGGCTCTGGCCGGAGGGGAAAATGCCCGAAAAGACGGCGTACACGGAGAATCCGGAGGGAAGGTACAATCATGATCCGGGCTATCGGCCCTACCTGTTTGAGATGCTTGTGCCGGAGGATGTCAGCCCGAAGGGAGCGATCGTCGTATGCGCCGGGGGAGACCACGGGGAGGCCTCCTTCCACGAAGGGTATTTTTCCTGCCTGGATCTGAACCGGCTGGGCTATCAGTGCTTCTTGCTCCTGAACCGCGTAAACATGTGTCCCTGGAGCAGGGAGGAGTGCGGCGCGGACGCCGCCCGGGCAATCCGCCTTGTCCGTGCAAACGCGGAGAAATATCGCATTTCGCTGAACCGCGTCGCCTTTGCGGGATTTTCCAATGGCGGACTGACCGGGGAGGCCTGTATCGAGGGCTATTCCGGCAGCCATACCGTCAGGGAACACTTCCCGGACTATGAGCCGGACGGGTTGGACGGTTACAAGGGAGCGCCGGACGCGTTTTTGTGCGTCTATGGGCCGAGGTTTGTCGGCGCGCCCTTCTGCTACGAGGGCGTAGAATATCCGCCGGTCTTCTTTGCCGTGGGCAGGGAGGATTCCGCCCTGCAGAACCTGGACGCGACCTATCCCGACCTGCTGAAGGCCGGGGTGAAGGTGGAGATTCACACCTTTGCGGGCGTTCCCCACGGTCAGGCCGGGATGCAGCATCTGGGGGAGGAGCGGTTTGGGAATTTTCAGCTCTGGCTGCCGCTGGCGGACGCGTTTCTACAGGATGTTTTTGACAATATTCCGAAAGAACGTTGACATTTTTCCTCATAAAGTATAGCATATTGGTAATATTAACTCGGAGGTGTCCGTATGGCTGGTACAATGCTTGTGAGGGAAGCGGCGAAATTATGGAATTTGACGGAAAGGCGGGTTTCCAGCCTTTGTAAGGAGGGAAAGATTTCCGGCGCAGTAAAAGTCGGTCGTTCCTGGCTGATTCCTGCAGACGCCGAGAAACCGGTCGATCGCCGGATAAAAACGGGAGCCTATCAGAAAAACAACTGCCCTGTAAAGCTTCCGTTGCCAATCGGTATTTCCGATTATCGTTTAGCCTCGACGGAATATTATTACGTCGATAAAACGCTGATGATCCGGGATTTTATCGATGAACGTCCGATGGTTTCGCTGTTTACCAGACCGCGCCGTTTCGGAAAAACCCTGAATATGGATATGCTGCGGACTTTTTTTGAAAAGACCGATGAGGATACCTCCGTTTATTTCAGAAATAAAAAGATTTGGGCCTGCGGAGAAAGGTATCGCGCGTATCAGGGCAGATATCCCGTTATCTTTATTACGTTTAAGGACGTTAAGTTTGACTCCTGGGAGAAGACTTTCGACGCCATGAAAGAGGTCTTCTCCAAAGAGGCCAGACGGCATGGGGAACTGAGAACCAGCGCAAAATGTGATGAATTTGAGAAAAAGACCTTTGAAAAAATACTTTCCGGCGAAGTGAATGAGGTGGAACTCTCCGGCGCGCTTCTTGATCTTTCCCGTATGCTTCATAAGCATTACGGTATTGCCCCGATCATTATAATCGACGAGTACGATATTCCGATTCAACAGGGATATAGCAAGGACTATTACAATCAGATTATTCTCTTCATGCGCAATTTATTCTCCGGCGGACTGAAGGACAATAAGCACTTGTCTTACGGTTTCCTGACCGGAATTCTTCGCGTCGCAAAAGAAAGTATTTTCAGCGGATTAAATAATCTTGCGATTTATTCCGTCTTAGATAATAAGTACAGCTCCTATTTTGGTTTTACTCCCGAGGAAGTAAGAGAGATGGCGGAGTATTACGGAGCCGCCGATCAGTACGCTGAACTCTGCGAGTGGTATGACGGATATCGCTTTGGCAGGACGGAGATTTTTAATCCGTGGTCGATTGTCAACTATTTTAATAACGGATGCGAGCCGAGGGCGTTTTGGCAGTCCACGGGCAGCAACGATATTATCGGTGAAATTATTGTGGATGCAGATAAGGAAATTTATGAAAAACTGATTTCCCTGGTCAGCGGTAAATCCTTTACGACTTACGTCGATTCCGGCGTTATCTACCCGCAAATTAAGAATAACCCATCCACTATTTACAGTTTTTTATTGGTCGCGGGATATTTAAAGGCGATAAAAACGTCCTTTTCCTTCAGTGGAGATTATATGTGCGAGGTTGCTCTGCCCAATAAGGAAATTTCTTTTGTTTATAACAAAGAGATCATTCAAAAGCTGAGTCCTGTTATTCCGCAGTCAACGGCTATTTCTATTCAGGAAGCGATCTACTCGGGGGATGGTAACAGGCTTCAAAATTTAATTCAAAAGCTGCTTACACAGTCTGTGAGCTGTTATGATACGGCGGGCGAGAATTTCTATCATGGTTTTATGCTCGGACTGTGCGCGTTGCTGGGCGGCTCTTACGCAACCTCTAACAGGGAATCCGGCGACGGCAGATACGATATTCAGCTGACGCCGAAGGACGACAGGCTTCCCGGTATCTTAATTGAATTGAAGGCGGAAAAAAACTGCCCGGCGGGTAAGCTGAAAGAGCTGTCAGAGCTGGCTTTACAGCAGATACTTGAAAGGAAATATGATGCTGAAATGGCAGGAAGAGGCGTCAAAACCATCTATAAATACGGCGTTGCTTTCAGCGGGAAAGCCGTTGAAGTGGCGGCGGGATGAAGTGAGAACAAACTCTGAACCGCGATTCGTTGTAAAAAATGCAATATGCAACAAATTATCGTTGTAATTTTTGCGTTTATGTGCCATAATATAGTTGTATAATTTGTGGAGGCGCATGTATGTATCGAATTGCTATCGAAGAGCTGAATAAGTGGAAGGAGAGCAAGTACCGTAAACCGTTGATTATCGAGGGCGCAAGACAGGTGGGCAAGACCTGGCTGATGAAGGAGTTCGGCAGGCAGGCTTATGCGGATACCGTATATATCAATTTTGATTCCAATTCGAGAATGGCGGAGCTGTTTGCATCCGATTTGGATACAAACCGGTTGTTGACGGGGTTAGAGTTGTATGCAGGCAGAAAAATTAACCCGGACAATACGCTGCTCATTTTCGACGAGGTTCAGGAAGTTCCGAGAGCCTTGACGTCGCTCAAGTATTTTTATGAAAATGCCCCGCAGTATCATATTGTCTGCGCCGGCTCCCTTTTGGGTATCGCGCTGCACGAAGGCACGTCTTTCCCGGTGGGCAAAGTCAGTTTTTTAAAGCTTTACCCGCTGTCTTTCAAGGAGTTCCTGATGGCGTCCGGGAAGGGGCGTTTTGCGGAACTTCTTGACAAGAGAGATTTCGGCATGGTCACAAGCTTTAAGCAAATCTATATTGATGAGCTGAAATATTATTATTTTGTCGGAGGAATGCCGGAGGCGGTACAGAGCTTTTGCGAAAACAGGGATTTTAATGAAGTCCGCGAGATTCAAAAGCGGATTCTTGCCGCATATGAACAGGACTTTTCCAAACACGCGCCCAACGAGATCGTTCCGAAGCTTCGTATGCTTTGGAACAGTATTCCTTCCCAGCTGGCGAAGGAGAACAAGAAGTTTCTTTACGGACTGGTTCGGGAGGGAGCCCGTGCCAAGGATTATGAAATTGCGATCATGTGGCTTGCCGACTGCGGGCTGATCCATAAGGTCTCCCGCGTCAATGCGCCCGGGATTCCGCTGAAGGCTTACGAAGACTTAAAAGCGTTCAAGCTATTCCTTCTTGATGTAGGACTCCTCGGCTGTATGGCCGGTCTGCGGCAGCATACCCTGCTTGACGGCAACGATCTGTTCGCGGAGTTTAAGGGCGCTCTTACTGAGCAGTATGTGTGCCAGCAGCTGAAAACCATCGAAGATTTGGGGCTTTACTATTACACGAACGACAGAGGCTCCTGCGAGGTGGATTTTGTCGTAGATACCGGAGAGCGGATTGTCCCGCTGGAGGTAAAGGCGGAGGTGAACCTGAAAGCGAAAAGCCTGAAAACCTACCGGGAGAAATTTCACCCGGAGATTTCGGTTCGTTCGTCCATGGCGGATTATAAAAAAGAGGAATGGCTTGTGAATCTGCCTTTGTATGCGATTGGGGAATTGCTGTGGATCGAGGAAGGCTTGAGGAATCGCGTCGGCGATGCGGGGAGAAATCCTCTCAAGGGAGAATCATAGATGAATCACAAAATACTTCTGGTCGAAGACGACTCTTCGATCTGTGAAATGGTGAGCGGTTATCTGAGCGGCGAGGGCTTTTCCGCGGAACCCTTTTACAGCGGCCGCGACGCGCTCCGGGCTTTCTGCGAAGACGGGAGCTACGCGCTTGTATTAGTCGATCTGATGCTGCCGGATCTGAGCGGTATGGAAGTCATAAAGGAAATCCGCAAGACCAGCGCCGTCCCCATCATTATCCTGACGGCGAAGGATAGCGATACGGATAAAGCCATGGGGCTGAATCTGGGGGCGGACGATTATGTGGTGAAGCCCTTTTCACTGATCGAGCTTGCGGCGAGGATTCGGGCGAATATCCGGCGGGCGGCCGGATATGACAGCCAGCCGGAGGAGGTCATTCGGATCCGGGATCTGGAAATCTATCCGTCCGCCTATACGGCGAAGGCCGCAGGCGTCTCCCTGGATTTAACCCGAACGGAATTTGAGATATTGCTGCTGCTGGCTTCCCATCCCGGCCAGGCATTTTCCAGAGAGAGGCTGTACGAATTAGTCTGGAAGGAGCCCTGCTTCGGGGAGGAAAACGTTCTGAATACCCACATCAACAGGCTTCGCGCCAAGCTGAAAAACGCTTCCGGAGGCGATACCGCATATATTAAAACCTTATGGGGCATCGGGTACAAGATGGAGGAAAAGTAAATGGCAATCGTTTTTTGGGCTTTGATTCTGGCGTTGGCAGCTTTGATCCTCCGGCAGCAGCGGAAGCTAAGGGCGATCGACAGGGAGCTGTGGTATATCCGGGAGCGAATGGGTTCCGCGCCCTACATGAAAGAAAACGCCTGGCTCCTGATACCGTCCGAAAATCTGCAGATCCGGGAGCTGGCTGCGGAAATCAACCGCCTCCTGGATATTTTTTATGCGCAAAAAGCAGAGTATGAGCGCTCCCGGCAGGCGATGGCGCAAATGCTGGCCAATATAGCGCACGATCTGCGAACGCCCCTCACCGTTTTGAAGGGCTACAGCGAATTGCTGAGCAGGGAAGCGGGACAGGCAACAGGAGAAGTAGAGAGGGCAACGGGAGAAGCGGAGCAGGAAGCGGGAAAAGGGAGACTCCGGGAGCTGGCGGCAAAGATGGAGGAGAAGACCGACGAGCTGGCGGCGACGCTGGGCGAATATTTTACCCTTTCCAAAATAACCTCCGGCGACAGGGAAATCGACCTGCAGCGGGAGAATATCGCGCAGATTTGTCACGAGGTGATTTTGGATTACTATGATATCCTGGAAGAAAAAGAATTCAACGTGGAGATCGGGATTGGCGCTTCCCCGGAATATGTCCGAGTGGATGCCGACGCGTTAAAAAGGATTTTGAAAAACCTGATTGACAACGCGATCCTGCACGGCGGCGCGGGGAAATATCTCGCGCTGCGGCTGGAGAGAAGGGGCGATAAAATGGTGATTGAGGTAGAGGATCACGGGCCGGGGATTCCGGAGGGGGAGCGGGAGCAGATTTTCGACCGCGCCTACACAACGGCGCATAAGGGCTCCGGCAGCGGACTCGGCCTGACGATTGCGAAAGCGCTTGCTTCACAGATGGGGGCGGAGCTGCTGGTGGAAAGTGAGCCCGGCCGGAGAACAGTTTTTGCGCTGTTTTTGAAAAGTTAGAAAAAAGTTAGATTTCCGAGAGGAAAAAGAGAGGTCTGTTTTGTATGCTTTTTTTGAAAGCAGGGGCGGTTTCGGGCTAAAGAATTGACAGGTCGATTTGGTTGGCTGGCGTCAGGGTCTGCACGGATGTCCTGCGGCGGGGTTATTGACTCGATGGGGGAGGGATACAAAATGGAATATCTGATCGAAACGCGGAACCTGGTAAAGTCCTATAAGAACAGGACGGTGGTGGACGCGGTGAACCTTCATGTAAAGAAAGGGGAAATCTACGGGTTTGTCGGGCCGAACGGCGCGGGGAAGAGCACGGTGATGAAGATGCTTCTGAACCTGGTGCAGCCGGATTCCGGGGAGGCTTATCTCTTCGGCGGGAAGATCGGCAGCGACAGCTATGAGTCCTTCAAGCGGATCGGCTCCATGATCGAAAGTCCCTTCTTTTATGAGAGAATCACCGGTCATGAAAATCTGGAGCTGCATTGTGAATATATGGGCTTCCACAACAGGGAACGGATTGCGGAAGCGCTGCGGCTGGCGGGTTTGGAGAACATCGAGGGCAAGGCGGTTTCCCACTATTCGATGGGGATGAAGCAGCGCCTCGCGATCGCCCGGGCGATTCTGACGAAGCCGGAGCTTTTGATTTTGGACGAGCCGATTAACTCCCTTGACCCGGAGGGAATTCGGGAAATGCGGACGCTTTTCCGCCGCCTCAATCAGGAGTACGGTACTACCATCTTTCTTTCCAGCCATATCCTGTCCGAGGTAGAGCAGATTGCGGATACGGTAGGCATTCTTCAAAGCGGGAAGCTGCTCCGGGAGGTTTCTCTGTCGGAGATCCGTAAATCCCGGACGGAATATATTGAATTGGAGGTCGACGACGCGGCGCGGGCGGGCTGTCTGCTGGAGCGGGAGCTTGGCCTGACGGATTTTAAGATTATGGCGGACGGCAGAATCGAAATCTACGATCTCAGCAAACCCGTCCAGGAGCTTTCCGCCGCGCTTGCGCGGAACCAAATCGGTATCCTCCGTATCGGCAGACAGCGGAATTCGCTGGAGGATTATTTTTTTCAGGTGACGGAGGAGGTGTGACGGATATGGTACGTTTGATGAAGCTGGAGTTGAAAAAAATACATTTTCTGCGGTATCTCCTGATGTCCGCGGCGGCGCTCCTTCTCGCCATGTTCTTTGTCTTTGTGGCCCTGAACGATTCGGGCAGTCAGAAGGATACCTTTGACAGCGCCTTCCGGGCCGTTCAGATGATCTTTGTTTTTGTTTATGTGATCTTCTTCGCGGTTCTGGTCTCGGCGCTGGTGATCAGCGAGTACAACAATAAAACGATTCTGCTGATGTTTACCTATCCGCTCGACCGTAAAAAGCTCATGGCCTCCAAGCTCCTGCTGATTACCCTTTTTATGGCGTCGTCGATCCTGGCCGGCTATGTATGCTGTGCCCTGTTTCTTGTGGGCGTCGACCGGCGGTTGGATTTGATCGCGGGCGAATTTTCGGCGGAGGTGCTGCAAAGCTGGATCTCCGCCGCCTTATCCAGCACGGTCGTCTTTTGCTGCCTGGGGCTTTGGTCGTTTGCGGCGGGGATGCTCCGAAAATCTGTCACGGTGACGATTGTAAGCTCGATGGTATTTATCTTTCTCCGACAGGTCGTAGTCTCGGCCAGCGTAAATTACCGGGAGAGTATCCGGGTCGTCCTGGCGGCGGTGGTTATTACTTTGCTGGCGCTCTGGTATACGTTCCGGCGTAAGCTGACGCAGATAGACTGAGCTGTTTTATATAATGTTGCTCCTAAGGAATAGTTTGCATTATGGAAGAAAATCTGCAGCTCACAGCTCCCTGCGGGGCGGAACGCCGTATTCCTTCCGAAAAGCCCGGTAGAAGGAGGAGTAGTCGCAAAAGCCTGCCTCAAGGGCCGCGTCGCTGATATGCAGTCCCTGGGCACGCAGCTCCCGCACCTTTGTGAGGCGCTTGCGGCGGATGTATTCGTGGACGGTGAGGCCGGTGGCCTTGCGAAATTCCCGGCAAAGGTAGTATTTGGAGATGAAGAACTTTTCCTGCAGAATATCAAGGGTGATTTCCCCGGTATAATTGTTGTTCAAATACAAAATAACAGACTTAATAGGGCCGGTGGAGACATCGGCGGAGGAGAAGCGGCTGGTTCGGTTGATCAGGTACAGGATCTCCAGAATGACTGATTTCAGCACGGGGGTATCCGGGGGAAGCCGATAGTCCTCAGAGTAGCGTTTATATCTTAAAAAGGCGTCGTACAGGCCGCTGGAACGGACGGTTTCAGCGGCAATTTTATGGCCTGTGCCCAGGGGAGCGTGCAGAAACTGCGCCTCATATTCGGCACAGGCGTTTTCGCGGAAAAAATCGGGGGAGACCATGAGGACCACGCGGCCGTAGGGAGTGGGGCTGTTGTGGTAAATCCGGTGAAGCTCGTGTTTGCGGATAATGATCAGATCCCCGGGTTCCATGGTGTAGACGTTGTCCTCCACCACATATTTCGCGTCTCCCTCCAGGAACAGAAGGATTTCATAGCTGTTGTGGTTGTGAAGGCCGAAGTGGGCGTTTGTGGGGGCTTCGGTGTAAGACTGTGAGATAGAGTAACAGGGATCCATGGAAAAACCTCTCTTTCTGTCTGTATTTTATCTCAATAGAGCAAGAATTGCAATGATTTTGGCAAGAAACGGTATATGAATTGAAAAATGAATGTATTATGATGAAGTCACAGGGACGGGAGCCGAGGTGCAGAAAGCCGGCTTGGACGAAAAAAGGCGGGAGCCGAGGTGCAGAAAGCCGGCTTGGACGAAAAAAGGCGGGAGCGAGGTGCAGAAAGCCGGCTCGGACGAAAAAGGTGGGAGCGAGGTGCAGAAAGCTGGCTCGGACGAAAAGAGGCGGCTGCCGGGAACAAGGAGGATGAGGACAATGGATTATGAGAAAATCAGCGGTTTTTCTGACGAGATCGCGGAGGATGTGGATACGCAGTTTCGCGTGTTGAACAAGCTGGGGATCCGCTATTTTGAGCCCAGGGGGATAAACGGGAAGAATATTTCGGCCCTTTCCGACGAAGAGACGGAAGAGCTGAAGGAAAAGATGGCAGCTTACGGGATACAGGTTTCTTCCGTCGGCTCCCCCATTGGAAAGGTAAAGCTGGAGGCGGATTTTGAGGAGCATTTCGCGCAGTTTCGGCGGGTGGTGGAAATCGCCGAAAAGCTGGGGACGAAAAATATCCGTATGTTCAGCTTTTATCATGAGGGCGGAAAGGACTGGACGGCCGGAGAGCGGGCGGAGGTGCTTGCAAGACTTCGGCGGATGATCGATTATGCGGCGGAGCGCGGGGTGGTGCTGCTTCATGAAAACGAGAAGGATATCTACGGAGACACCGTGGAGCGGTGCGTCGACCTGATGGAGGAGCTGGGCTGCGAGCATTTCCGGGCA
The DNA here is from genome assembly GCA_023662875.1 of Roseburia sp. Classification (GTDB taxonomy): domain Bacteria; phylum Bacillota; class Clostridia; order Lachnospirales; family Lachnospiraceae; genus Acetatifactor. The sequence goes on along the minus strand of JAMPIG010000033.1, from coordinate 13,379 downwards.
GTGTTTGATCCGGCAAACTTCGTGCAGTGCGGGCAGGATACCAAAGAAGGGTATGAGCGTCTGAAGGCGCATATCGCCTATATGCATATTAAGGACGCGTTTCTGGCGGACGGCAGGGTGGTGCCTGCAGGTCTCGGGGACGGCAATGTGGAGTATATCCTGCGGAACCTGCTGGAGGGCGGATTTGACAGCTATTTGAGCCTGGAGCCGCATCTGGGCAGCTTTGCGGGATTAAAAGATCTGGAGCTGGACGATAAGATGACAGGGCTGCCTCAGGGCGGAGAGGGAACCTTTACGCTGGCATGGAAGGCGCTGCGGGAGATTTTGGAACGCTGTTAATGTGAAAAGAGGAAGCTTAGGACAGGGCGGAGCGGGAAATGCGTCCGCGGAAAGGACGGAAAAATGGAAAAAATAAGAATGGGAGTGATTGGCTTCGGAAACATGGGAACGGGTCATGCGAAAAGCCTGACGGAGGGAAAGGTAGCGGATATGGCGCTGGGAGCGATCTGCGATATCTCTCCCGCCAGACAGGAGGCGGCGAAGAAGCAGTATCCGCAGATTCCGGTCTTTGCCGATGCGAAGGAATTGTTCGAGAGCGGAGCCTGCGACGCGGTGATCATTGCCACGCCCCATTACGCGCATCCGACTCTGGCGGTGGAGGCGTTCGCCCACGGGCTGCATGTGATCACGGAGAAGCCTGCGGGAGTTTATACGGCACAGGTAAAGGAGATGAACCGGGCGGCGGCCGAGTCCGGCAGGGTCTTCGGAATCATGTATAACCAGCGGACGAATCCTGTGTATCAGAAGCTTCGGGAGATGATCCGCCGGGGAGAGCTGGGACATATCAAGAGAGTTACCTGGATCATCACAGATTGGTACAGGCCCCAGGCGTATCATGACAGCAGCACCTGGCGCTCTACCTGGAAGGACGAGGGCGGCGGCGCGCTGATCAACCAGAATCCTCACCAGCTGGATCTGTGGCAGTGGCTTTTCGGCATGCCGGACAGGATTTATGCAAAAGCCAGCTTCGGAAAGTATTATGACATCGAGGTGGAAGACGATGTGATGGCGTATTTCGAGTACGATAACGGCACCACGGGAGAATACATCACCTCCACCGGGGAAGCGCCGGGCACCAACCGGCTGGAGATCGCCTGCGACATGGGCAAGGTCGTTGTGGAGGGGAATCGGATTCTTTTCCACAGAAACGTGATCTCGGAGAGGGAGCACAACCGGATCAACACCGCGCCCTTCGGAAGACCGGAGTGCTGGGAGTGTGTGATCCCGGCCGATTTTTCCGGCGGCCCCCAGCATGTTGGAATCCTGAATAATTTTGCCTCCGCGGTGCTGCGCGGAACGGAGCTTTTAGCCAGAGGCGAGGAGGGAATCCTTGGACTGACGATCTCCAACGCCATCCACTTAAGCGCTTGGACCGGGGAGACGGTGGATGTGAAAAACTTCCCGGACGAGAGGTTTTACGAGCTTTTGCAGGAAAAGATCAGGACCTCGACGGCGGTTAAAAAGGATGCGCAGATCGTCGTGGATAACAGTAAGACTTACTAGGAGGATTCGGTATGGATAAGAGAATCGGCGCGCAGTATTATACGCTGCGGGATTACGCGAAGACAATGGAGGACTTTGAGGAGACCTGTAAAAAGGTGAGTGCAATCGGCTATAAAACGGTGCAGATTTCCGGGACGCCCCTGGAGGCGGCCAGGATGCGGGAGGTTTTGGATCGGTACGGCCTGGAGGTGGTGACCACGCACCGCAGCTTTGAGGATTTCAGAAGGGATCCCGGAGAGGTGATGGAGTACAACAGGACGCTGGGGAGCCTCCTCTGCGGCGTGGGCTCCATGCCCGGCTGGGCCCGGGAGAGCGGAGAGAATCTGGACCGCTTCCTCCGCGAGGCCAATGAGACGGCGGCGCTTTTGAGGCGGGAGGGGATGTTTTTCGGCTATCACAACCACGCCTTCGAGTTTGCAAGGGTGGAGGGGAAGCGGATCATGGATCGGTTGATCGGGGAGACGGATCCCGAAGCCTTTTACTTTATTGCGGACACCTACTGGATACAGGTCGGCGGCGCGGATCCGGCGTCCTTTATCCGGCGGCTGGGCTCCCGGGCTATGGCGGTTCATTTTAAGGACCTAAAGGCAAACACCGACAACTCCACGGAGATGGCTGAGATCGGCGAGGGAAATCTGGATTGGGACGGCATTATCGAGGCCTGCGAGGAGGCTGGCGTGAAATGGGCGCTGGTGGAGCAGGATGTCTGCAGGCGCAATCCCTTTGAATCCATGAAGATCAGCTACGATTATCTGACGGGGAAGGGATTCCGCTGATTCCGCGGCATCTTCTTATATTGGGCGGGAGCGAATGTATTGGCGCGGCTGGCGCTGCCGGACGGCAGGGAGGAGCTGTGGGAGCGGGAGAGTATCGGGTTTAGCTTGCTTTTTGAACCGACTGTTATTATAATATACTTACATAACTCCAGAGGAATTAATGCATTATAAAATTACAACTGCGCCTTTTTCATTGCCGATGCGGCTATCCGCAATGCGGTGCTGATGGTTGACGATGTCCTCTCGGATGAAAAGGAGCTTGGAGCAATGGTGGAAACGACAGTTTACAAGCTGGAAAAATGTAATACAAAGCGAGCGGACATGGCCATGCCCGCTCGCTTTTGGCAGGTCACATTTTCTTCTTCATCAACTCTGCGCCGGCGTTCCATGCTTTCGCAACCTGTTGGCCTGTTGTGTAATAGCCGTGCTGGAACTGGTCGAAGGTAAGCGCCTTTAATTTTACCGGATCAACCTTGCCGTTTTCGCCGAGTACCTTTTCCTCCGCTTTTACATTGACAATCCTTCCTACAATTCCGGAAACGTGCTCTGTCTCAAGGAACTCAAGAAGCTCGCATTCCATAACGACCGGAAATTCCTCGATGACAGGGGCATGGACCTTGTCGCTTTTTACCGCATGATATCCGGTCCGCTCGAATTTATCGTCAATCTTATTGCCGGACGCAATCCCGAAAAAGTCCGCCACATCCACATGCTCCTCATCGGCCAGGGAAACCGTGAATGCCTTGCTCGCCTTGATGTTGAGCCACGTCCTTTTGCCCTCGCCGATAAAAAGGATAATCTTGTCGTCATCGCAGATCTGGCCCCAGGCCACATTCATCACGTTGACCTTTTCCTTCTCGTCATAGGCGGCGACCATCAACACGGGCATGGGAAATACTGCCTGCACTAACCCTAAATCTTTTTTCATCTCTTTACCTCATTTCTGCGCTGCTCTTTGTGCATAATGGATTTGCGGCAGGCAGCGCGCAGCCGCAAATTCCGCGATTCATGACAATAGGATTCTTGCGAAGCGTAAATTCTATTGCTCATGACCATAGAATTTTTGAAATGCATAATTCTATGTGGAAAATGTTGCATCGTTTTTTCTTTCGTGTTAAAATTATAGCAAACACCAAAATGTTTACAAGTACCAACATTTAGGTTAGGTACTTACTTAGAGGAAAGTAATGGAAAGAAAAAAGATAGAAGACGCAGACTTTTATGATACGGGGTACAGTTATACGCTTTCCCTGATCAGCGGGAAGTACAAGCCTATCATACTCTATTGCCTGATGGAGTATGAGCCGGTGCGCTTTAATGAGATGCAGCGGTATTTAAAGAAAATAGCCGATAAGACGCTCAGCCAGAATCTTAAAGAGCTGGAGGCCGACGGACTGATCGTCCGGGAGGTTTATCCCCAGATTCCCCCGAAAGTCGAATATTCCTTAAGCGAACGGGGGCGCTCTCTTGTAAAAGTGCTTGATAAGCTATGCGATTGGGGAAATGAAAACAGAAACAGGAATGTCGAACCGAGGTGAATGCTTTATTAAGACAGATCAGGTGTTTTCACGCGGTTATGAAACATGATAGAATCGGGATTGCGAAAAGGAGACAGACGTATGAAAAGGCTTTATGTCACGGATCACGGTGTGGTTTCTGACAGTCATTTGGTACAGACACAGGCGATTCAGTCTGCGATAGACCTGGCGGAAGAAACAGGAGCTGAGATATGCTTCCCGGCAGGGGTGTATCTTACGGGAACCCTTGATTTACATGCTGTATCTGTGCGGCTGGAACGGGGAGCGGTGCTGCAGGCAAGCGAAGACCTGTCCGATTACCGTACAAACGGATATTTTCATAATGAGATGGGAGAGGTCACGTCGCTGCTGTACAGCTTCCGCGCCGACGGAATAAAGCTGTATGGCGAGGGTACGATTGATTTGCGGGGAGACAGCTTTTACGACAGGGACAAACCCGCTCTGCCTGCTTTGCCCAGGATTCCTCTGACAGAGGCACAGCGGGCGGAATGTCCCTATACCTGCAAGGGCGGCAGACCGAATCAACCTATTTTCTTTTACGGTGCAAAAAACATTACGGTAAGCGGTATAACCATTCTCAATGCGCCCTGCTGGACAATGAGCTTTATCGAGGCGGAAAACGTACATGTAACAGAGGTGACGATAAAGGGGCATCCCAATGTTCCCAACAATGACGGAATGCACTTTTGCTGTTGTAACGGCGTGTTCGTCCGCGGCTGTAATATCGACACGGCAGACGACTGCATTGCGCTCTCTGCGATAACGGACTGGAATAAGCCCTGTGAGAATGTTGTGATATCGGACTGCGTGTTGAGAAGTTTTTCCAAGACCGTAAGCATTGGCTATATGCACAGTATTGTCAGAAATGTTACCGTCACAAACTGCACGATACGCGACAGCAACAGGGGAATATGCATTATGGCAAGCGCGGGCTCGGGACTGGTTGAAAATGTGGCTGTGTCAAATATGACGATTGATACAAGAGTGCGGGCAGGAAACTGGTGGGGCAACGGCGAGCCCATATTTATTATGACAACCGGTCATCACAACTATGTAAATGCAGTTCCCAGAACGGATGTGAAATATAGTGTCAGAAACGTTATTTTCAGCGGGATTATCTGTCATTCCGAGAATGCGGCCGGTCTGATTGGAGTGCATAAAAACATAACGGATATTATATTCAGGGATATTGTGATTCATCTGAAAAAAAGCGATAATCTGGCGCTTAAGGGCCGGGTTTTCGACATATCTCCCTCCGAGCCTGCGTATACTGCGCCGGAGAACGGCGAAAACGATATTCTGGTGGCAAAAGAAGTGGAAAAGCTCACGGTTTCGAATGTGTACGGCTACGGCATAAACGGGGAAGAAGGCATTATTCGAAGCTGAGTCGTCGGCAATTTTCTTGCGTTAGTAGCATGGAACAATAAATTGTGGCCATGCGCTTTTTTGCGCCCAAAAGACAGCAGGCCGTCGGTTAATTTTTCAGGTGGCGCATTTTTGGAGGTTATGGTAGAATGACCTTATTCGGGGCAGGAAGCGGCCGAATGGCCATCCGTACCGTGAGCGCCGCTCATGGTAGAATGACCTTATTCGGTCTGAATATATTGCATACACGGAAGAAGGAGTCAGGGAAGCAGTCATGAACGTTACAATCTGTATCTGCGACGATTCCCCGGAGGAGCGCGCGTCCGTGAGCGCTCTTGTGCGGGAGTGGTCGCGGCAGTCGGGGACGGACGTCAGCGTGTCGGAATTTCCGTCCGCCGAGGCTTTTTTGTTTGAATACGAGGATCTGGCACCGGATATCGTGCTTTTGGATATCGAGATGCCGGGGATGAACGGCGTGGAGCTGGCGAAGCGCCTCCGGGCGGTTAACAAGCTGATTCAGATTATTTTTATCACGGGCTTTTCGGATTATATCGCCGAGGGGTATGAGGTGGCGGCGCTGCACTATCTGTTAAAGCCGGTGTCGGCGGAAAAGCTTTTTTCCACATTGAACCGCGCGCTGGAAAAGCAGGAGACCGACGGGCGGAAGATCGTGTTGGAGACCGCCGTGGAGACTGTCCTGCTGCCCATCTACGAAATCCGGTACATCGAGGCGATGAAAAATTATATCACGGTTTACGCGGAGGACGCTTATACCGTGCGAAAGACCCTGAAGGAGATGGAGGGGGAGCTGGACGGGCGTTTCCTAAGGGTGGGGAGGTCTTATATCGTCAATCTGCGCTTTGTCTCCCGGGTGACCCGGAAGGAAATTTTCCTCCGGGGCGGCGAAGCGGTTCCTCTGCCCAGAGGGGCTTATGAGGCGGTGAACCGGGCGATTATCCGGTTGAACTGACAGTCCGGCGTCGGCGGTTTGGAATCGGCTTATATTTGACGGTAAAAAAACAGTTGACTTGTTAAATTTGCTGATATTGATTGACAGGCGTGTCAGGGGAACAGGGGGTACGAATGAAATTATCGCGGAGGACAGACAGAAAAATCGAAGCCTACCAGCGGGAGCTGCTGAAGACCCACTTTGCCGAGGTGGATAACATGTACCGCAAAATGCGGGGCTGGAGGCACGATTACCGCAATCATATCCAGGTTTTAAAGACCTACGCCGACAGGGGCGACCTGCAGGCGGTCATTGACTATCTGAAGGATCTGGAGACCGATCTTTATACTGTGGATACCGTACTTAAGACCGGGAATCCCATGGCGGACGCGATTTTAAACTCGAAGATCGCCCTGGCGAACGACAGGGGAATCCGGGTGGAGGCGGATGTGCATATCCCGGAGCTGCTCAATGTCTCGGCGGTGGATCTCTGCACGATTCTGGGGAATCTTTTTGACAACGCGATAGAGGCCAGCGTCTCCCTGCCGCCGGAGCGGCGGGTGATCCGGGTCTATATGGACAGGAAGGGCGTGCAGCTGTATATCTCTTTTTTGAATTTCACAAGCGGCGGGAAGCTGGAGAAGGTCGGGAACCTGTTCCGAAGCCTGAAGGGTGGCGACCACGGGCTGGGGCTTGGCAGAATCGACTCGGTGGTAAAAAAGCTGGGCGGATATCTGTCCGTCAACTCGGAGGAAGGGGCTTTTACCACGGAAATCCTGCTGCCGGAGGCGCTGAAGTAATATCTTTGCAATTCGTCCCTCTCAGAATGCAATTCATCCCCGAAATTTTTTTTCGGGGATTTTTGTTATATAATGTCCGTAAAGGGCAGGAACCGGCAGAAAAAACGGTTCCAAGCCTGCCCGGCCAGACGCTGTTTGCGCTATAGGAAGCTTCGCTGCAGCCGGGAAGGATTGTCTGCCAGGCGAAGCGCCCTCGGAGCCGGAAGCGAAAAGGCGCTGCCCGGAGGCGGAGGAGCGTCTGACAAAAAAGACAGGAAGAGGAGTGAAAAATATGTCTACGGAAAAGAAAAAAGAGAAGCCCAAGTACAGGATGGGACGGTGTATCAGGTTCATGTTCTCCCGGGCGTTCCGATACCGCCCGGAGGTTTCCGGCCTGCTGTTTTTGCAGATCCTTTTTAACGTTTCCAGCGGAGTGTTCGGGTTTTATCTTTCCCCGAAGATTCTGGCGGAGCTGGAGGCGAGGAGCCCCGCGGGCGAGCTTTTGCTGACGGCGGCCTTCTTTATCGGCGGGTGCCTGCTCTCGGACACTGCGGTCGCGTTCCTGGGCAACGGCCAGGGCGGCTGGGGCGTGAAAGCGGCTTATCAGATAGAGCTGAGAAGCCGCATTCTGCAGGAACTCACGGATAAGGTGGCGAGTACCTCTTACGTCAACTGTCTGGATACCAAATGGCGCAGGCTCAGGGAGCGGGCGGGAGACTGCTGCAACAGCAATAATGCGGCCTGCGAGGGAATCTGGCATACCCTGCAGGAGCTGGCGATCCGGCTGGCAATGTTCGGCTTCTTTGCGGTGATGCTGACCTATGTACACCCGTTGGTGTTCGGGGTGACCATGGGGCTGAGCGTGCTGAATTTTCTGATCTCCTCTTACGTCTATAAATACAACTACCGACACCGGGAGGAACGGTCTCATCTGGAGAAACAGATGTGGTATCTCACCGGTCAGGCCCGGAATCTGCCTGTGGCGAAGGATATCCGCCTGTTCGGTTTGGGAAGCTGGCTTCAGAGGCTGACCGACAAGGCCTTCCTGGCTCGGCAGGCTTACGCGAATAAGGAGCACGCCTTTTATCTCATCGGAAGCTTTTCCAGTACACTCCTGGAGTTCTTGAGGACAGGGACGGCCTGCTTCCTTCTGTTGAAGATGTGTCTGGAGAGCGGCATGGGCGCGGCGGAGTTTATGCTTTATTTCTCGGCGGTAAATTCTCTGGGCGGGCAGTTCGACGGCGTGCTGAACAATCTGCAGCAGCTGCGGAACTATTGTCTGGATCTTTCCAGTCTGTTGGAGTGCCTGTACTACGAGGAGCCCTTCCGTTTTGAGGGCGGGAAGGCCATTCCCCGGGACGACACCTATGAAATCCGCCTGGAAAACGTCAGCTATGCCTACCCTCAGTCGGATCATAAGATCATCGACGGCATGAACCTGACGGTGAAAAAGGGGGAAAAGATCGCCGTGGTAGGCTTGAACGGAGCGGGCAAGACCACGCTGGTCAAGCTGATGACAGGGCTGCTGGACCCCGACGAGGGGCGTGTCCTGCTGAACGGAACCGATATCCGGGAGTTTAACCGGGACGAGTATTACGGGCTGTTCTCGGCGGTGTTCCAGCACTTTAACATCATGGACATCACGGTGGCGGAGACGGTAGCCCAGGCTACTGAGAATATTGACCTGGAGCGGGTGAAGGACTGTATTGAAAAGGCGGGGCTGACGAAAATGGTTTCCGAGCTGCCCGCGGGGCTGGATACCCATCTGGGACGGAACGTTTATCTGGACGGCGTGCTGCTCTCCGGCGGCCAGTACCAGCGTCTGATGCTGGCCCGGGCGCTTTATAAGGGCGGGGCGATGCTGATGCTGGATGAGCCCACGGCGGCCCTGGATCCTCTGGCGGAGCGGGACATGTATCAGAAGTATAACGAGATGACAAAGGACAGGACGGCGGTGTTTATCTCCCACCGGCTGGCCTCCACAAGATTCTGCGACAGGGTTCTCTATCTGGAAAAGGGGAAGATTGCCGAGGAAGGGACGCATGAGGAGCTGATCGAAAAGGGCGGGGAATACGCGCGGCTGTTCGAGATTCAGTCCAGATATTATCAGGAAGGAGTGAAGCTGAATGTCAACCAAATCTGAAAAAATGAGCTGGCGCAAGGCGATCGGAATCAATATCCGCGCGGTCAGGCTGCTGGCCTCCAAAAATAAATGGATGTTTCCCTATGGCGCGTTGAAAGCCCTTTTGGATGTGACGGCCTCCTACGCGGGCCTGGTTATCATGGCGAAGTTGATCGGCGAGCTGGCGGGGGACAGACGCCCGGAAACCTTAGGAATGTGGGCCCTTGTCTCCGTCCTGACCACGGCGGCCTTTGGGATCGTCAAGGGTGCGATGTATCACGCTTACTCAGCCAAATCCGCGCTTTTCTGGGCCAATATGCAGCGGATGGAATGCGAGAAATTTATGACGATGGATTACGGAGATGTGGAAAACCAGGAGGTTCGGGATCTCTACAATCAGATCACGCAGAACAGAAACTGGGGCGGCTGGGGCTTTGCCAGAATCCAGTGGGCCTTCGAGGGATTTGTGTCGGACTTTTTCTCGGTGATCGGCGCGCTGGCCCTGTCCGTGGGACTGTTCGTCGCCAGGGTTCCGGAGGGGAGCGACCTTGTCTTTCTCAATCATCCTCTGACGGTGCTGGGCGTTTTTGGGGCTATGGCGTTTACCGCCTCGCTCGCTCCCTGGCTCAACGCGAAGATGATGGCAAAAAACGCCGCCATGAGCGGGCAGGCAACCCTGGGAAACCGGCTGTTCTCCCATTTCGGATTCTTAAATGACGACGCCGACAGCATGGTGGAGTACCGGATGTATCCTCAGGCAAAGATTGCCAGACATTACACCTGGATGGATAATATCTGGTTTGTGGGCGGATACTGCGACAAACAGTACAAGGGCAGTTTCGGGCTCTGCCTGATGGGAAAGGCGGCCGGCGAAAAGCTGTTGCTGAGCGTGATTTATCTGTTCGTCTGCCTGAAGGCATGGGCGGGCGCCTTCGGCATCGGGGAGGTCACCCAGTATGTGGGGGCCATGAGCAGGCTGGTCTCAGGCGTGACGCGCTTTTTGAACACGGCCAACGAGCTTCGGGTAAACGCCGGGTTCGTGGAAAAAATCTTTGAATTTTTGGATCTGCCCAGCCATATGTACCAGGGCAGCCTGACCACGGAAAAAAGGCGGGACAGAAAGTACAATGTGGAGTTTAAAAACGTCAGCTTCCGGTATCCCGGCTCCGAGAAATGGGCGTTGAAAAACGTGTCGGTGCGCTTCGAGGTGGGAAGCAAGCTGGCGGTAGTGGGAGAGAACGGCTCCGGCAAGTCCACCTTTATCAAGCTGCTCTGCCGCCTCTATGACCCTCAGGAGGGAGAGATTCTCTTAAACGGCGTGGATATCAAAAAGTACCGCTACGAGGAGTACATGGCTATCTTCTCGGTAGTTTTCCAGGATTTCAGCCTGCTGTCCCATCAGCTGGGGCAGAATGTGGCGGGCTCCTGCGACGTGGACGAGGAGCGGGCAGTGAGGTGTCTTGAGGACGCGGGCTTTGGCGACCGTCTGAAGGAGCTTCCCGACGGCCTGAATACCTGGCTTTACAAGGACTTTGACGAGGAAGGCATCGAGATTTCCGGCGGCGAGCGCCAGAAGATCGCCATCGCCCGGGCGCTGTACAAGGACGCTCCCTTCATCATCCTAGACGAGCCCACGGCCAGCCTTGACCCCATCGCGGAGGCGGAAATTTATCGGAAATTTGACGAGATCGCAGGCGACCGCACGGCCGTCTACATCAGCCATAGACTTTCCAGCTGCAGATTCTGTAAGGAAATCCTCGTCTTCGAGGACGGCGGGATTATCCAGCAGGGAGATCATGAGGGCCTGCTTAAGACCGAAGGAAAGTACCGGCAGCTCTGGGAGGCCCAGGCACAGTATTACGAGAAATCCAGACAGTATGAGGCGGACAGGAAATATTTGTAGAAGAGATGGCTGGGAAATCAGGAATCGTTACGCACCCGTTGCACATAATATTAAAAACGATTGAATTTGGGCTGAACGTGTGATAGACTTTTTTCATGGCAGTCGAATTTTATGGAGTGTAAATTCTATTGCTTATATGGCTGGTGTGAGTGAAAGATGTGATGTGTTCGGCTATTGAATTTGGGTAGTCGGGGCGATGCGATATGGAGAAGAGAGAAAGCGGGGTGGGTGTCATGCCATCTGTTGAGCTGGTTGAATGCGAAAAAATAGCTTATATCAATGGGATGAAAGAATATTTGCAAAAATTAAAAAGCATGGAACAGAGTCAGGCTATGAAAGTCTCTTTGGACAATTTAAAGAAAAGTAAAATAATTGGAGATAATGGTGAATTTACAGAACATTATGAATATATGAAGATTGGAGTACAGAAGAGATAATAAACTATGTATAGCAACTTACCTAACCTGGTTCTGGCATTTCATGGCTGCGACGAAGAAACATATAAAAAGGTTTTGCATGATCACGAAGCGTTATTGCCAAGTCTTAATTCTTATGATTGGCTGGGTAACGGAATCTATTTTTGGGAAAACAGTTTTTCAAGGGCGCAGGAATGGGCAACAGCGTATTGTGAGCGGAATAATAAAAAGCATCCTGAGCAGGAAAAGAAAAAACCTGCGGTTATTGGGGCGGTTATAACATTAGGACATTGTTTGAACCTGACAGATTATGGAAGCGCAGAAGTGCTGAAAAATGGCTATGAAATATTATCATATGAGCTTTCGCTTCATGGAAAAGCATTGCCGATTAATAAAAATGTGAAAGGGAATGATGACCTTCTGTTAAGAGAATTAGACTGTGCGGTTATTCAACGTATTCATCAGTACAACAAAGAGGTACATATTAAAAGCTATGACAGCGTCAGGGGCGTTTTTGTAGAGGGAAATCCTGTGTATCCGGAATCCGGGATCAGGGAGAAAACGCATGTGCAGTTATGTATTGTTAACCCAAATTGCATAAAAGGATATTTTAGTCCTTTATTACCGGACAACAGATGGGACATGATATAAATTTACCGGGCATATCAGATGCAAAAGTCGGATATGCCCGGTTTTTGGCTTTTCAGGAGAGTAATTCCCGGCAATTGTTATGACGCTTACCATAATTTTCGACCCGCTCCTTCAGGAGCGGGTCGTTCCGCCGTAGGCGTAGCTGACGGGAAGGCAGACCAGGGACGGGGGCCTTGAGGAATTTTTCTGCAGTACCAGATCGACGCAGGTTTCCGCGATGTCCTCCAGCGGCTGGACGATGGTGGAACAGCAGTATTCGAGGTCGCCGTAGTATTGCGAGCCGTCAAAGCCGATAATCTGTACGTCCTCGGGCACACGAATTCCCATACTCTTCAGGGAATGGATAATCTGATGGGCCAGGGAGTCCGTGACGCAGAAGATTCCGTCAAACTCCAGCTTTCCGTCCGTTATATGCTCCTGAAGAAAGTCCTCAAAGGCGGAGTAGGGCGTCCCGTCTTCCACAATTTTCAGGGTATAGGGAATATTCATGGCCTCGCAGGCGTTGATAAAGCCGTCCTTCCGCTTGGTGGGCTCGTTGGTAAGCCGGGAGCCGATCCGCATAAACGCCAGATTCCGGCATCCGTTTTCCGCCAGCTTTTCCGCCGCGATCCGGCCGCCGCTGTAATTGTCCGAGGAGACGCAGGGAAACTGCGAACCGAAATAGCGGTCGATGGATACGAAGGGTACGTTTGCGGAAACCTTCAGTTCCGGGTTATAGGACAGGCAGATAATGCCCTCGACCTTCTGCTGCTCCGCCAAAATTACCAGCTCCTGCTCCTGCTGTGGGTCATAGTCCGTAGCGTAAAAAAGCATACGGTATCTTCGCCGGGTGAGGGAGCGGTTAATATGGTCTACCAGCTTTGCAAAAAAGGGGTTGATCAGGTTCGGGGTCATAACGGCGATGATATAGGTCTGGTTGCTCTTGAGTCCCTTGGCGTAGTTATTGACGCGGTAATTCAGCTTCGCTACCGCCTCCTCGACCCGGATACGGTAGCTTTCGCCTACCGGGATCCCGTTCATGACCTTCGAGACGGTTCCCAGAGCCACGCCGGCCTCTCTGGCTACATCCTTCATTGTTGGGGGGGAATTTTGCTGTGTCATAGTAATGTCAGTACCTCGTGATTCTTAATTTATGACAATAGAATTCTCGCGAAGCGTGAATTCTATTGTTGTAACATCCGTCTTTCCCGGCTTCGCTGCATTCATTATATCATGTTAACTCGCAAACCCACGCTTTCAGCGCTTTATCGCCTGCTTCGCAGGCTGTTTGCTCGTTATATGGCAAAGGGAAATCTTCGATTTCCCTGGAAAATCAAA
>JAMPIG010000032.1 GCA_023662875.1 Roseburia sp. | reverse complement strand
ATTACAGCCGACAGAGCAGGGAAAGCATGAACGACAAAATTATCCGACTAATAGAGAACGATATGCAGGGCAGAAAAAAGAACTGAATATGTGTATTGCGGGTGTGCTTGAAAATATTGGATTTTCAGGCATTTTTTAATATCTTTCATTATGTCCTTGACAAATCGTTCTGAACGGTTCCTTGATTACAGAAGATATTGCAAAATTTTTCAAAGAGTATCAGGTAAATCTCATGGTATCCTTTCCCAGCGTCAGTGAGGATACGTTTCAAAAAACGACAAATAATTCTTATACATATGACTCTGTCGTGCAGGGGATGGATTTTTTACGCAAACATGACATTTCCTTTACTCCCAATATAGTGGTATCGAAGCGAAACCTGGATGAAATCGAAACGACAGCACAATGGCTTATTGACAGATATCATTGTCAGAAGCTGTTTATCAGCCGTGTAACCCGTCCTGCGAATGCTGCTTCACAATTTGATGAATATGCGTTAGGCAAAGAAGACTTGGTTCTCTTATTCAAAATATGCGAACAGCTAAAGAAAAGAAATAATATATATGTTTCTGCCTGCGGCGGTTTTCCGTTTTGTATCTTTCCGTCTGCGGCAAGTCTGAAAATGTTCGGAAAAAGCTGCGGCGCTGGAATCAATGGATATAATGTGGATATGGATGGAAATGTGTATGCCTGTTCAAAAGACAGCGAGAGTATTGGAAACATCTTTGCGGATGATTTTTCGGAGATCCGGCAGAAATTGATTTCCTGGGGAGAACGCAAGGAAGTTCCAGAAAAATGCAGAGGCTGCAGAATTGTAAATGTCTGTCGTGGCGGTTGCAGAATGACAAATCTTGATGACCAGAGAAATGGAAAAGCCGTGGATTGTGATGCTGACCCTGCGAGAGCGCCGAAAGCATTTCCGCGCACATACAGAATCATTTTGCCTTGGAAGAAATATGATATTCAACCGAGCATCAAAGTGGTGGAGTATGACAATATTTACAGGGTATCGTACTTCCATCATATTATGTATTTGGATAAGCAGCGTGCCGAATTAATTCGCCAAAATAAGAAAATCAGCGTTTTAAGCATTATACGTGATTTACATGTTACCTATTTCGGAGCCAGACAATTTGTCGCACAAATGTTGCATTCTGAGATTATAAAACCATGAAAAATTTAATTTTGCAGTTACATATTACCGGAAATTGCAATCTTCGCTGCAGGCATTGCTATATAAGTGAGCATTGTATGGATATGCCCTACCGTGATATTAAGTCTGTGCTGGAGCAGTTTGATGAATTGGTTCGATATTTGAAAAAGCAAAGTCGGGAGAAGGTGGCAGTTCATGTTCATATTACAGGAGGAGAACCGTTTTTACATCCCGATATTCACAAAATTCTTTGGCTTTTGCGGCGATTCAGATATAAATACCGTTATGGCATTATGTCAAATGGTACTGTACTCAATTCAAGGAATCTATGGCTTATAAAAGGATTGCATCTCAAGGCTTTTCAGGTCAGTTTAGACGGAAATCAAGAAACCCACGATAGTATTCGTGGTATTGGAAATTTTGAAAAAGTGATTCATGCCCTCGATCAATTGGCTGAATGGAGGATCCCCGCCCGTGTTTCCTTTACAGCTAATAAAGAGAATTTTCATCAATTCCCGCAAGTGGCGGAGGTTTGTCGCAAGCATTATGTGCGGACACTTTGGAGCGACAGATACATTCCCTTTGATTCTCAATCGAAGATTCATCCTTTAGACAAAGCGGATATGCCGGAATATGTTGCAATCCTGCGGCGGGAACGGGAGAATGTCGAAAATCAACGGTGCGGTCTATATGTACAAAATTATCGCGCGCTCCAGTTCCTGGGTTCAGAAGATTCCCCGTATTCATGTCAGGCAGGGGATTCTCTGGTGACAGTCGATGAGCATGGTAATATTTTTCCTTGCCGACGACTTCCGATTCCTTGTGGAAATATTCATACCACAAGTATTTTAGAAGTATATCGGTACAACGATGTGTTTAAAAGCTTAAGGCAGTATGAAGTTTCAGGGAAATGCAAAACCTGCGAATATTCAAAAACCTGTAAAGGCGGTGAAAGATGTTTTACTTATGCCATATCGGGGAAATTTGATATTCCAGATCTATGTTGTTGGCTTGAAAAATAGAATCGAAACAATAAAATCCTGATTATATTTGAAATTGTGCTGAATCGCCGGTGTGATTATGGTGCCGGAAAAAATTTTATTTTTTTCTGAATCGCATTGACAGTAAAGTATATTTTCGGTAAAATTGACATATAAATAAATCAGTGGTATCACTGATTGGGCTGGTCGGAAGACCCTGGTCCACCGAACGGCGGGGAATTTCCCCGCTATTTTGTTGTTGAAATTTGAGAAAGGTAAGCGGAATCTATGGCGGAAAAGATATTGAGTGTTTTTATAGATGAATCGGGCGATTTCGGGCCATATGATTCCCATGCACCGTTTTATCTGGTTGCAATGGTTCTACATAATCAGGATATTAACATCACAAAAAATATAGATGATCTTGAGACCCATTTATCAAATCTTGGATATAAACAACACGCCATTCATACAGGACCGTTGATTCGCCGGGAATCCGTTTATTCTAATGACCTTATGGAAGACCGTAAACGGCTTTTTAATGCCTTATTTAATTTTACCAGAAAATTAGATTTTCACTATGTTTGTGCTAAGATCAGGAAAGATGAATGCCCGGACGTTATTGCCTTGACGGCACGGATATCAAAGTCAATCGCGGAGATACTTAGATCACATCAGGATTTTTGGGAGAAATTCAACAGAATTATCGTTTATTACGACAATGGGCAGATTGAACTCACTAAAATACTGACATCTGTTTTCAATACGCTTTACACTCATGTAGAGTTCCGAAAGGTAAAGCCAGTGGACTACAAACTATTTCAGGCCACCGATTTGATTTGTACGATGGAGCTTCTGGCTGAAAAAGCAGACACCAATACATTTTCCAAATCGGAGCAGGAATTCTTTTGTTCCGTCCGCGACTTTAAAAAGAATTATCTTAAACCGTTGTTGAAAAAACATTTATGAGAAGCAGAGAGGGAGAGAATGGAACGGGATATTGCGGACTGTGCAAAAGACGGCAGATTAACGGAACCGTCAGACGGGAAAAGATATGAATGGCGTAAAATGATTGATGCAGCGAAAGCGTTAGGCAGACCGCTCACGGATGAGGAAGCCGATCAGTACCGGGTAAAGTAGAATTGCCTGGCAAGAGCGTAATTGAGCGAGTTCTCTTGAGTTTTATTGTAAACGCCATAGTAATTATAGTACGATTCAGCGAAAGATAATTCGAGCAGGAATGCCAGAACCGCAAAGGGAATGGCTTCCTGCTCTTTTTTCATGACAATGGAATTCTCGCGTCAGAGAACTCAAACCTTCGGAAGCTTTTTGCGGTAGACCTCCAGCTCTTCGTCCGTGGGAATATAGTCGCTCATCTCGCCGTCGTGATATTTCTCATAGGCCACCATATCGAAGTACCCCGTACCGGTGAGGCCGAAGACGATGGTCTTTTCTTCGCCGGTTTCCTTGCAGCGGTTTGCCTCGTCGATCGCGACGCGGATCGCGTGGGAGCTTTCCGGCGCGGGGAGGATGCCCTCCACTCTTGCGAAATACTCCGCGGCGTCAAACACGTCGGTCTGCTTTACGCTGACGGCCTCCATCAGTCCCTGATGGTACAGCTCGGAGAGAGTGGAACTCATGCCGTGGTAGCGCAGGCCGCCGGCGTGGTTGGCGGAAGGGATAAAGTCGCTGCCCAGGGTATACATTTTTGCAAGCGGGCAGACCATCCCCGTATCGCAGAAGTCATAAGCGTATACGCCTCTGGTAAAGCTGGGGCAGGAAGCCGGTTCCACAGCGATAATGCGGTAGTCCGCCTCGCCCCGGAGCTTCTGGCCCATAAACGGCGCGATCAGGCCGCCTAAGTTGGAACCGCCTCCGGCGCAGCCGATGATAATATCCGGTTTCACATCGTATTTATCCAGAGCAGCCTTCGTCTCCAGACCGATGACCGATTGATGGAGGAGCACCTGGTTCAGCACGCTGCCCAGCACATAGCGGTATCCCTCGCTGGATACAGCCGTCTCTACCGCCTCGGAGATGGCGCAGCCCAGGCTCCCGGTTGTGCCCGGGTGCTCGGCCAGGATCTTTCGGCCGACCTCGGTTTCCATGGACGGCGACGGCGTCACCGACGCGCCGTAGGTACGCATCACCTCCCGGCGGAAGGGCTTTTGCTCGTAGGAGCATTTCACCATATAGACCTTGCAGTCCAGTCCGAAGTAAGAGCAGGCCATGGAGAGCGCCGTTCCCCACTGTCCCGCGCCGGTCTCCGTCGTCACGCCCTTCAGGCCCTGCTTCTTCGCGTAATAGGCCTGGGCGATGGCGGAGTTCAGCTTATGGCTGCCGCTGGTATTGTTGCCCTCGAACTTGTAATAAATTTTCGCCGGAGTGCCCAGCTTCTCCTCCAGGCAGTAGGCCCTTACCAGGGGAGAGGGGCGGTACATCTTGTAAAAACTACGGATTTCCGCCGGAATTTCGATAAAGGGCGTGTCGTTATCGAGCTCCTGCGCAACCAGCTCCTCGCAGAAAACGCCGGAGAGTTCCTCCGCCTTCATGGGCTGAAGGGTGCCGGGGTTTAACAGCGGCGCGGGCTTCTGCTTCATATCGGCGCGCATATTGTACCATGCCGTCGGCATCTCGTTTTCGTTCAGATAGATTTTGTAAGGGATTTCCTGTGTCTTTTGATTCGTCTGCATTGTGATACCTCCTTGGGGTTTCTGTTTTGTTCATGACAAGTGAAGCAGCTTGCTGTTTCATCTTGTACGTGATAATAGAATTCTCGCAAGGCGCAAATTCTATTGTTTTAGGGTTGCCGGTTCCTTTGAAATGATACGTTTTGCGCGTCCCCGGGGACGCCAGCGTTTCGTCAACAGCATGACGGATACCTCCTTGCATAAAAAATCGCCCCTGACAAAAGAAATTCTCTGTCAAGGACGAACAGGTACTGATCCAGTACGAAACTATCCGCGGTGCCACCTTGATTCACGGGTTCACCCGTGCGCTTGGCGGGATACTGACATATCCCCGGCATTTATACGCTTGCCTGCAGCGTCGCAGAATACTCTGTGACAAGTCACATTTGACTGCGCCCTCGGCGGCCCATTTGACAACTTGTTTCTCACCCGGATCTCAGCATCCCGGACTCTCTGGAAAGGCATCATTGCCGTTACTTCCGCTTCATCGGTTTGACGTGTTAAATTTTCCATACTATAACACCATTTTATGCATGTGTCAAGAGTTCGGTGAAAAAAATTTATATTAGCGGTTGACAGAACGGGAAAGGTGGTCTATTATAATACCAACCAAATAAGTAGGTAATACAGAACGAAGGGAGAAAGAAAAATGTCTCATTACAGATTTGAAACCTTGCAGCTTCATGTAGGACAGGAGAATCCGGATCCGGCTACCGACGCCCGTGCGGTTCCGATTTACGCGACCACCTCTTATGTCTTCCGGGATTCCGCCCATGCGGCGGCCCGTTTCGGCCTTGCCGACGCCGGCAATATTTACGGCAGGCTGACCAATTCCACGCAGGATGTGCTGGAGCAGCGCGTGGCGGCCCTGGAGGGCGGTGTGGCGGCGCTGGCTCTTGCCTCCGGCGCGGCGGCGATTACTTATGTCCTTGAGGCACTTGGTCAGAACGGCGGTCATTTTGTCGCCCAGAAAACGATTTACGGGGGAAGCTATAACCTGTTGGCGCATACGCTTCCGGCCTTCGGTATTACGGCCAGCTTTGTAA
The DNA here is from genome assembly GCA_023662875.1 of Roseburia sp. Lineage (GTDB taxonomy): Bacteria > Bacillota > Clostridia > Lachnospirales > Lachnospiraceae > Acetatifactor. Next base: position 31,034 of record JAMPIG010000032.1, on the reverse strand, counting down.
ACATTCATGACCTGGAAGAGGTAGAAGCCGCGATTCAGGATCAGACCAGGGCGATTTATATTGAGACGCTTGGCAACCCGAACAGCGATATCCCCGATCTTGACGCGCTGGCTGAGCTGGCGCATAAGCATGGTCTGCCGCTGGTAGTAGACAATACCTTCGGCACGCCGTATCTGATCCGGCCGATCGAGCACGGCGCGGATATCGTCGTCCATTCGGCCACGAAATTCCTCGGCGGACACGGTACGACCCTGGGAGGGGTCATTGTGGATTCGGGCAAGTTTGACTGGGCCGCTTCCGGAAAATATCCGGCGATTGCCGAGCCGAATCCCAGCTATCACGGCGTATCCTTTGTAAAAGCGGCAGGCCCGGCGGCGTTCGTAACCTATATCCGCGCGGTTTTGCTGCGGGACACCGGCGCGACGATTTCGCCCTTTGCGGCGTTCCTGCTGTTACAGGGAATCGAGACGCTTTCGCTTCGGGTAGAACGGCATTCGGAAAATACGAAAAGGGTAGTGGAGTTTTTGGCGAAGCATCCGCAGGTGGAGAAGGTGAATCATCCGTCTCTGCCCGAGCATCCGGATTATGAGCTTTATCAAAAATACTTCCCCAACGGCGGCGGTTCGATCTTTACGTTCGAAATCAGGGGCGGGGTAAAGGAAGCGCACCGGTTTATCGACAGTCTGAAGGTCTTTTCTCTGCTCGCCAATGTGGCCGATGTGAAGAGTCTTGTGATTCATCCCGCGACAACGACCCACAGTCAGCTTACCGCGGAGGAGCTGGCGGATCAGGGAATTCAGCCCAATACGATTCGTCTGTCGATCGGCACGGAGCATATAGACGATATTATCGAGGATCTGCAAAACGGCTTTGACGCTATCAAGCAGCAGAATTCAGGACTTGCGTGAATTCTATTGTTCATGACAAGTGAAACCGTCTGTTGTTTCATCTTGCTGGTATGCGTGCCGGAGCGCGCAAGGTAACAAGTACTGTTGAATTTATGTCCGCTGCAGCGGACATGGGGTATAATGATGAGAATTTATATGGATAACGCCGCCACGACAAGGATGAGCAGAGCGGCGATCGACGCGATGCTTCCGTATCTGGATACGGTCTACGGAAACCCGTCCAGCCTGCATTCCGCCGGGCAGGAGGCAGCCGAAGCGCTGGAGAGGGCAAGGCGGCAGATTGCGGACTGTATCGGCGCTTCGCCGGAGGAGATTATCTTTACCTCCGGCGGAAGCGAGGCGGACAATCAGGCGATCCTGTCCGCGGCCCGAACCGGTTGGAAAAAGGGGAAAAAGCATATTATTTCCACGGCCTTTGAGCACCATGCGGTTTTGCATACCCTGCAAAAGCTGGAAAAGGAAGGCTTTGAAATCACCCTTTTGGATGTGCATGAAAACGGCATTGTCCTGCCGGAACAGGTGGCGTCCGCAATTCGCGACGATACCTGCCTTGTCACGGTAATGTACGCGAACAATGAAATCGGAACCATCCAGCCGATTGAGGAGATCGGTAAAATATGCCGTGACAAAAAAGTGCTTTTCCACACGGACGCCGTACAGGCGGCCGGGCATCTGAAGATTGACGTCGGGGAGCAGAAGATCGATCTGCTTTCCCTTTCGGCTCACAAGTTTCACGGCCCGAAGGGAATCGGAGCCCTTTACGCCCGAAGGGGAATTGCGCTGACCTCTCTGATCGAGGGCGGCGCGCAGGAGCGGGGCCGCAGGGCCGGCACCGAGAATATCCCCGCTATTGTTGGGATGGCCGCCGCGCTCAGCGAGGCCTGCTCCCGGTCGGAGGAGACCGGGAAAGGCTTGAGCGGACTGCGGGATCAGCTCATCGCAGGGCTTTCGCAGATTCCTCATTCGATTCTAAACGGCGATGCGGTAAGGCGTCTTCCCGGAAATGTGAGCTTCTGTTTTGAAGGAATCGAGGGGGAGTCCCTTTTGCTGCTTCTCGACGACAAGGGGATCTGCGCTTCCTCCGGTTCCGCCTGTACCTCCGGTTCCCTTGACCCGAGCCACGTCCTTCTTGCGATCGGAAGAGTACATGATGTGGCCCATGGCTCCCTTCGCCTTACGCTTTCAGAGGAAAATACGGAGGAGCAGGTTCGGTACACTGTGGAGGCGGTAAAGGAAACGGTGGAATATCTGCGCGGTATTTCTCCCGTCTGGCGGGATTTGGTAAGCGGGAAGAAAGAATTTATCATAAAGTGAGGTTTTGGCTATGGCTTTGTACAGCGAAAAGGTAATGGATCATTTTCGCAATCCCAGAAATGTGGGTGTGATTGAGGACGCCGACGGGGTCGGCGAGGTCGGAAATGCGAAATGCGGCGATATTATGAAAATTTATCTGAAGATTGAAGACGATGTGATCGAGGACGTTAAGTTCGAGACCTTCGGCTGCGGTTCCGCTATCGCCTCCAGCTCTATGGCGACGGAGCTGATCAAGGGGAAACCGGTCTCGGAGGCTATGGCGCTTACCAATCAGGCGGTGGCCGAGGCGCTGGACGGTCTGCCCTCGCATAAGCTCCACTGCTCCGTACTTGCGGAGGAAGCGATCAAGAACGCCCTGCAGGATTATTACGAGAAGAAAGGAACAACCGTATGATGATTTCGACCAGAGGGAGATATGCGCTGCGGGTGATGATTGATCTGGCGGAGCATTACGGGGAGAGCTTTGTCCCTATGAAGGAGGTAGCCGAGAGACAGAATGTCTCCCTGAAATATCTGGAGCGGATTCTTCCGGTTCTGACCAGAAACAAACTGATCGAGGGATTGCAGGGAAAGGGCGGCGGCTACCGCCTGACAAAGGAGCCGGGGCAGTACCGGGTGGGGGATATCCTGCGCCTTACGGAAGGGGATCTCGCGCCGGTTGCCTGCCTCGGCAGCGACGCGGCGGCCTGTGAGCGGGCCGCCGCCTGTAAAACGCTGCCGGTGTGGACGGAGTTTTATCGATTGACGAATGCATACTTTGACGGGATTCTCCTGTCAGATCTAATGTAGATACTTTTGCTGCCGCTTTTTTGTCAAAGGGAAAGAATAGCCGTCGTCCTGACAGATGGCGGAAAAGATTTACCTTCTCCGCACCGGCCGCAGAACCTCGTATCCGATCCCCTCCGGATAGTGGCGCTGATAATCCTGGCAGACCTCCTCGTTCCACTCATATCCGCGCGTCCCCGGGTCATAATTCCAGGCCAGTTCTTCGACCTTACCCATTACCTCTCCGTTATCCTTCAAATAATCAAAGGGAGGATGAAAGAAAACGAGGTAGTCGCTCGCGGGCAGCTTACGAATTTCAAATCCTTCCGGGATTACCCCCTGATAATCCTCCGGCACGCCAAATCCGTAAAAATATCCCCTTTTGCCTTCCTCGTAGAACCATCCTGCCGTGTGACAGGTGACGATCGGATGGGAAACATGGCTCATGCTGTCGATGATTCCGCAGATACTGTCGCAGTCATGTCTGCTCCAAAAGCTTCCGTAATCGGCGGCGTCAATATCCCAGATTCCAACATATTTATGCGCGGGGATATGCTCAACCCGGACGCGGGCCTCTGTCAATAATGTCTGATTCATAGCAGCTTCTCCGTTTTTCGTATAATGTTCCGGAAAGAAAACGACCCTTGGATTAGAGAGGGCGATCGGAACGGGATTTTTTCGATAGGCGGCCGGTGTACATCCGAAAGCGCTCATAAAAGCTCTCGTCAGAGCTTCCTGCGAGGAAAATCCGTACTTCAGGGCAACATCGAGGATACGGGCGTCGGTATCCCGGATTTCCAGGGCAGCCATGGCGAGCCGTCTGCCGGCGATATAGCTCCTGAACGTCATTCCTGTGATTTCGTGAAAGCGGCTGGAGCAATAATAGGGCGAGTAGCCGATCTGATCTGACATCTCCAAAAGAGATGGGCTGTCCGTCAAATGCATTTCGATCCAGTCGATCATTTTCTGTACCGTCTCATTCCATTCAAACAAGTCTTTTTCCTCCTGACAAAGACAGAATAACATAAAAGCAGACGGAAAGTCTTGATATAAGTTGCGTTTTTGGGTACAACGGGCCGGAAAATCTGTCTGATAATTTCTGATGTAACTTTTTACTTCAGCGATAATTTCGCGTTGATAATTTTCGTGAATGGAGCTTGACATAAAACTGTATCGGTCGTATAATACAGTTAACAACCGTATTATATGGATAATACGGTTTTGGGCATGGCGATGGAATTCTCGCGAAGTACAAAGCCTATTGTGCAGGATAATGGGATTTTGCATAAATTGAATTTGAAGAAGCTTCGCCGCAGCCAAAGCCGGTTTACTGGATTGTAAGTTTGTTCGTCCTTTTGAAAACCTGCGGTCAGCTTTTATAAAATGTGAGGGAAAATGGTTTCGTTTGAAAAATTACTGTTGGGCGACGACGGCCCGATTTATATGCAGATTATTCGGTTTGTGAAGCAGGGAATCGCTTCCGGCGCTATTGCGGATCAGGAGGAGATTCCCTCCCGCAGGGCGTTGTCGGCGCTGCTGGGTGTGAACCCCAATACGATCCAGAAGGCATATCATATGCTGGAGGAGGAAGGGATCATCGTCTCCCGATCCGGGGCGAAGAGCTATACCTGTGTGGGGGAGGGGACGGTAGAGAGGATCCGCGGGGAGCTGATGACGGAAAGCGCCGCAGGCTGGGTAAAGAGTATGAAACAGCTGGGAGTGGATCGCGAGGAGGCCTTTGCGCTGGCGGAGAGGCTGTGGAGTAGTTAAGCGGCATGGCGGGAAGTATAAAATGCGGAAAAGAAGGAATCTTGGAACAGTGTGCGGGCAGGCTTGAGGAGAGGGGTAATCGTAGATGAGAAAGAGAAAGTATCAGGCGGCGGCAGGCGTCTGGGGGATGTTGGCCCGGGTCAGCATCTACCGGATCCTGGGGATCCTGTTTATCATGGGAGTGGCGCAGGTCGGTCTGTTCTGCGGGAGGATGAGGCAGGTACAGGAGGAGAACCTGAGCTTTGAGAGGATGCTGGGGGAGGCGGGAGCGGGCTATGTCTTTCTGGCCGCCTTCAGCGCGGTCTTCCTGATTCTGCTCTGGACGCAGGGGGAGCACGGCGGCAGGAGCCGATATACTCTTCTGCGGCTGCCGTTGACCTGGCGGCAGATTCTGGCGCTGCGGGCGTTATACAATCTGCTGTGCTTTGTCCTGGTGTTTGCGGTGCAGACCGGGCTTGTCCTGGGGCTGGCCGGGATCTACCGCGGCGGCGCGGGGCCGGAGAGGGCGACGGGGCAGATGGTCTTTTTGGCGTTTTACAGGAGCGAGTTCCTTCACAACCTATGGCCTATGGCGGAGCTGGGAAAATGGCTGCGGAATCTGTTGATGCTCCTTGCCCTTTCGCTGGAGGCGGCTGCAGGACACAGGAGAAAGGGTTACGGGCGGTCGGTGCCGTTGTTGATTGTGGTGGCGGCCTGGGTATTTCGGAGCGAAACGGGGATCAATCTGCGGGACGCCTTCTGCGATCTTCTGTTTCTGATCGTCGCGGGTGCCGACCTTTGGGTAAGCTTAGGAAGCGGAGAGGAGCCGGAGCATGAGGAAGATTAGGGAAGTCCTGGGGAAATATTATCCGCCCGGGTACGATGTGACCGTGGAATGGTGGGGAATCGGCCTGCTCTGGGGGATGGGGTTCTTTTTCAGCCTGCTGCAGTTTTTTTACCGGCTGGCCCGGGCGGAGAGGAGAACCTATAAGTACAGGGGAGGAGAATTGGTCTTAGCGGGAGGATCGCTGGCGGAGCCCTTTGCGTCGCTGGCGGAGGGAATCTGGATGTTCTTCCTGCCCCTGGCGATCTTTACGGTTTTTATGATTTTTTATCACTATCTGTATTATTTTCGGGAGACGAAGAGCATTTATCTGATGCGCCGACTGCCCCGCAGAGAGCTGATCTGGGAAAACTGTATTCAGGCTCCTGCCTGCTGCCTTGCGGCGGAGGCCTTATCGGTGGGGCTGACCTATCTGTTATATTACGGAGCTTATCGTCTGGCCCTCTGGCGGATTGTCAGCCAGCTGGGTGAGTATGCTTCGGGGTGGGAGATCAGATTTTGACCTGGGGTGTAAGTGCAAAGATTTTCTAAGCCATTAAGAGGGGGAGCAGCCCACCTCTTTGGGAAGATATTCTTCCCGGAATCAACAGATTCCGTGGAACCGAATGGCTCCGTGGGATTGGTTTGTGATGGCTTGGCCTGCAAGCGAAAAAGAGACCGATCCGGATGGTTCGGCAGGAAACGAAAACGGGAGAGGAAAAGGAGGCCTTTATGTTAGAAATCAGGGGATTGAGCAAGACTTATCCGGGGAAGGTAAGGGCGCTGGTGGATGTGGAGCTGAAGCTGGGGCCGGGGGAGATTGTGGGTCTGTTCGGAGAAAACGGCGCGGGGAAGACGACGCTGTTAAAATGTATTTTAGGGTATCTTCCTTTTCGGGGCGAGGTACTCTTAGAGGGGAAGGCGATCGATCGGGAGCAGCTCGGAAGGCTCTCCTTTGCCACCTGCGAGCATTCGTTCTTCCCGAATCTGACGCCGAGAGGGCATGAGGAGTTTTATCAGTCTCAGTTCGATGGCTTCCGGCACAGGCGCTTCGAGGCGCTGATGCGTTTTTTTGAGCTGCCCATGACGAAGAGCCTGCGAACCTTTTCCACCGGACAGAAGAATCAGTTCGAGGTCATTATGGCTCTCTGTCAGGGGGCGGACTATATCCTGATGGACGAGCCCTTCGCGGGAAACGATATCTTCAACCGGGAGGATTTTTACAAGGTGCTGCTGGGAATTCTGGAGCCGGGGGAGACGGTATTTTTGTCGACTCATCTGATCGAGGAGGTGGAAAACTTTGTGAGCCGGGCGGTGCTGCTCCGAAAAGGTCGGATCGTGGGGGATGTCACGACCCTTGACCTGGAGGAGCAGGGGATAACGCTGACCGATTATATCAAGCAGGTTTACGGCTATCAGGCGAACCGGGTGAATCAGGCGCTGGAGGAGCTGACCGGCGGGCGGATGTAGACGGGCGGGGAGAGAGGTCCCTGTCGGCCGGGGGCGGAATGAGGCCAAGATAAACAAACGCAAAAGTTGATAAAGGATTATGCCGCAGAAGCGGCGGAATGAGAGGAAATATGAAGAAGAGTGCAATTCTGGCGGCGGTCTGTTTCCTGGCGGCCCTTTGTAGTATACCGGCTCTGGCGGTTTGCATCGACCGGGAGAAGGAGGCGGTTCAGATTACGGAGATTTCGCTGTTCGGCGATCCGGGGGAGGCAAGTGGGATCCGGCTGGAATACGGGGTTCAGTGGAGCAGGAAGCTGCTTTGGGACACGGTGTATCTGACGGGCAGCGGTGAGACGGAGAGCGCCTTTTCCTTCTCCTCGGAGGGCGAGCCCTGGGAGCAGAGGCAGCGGGAAGGAGTGGACTGGATGGGCGTGGGCGGCTGGGGGACATCTAGCTCCAGCCCGGGCGGAGTCGATCTGGACGAGGTCTATTTTTCCGCGATGGTGAAGGCTGCGGCTTCCCGTGTGGCACCGGGGGAAACCCGTTCGGAGGAGATTCGGCTGGCGGACTATTACGATTATTATCCCTTTTATCTGACGGTGGAGAGTGAGCGGAGAAATCTGTTCTGGGGGTATTATTATGAGTCGGCGACCGGTGCGGACAGTCTGGCCGGACAGGTGGGGCTGCCGGTATCGGAGAGGGATCGGGTTATGATAACGATCACAAAGGACGAGGGCGGAAACTGTCTGGAGGTGAGCAGTCGGCTGATTATGGATGAAGACGAGGCAGAAAATGAGACGGGCAGCCGGGACATGGCGGAGGAAGAAACGGATCGGACGGCGGAGAAGGAATTCTTCCGCACTCTGGACGGGGCCTTCGGGGACAGGGGGCTTTACCTTTGTTACGGTTTCTCCGCGACGGAGAAGGCGGAGGGCGGCTGGGGCGTTTTTTATATCCCCTATACGGATCAGCCGGAGGCCCGGGGAAGGTACAGCGGAGTAGCGGTGGACGCTGAGATTACTCTGGATATCGGGCAAAGCCGCAGGGTTTGGGAGGCGGAGAGCGACGGAGTCGAGCTGGTGGATCTGGCTTGGGACGAGACGGCGGGACAGTTGTATCTGGTGGGCGCGCAGGACGGTAAGGAGAGCCTGTATATCCTGAGGAAAGAGGGGGAGGAGCTGCGGCTGTCGCAGCAGATTCCCTTAGCGGAACGAACCGGAGCCCGTGCAACGGAAAGCTGGGGCTGGGGCGGAATGCGGCTGCTGGAGGGCGGCCTGCTGCTGGCCTGGGAGAGGAACGCGCAGGGAAGCGGCAGCTTTCTCTTCCTGACGGAGAAGGACGGCCTGTTTTCGATATTCTGCAGGGGAAATTTTCCGGGGGTTTCCCGGGAGAGCAGCGAGGAATACGGGTCGCTGTTTCCCAATGAATATTGCTGTGATTTTGACGGCGAAAGGCTTGTGCTGGCGGCCTTTGACACCTGGCAGGGCGTGGACGCCTGGGTGGGGGTCTTTCGGCGGGAGGGCATGACGTATCTGGGGATGTATGAACACAGCGGCTCCCGGGAGCGGGGACGGAACGAAACCAGCGAAATATATCCTGTGGGAGGTCTGGCAGGTTATTCCAGGCCGGAGGAACCCCTGAAGCTGGAGATTGTCAGAGAATGACCCGGACAGTCAATCTGTTTTTCGCGGACTTGCCCGGTTTTCAGCTATATTACCTGACGCTGTGTCAATACCGCTCCTTGAAAGAGTCAGGCTATTCTGTCGCGGCTTGGCTTGATTCGGCGTACACAAAATCAGAAGCGGCCGGGAAGGCTGTGTTGGAAGAGAAATTCATAAAAATACATCTTTTCGCTGCATTTCTCGAGAGGATGTATTTTTATGCGTCAAATATGTAAAAATTTGCATAAAGATAAAAAAGTAGTAGACATTTATGAAAAACGTGGTATGATTACAGGGAGCAGGATTTCGGTGAAGCATAAATTCTATTGTTGGAAGGAATTGCCTGAAATCGATGCAGCCGAAGGAGGGCACGGGAATTATCATGGTTAAGGTCGGTATTATCGGAGCTACGGGATACGCGGGGGGAGAGCTGGTCAGAATTCTGCAGAATCATCCGGACGCGCAGATTCTCTGGTACGGATCCAAAAGCTATATTGACAAAAGATACAGCGAGGTTTACCGAAATTTTTTCCGGATTGTGGAGAATGTCTGCGGGGATGATCGACTGGAGGAGCTGGCGGAGCAGGTGGACGTCATTTTTACGGCGACGCCTCAGGGATACCTGGCCGGGCTCCTCAGTGAGGAGATTCTGTCGAGGGTAAAGATTGTGGATTTGTCCGCGGACTATCGGATCAAGGATGTGGCGGTCTACGAGAAGTGGTACGGAATCCGGCATCAATCGCCGCAGTTTATCGAGGAGGCGGTGTACGGGCTTTGCGAGATCAACAGGGGGAAGATCACAGACCGAACCAGGCTTGTGGCAAATCCCGGTTGTTATACGACCTGTTCGATTTTGACAGCCTACCCGCTGGTGAAGGAGGGGCTGATCGACGAAAATACGCTGATTATAGACGCCAAGTCGGGAACCTCCGGCGCGGGGAGAGGGACGAAGCTGCCCAATTTGTTCTGCGAGGTCAACGAGAATATCAAGGCTTACGGCGTGGCGGCTCACCGGCATACGCCTGAGATCGAGGAGCAGCTGGGGTATGCCGCGAACGGTAAGGCGACGGTGAGCTTTACGCCGCATCTGGTTCCCATGAACCGGGGAATCCTCGTAACGGAGTACGCGTCCCTGCGGCCCGGAAAGGACGGCGCTCTGCCCTCTGCGGGGGAGATCCGGGCGGCTTACGAAAAATATTACGGGAACGAGAAGTTTATCCGCCTGCTGGAGGACGGCGTCTGTCCGGAGACAAAGTGGGTGGAGGGCAGCAATTATGTGGATATCGGCTTTGTCCTGGACGAGAGAACCGGACGGGCCGTGCTGATGGGGGCCTTGGATAATCTGGTAAAGGGGGCGGCCGGGCAGGCGGTGCAGAATATGAATCTGCTGTTCGGGCTGCCGGAGAGCGAAGGGCTGGAGCTGGTTCCCTGTTTCCCGTGACGGGAGGCGCAAGGCAGGGGCTCAGATACCGCAAGAAGCCACGGACGGATGGGAGCGAAAAGCCGAAAGGAAAAGAGAAAACCGGGAAACCAAAGGCGAAAGAACGGGAACCGAAGGGCCGGAGGTGAGGGAACAGAAACCGAAGAATCGAAAGCGAAGGAACGGAAGCCGAAGAACCGGAGGCAAAGGAACAGAAACCGAAGGGCGGAGGCGAAGAATAGAAGCCAGAGGGTCGGAAGCGGAAGAACGGAAACTGAAGGGCTGGAGGAGAAGAACAGAAACCGAAGAATCGAAAGCAAAGGCACGGAAACCGAAGGGCTGGAGGCGAAGGAACAGAAACCAAAAAGGCGGAAACGAAAGGAAAGAAATCGGAAGATGAAGAAAGAAGGATTTACAATCCGGGCGATGACGCCGGAGGATTATGACGGACTGCGGGCCCTCTGGATGACCATCCGGGGCTTCGGTATCCGCAGCCTGGATGATTCCAGGGAGGGGGTAGAGCGGTTTCTGACCCGGAATCCCGGAACCAGTGTGGTGGCGGTGGCGGAGGACGGCGCTGTGGTCGGCGGTATTCTCTGCGGGCACGACGGGAGAAGGGGCTGTCTGTACCATGTCTGCGTGAGAGAGGACTGCAGGAGGCTTGGCATCGGAAGGGCTATGGTAGTGTACTGCATGAACGCCCTGCGGGAGGAAAAGATCAACAAGGTCAGCCTGATTGCCTTTACGAAAAACGATATCGGCAACGCTTTCTGGAAGCAGATCGGCTGGACGAGGCGGGAGGACTTGAATTATTACGATTTTACCTTAAACGAGGCGAATATAACGGCCTTTAATCAAGGATGAGAAGATTCCGGCGGAGAAGATAACAACTGATACGGCAGAGCAACAATACAGCAAAACAACAGTACGGCAGAGCCACAATGCGGCAGAGCCACAATACAGCAAAACAACAGTACGACAAAACAACAGCGCGGAAAACAACAATGCAGCAATAAATTCAGAACGACAAGACAATATCGCAAAAAATACGAAACAAAAAAGATCGAAACGGGAGCGGTAAAGCGCGAGACAGGAGGATTCCAAATGAACAGAATCGACGGCGGCGTGACGGCGGCAAGGGGCTTTGAGGCGGCAGGCGTGGAGGCCGGAGTAAAATATCAGGACAGGAAGGATATGGCTCTGATTTACAGCCGGACACCCTGCCGGGCGGCGGGCGTCTTTACCTCGAATGTTGTAAAGGCGGCACCGGTTCTCTGGGATAAACAAATCGTGGAGGTGTCTCCTTTTGCTCAGGCTGTCGTCGTGAATTCCGGCGTGGCGAACGCCTGCACCGGGCAGCAGGGGCTGGAGAGCTGCGAGGCGGAGGCCGGGCTTGCGGGAGAGCTGTTGGGGATCCCGTCGGAGGCGGTGCTGGTCTGCTCCACCGGCGTCATCGGGATGCAGCTTCCCATGGATCGGATCCGGGAGGGAATCCGGAAGCTGGCGGCGGCGAAGAGCGATACCCTGGAGGCAGGGACGGACGCGGCCCGGGCGATCATGACGACGGACACGGTACAGAAAGAGATCGCCGTACAGACGCAGATCGGCGGAAAGACGGTGACGCTGGGGGGAATGTGTAAGGGCTCGGGCATGATTCACCCTAACATGTGTACCATGCTGGGCTTTCTCACCACGGACATCCGTATCTCCCGGGAAATGCTGGCAAAGGCTCTGCGGGAGGATGTGGTGGATTCCTTTAATATGATTTCGGTGGACGGGGATACCTCGACCAACGATACGCTTCTGATTCTGGCTAACGGACTGGCGGAGAACGAGGAGATTACCGGGGAGGGGGAGGACTACGACGCCTTCTGCGCCGCCCTGCACGAGGTTACGGTCTATCTGGCAAGAAAGATGGCGGGAGACGGGGAGGGCGCCACAGCCCTGTTTGAAACGAAGGTGGTCGGAGCTGCCTCCAAAGCGGATGCCAGAACGCTGGCAAAATCCGTCATTTGTTCTTCCCTGACCAAGGCGGCCATCTTCGGACATGACGCCAACTGGGGCAGAATCCTCTGTGCGCTGGGATATTCGGGCGCGCAGTTTGATCCGGAAAATGTGGATCTGTACTTCCGGGGCAAAAGCGGTGAAATCCATATATACGGAAACGGCACAGCCTGCGATTACAGCGAGGAGGAGGCGACGAAGATTCTCTCCGAGCCTGAGGTATGCGTCCTGGTGGATATGCATATGGGGGACGGGGAGGCTGCTGCCTGGGGCTGCGATTTAAGCTATGATTATGTGAAAATTAATGCCGATTATCGCAGCTGACAGGGCATAATGTCCCTGCTCAGGACAGGAAATGACCGAATGGCCCTCCATACCGTGATTGCAACGCAATCATGGATTATTGATTTCCGCGAGGGTCAATACCATAGCGGTTCTTGGACTTATTGCGCTTGCAGCAGATTTTTGACTACAGATAATCCGGGACAGGAGGGGATACAGATGGCGGAGACGGTACTTACCAATATGATTATGCTGGAGAAGAACGGCAGGGTGTTGGTCATAGACAGAGTAAAGCGTTTTACGGGAATTGCTTTTCCCGGCGGGAAAACGGAGCCCGGTGAAAGTATATACGATTCTGCGATTCGGGAATTCCGGGAGGAAACGGGACTTGTGATTTCGGATTTGGAGAGCAGCGGTTTTTTCTACTGGGAGGGGGAAGAAGGGTATAAATACTTTGTCTTCCTGTATAAAGCAAGAGAATATACCGGTGAGCTGAAGGAAGCGACAGACGAGGGGAACGTCTTTTGGCTGGAGAAGGAGAAGCTGCCGGAATGCAGGCTGGCACCTCATATGGAGAAATACCTCAGGGTATTTGAGGAGGAATACGGGGAGTGCTTCTGTACCTGTAAAGACGGATATCATCCCCATTATCGCTAAAGCTTATCTTTATCGGGATATCATCAGGAGGATTGAGAAACAGATGGAAAAGGACATGGAAAAGGTACTTCAAAAGGCGGAGGTTCTGATCGAGGCGCTGCCTTATATTCAGCGGTTCAACCGTAAGATCATCGTCGTGAAATACGGCGGGAGCGCTATGAGCAACGAGGAGCTGCAGCGGAATGTGATTAAGGACGTAACGCTTTTAAAGCTGGTGGGCTTTAAGCCGATCATCGTGCATGGCGGCGGGAAGGAGATCAGCCGCTGGGTGGGAAAGGTGGGCAAGGAGTCCGCCTTTGTCAACGGCCTGCGGGTCACCGACGAGGAGACCATGGAGATCGCGGAGATGGTTTTGAACAAGGTAAACAAGAGCCTTGTGGCCATGGTTCAGGAGCTGGGTGTCAAGGCCGTGGGGATCAGCGGCAAGGACGGCGGCCTTTTAAAGGTGGAGAAAAAGTATGCCGACGGTCAGGATATCGGCTATGTGGGGGAGATCACAGAGGTCAATCCCAAGGTGCTCTACGATCTGCTGGAAAAGGATTTTCTGCCGATCGTGGCCCCCATCGGCATGGATGACAGCTTTGCGACCTACAATATCAACGCGGACGACGCGGCCTGCGCCATCGCCCGGGCGGTGAATGCGGAGAAGCTGGCGTTCCTTACCGATATTGAGGGACTCTACAGGGATGTAAACGACAAGTCCAGCTTTATTTCCCGGCTGACGGTGTCGGAGGCGGAAAAGCTGATGAGCGGCGGATTCGTGGGAGGCGGTATGCTGCCCAAGCTGCACAACTGCACCGCCGCCATCGAAAACGGCGTGAGCCGCGTCCACATTCTGGACGGGCGGGTGCCTCACTGTCTTCTGCTGGAAATCTTTACCAGGCAGGGAGTCGGAACGGCGATCATCGCGGACGACGACAACCTGGCCCTGGGCGTCCGGAGAGATCAATTCTGCGTGTAAAGCCGGAAACGGACAGCCGCCTGAGAGCGGCGGAAGGGAGAAGCCATGAACAGGGAAGCCATGAACAGGGAAGCCTATATCGAGCAGGCGGAGCGGGATCTGCTCCATACCTATAACCGTTACCCGATCGTCCTGGATCGGGGAGAGGGAGTCTTTCTGTATGACACGGACGGGAAGAAATATCTGGATTTCTGCGCGGGGATCGCGGTCTTTGCCCTGGGGTACGGAAACCGGGAGTACAACGACGCCCTGAAGGAGCAGATTGACAAGGTGATCCATACCTCCAACTATTATTATAACGTGCCCGCGATCCGGGCGGCGGGGAAGCTGAAGAAGATTTCCGGCATGGATCGGGTCTTTTTTACCAACTCCGGGGCGGAGGCGGTAGAGGGGGCGCTGAAGGCGGCGAAAAAGTACGCGTTTTTAAAGGACGGCAGTACGGATCATGAGCTGATCGCCATGAATCATTCCTTTCACGGGAGAACCATGGGAGCGCTGGCGGTCACGGGAAACCCGAAATACCGGGAGGCCTTCGAGCCCCTGATCGGGAAGGTGCGCTTTGCCGAGTTGAACGATATCGAAAGCGTTCGGGAGCAGCTGACGCCTAAAACCTGCGCGGTTCTTCTGGAGACGGTACAGGGGGAGGGCGGGCTTACGCCGGCCCGGGAGGATTTCCTGAGGGAGCTGCGCAGGATCTGCGACCAGCGGGACATCCTGTTGATCCTGGACGAGATTCAGTGCGGTATGGGAAGGACGGGCTATCCCTTCGCCTGGCAGAGGTACGGCGTAAAGCCGGATATTATGACGACGGCGAAGGCTCTGGGCTGCGGCGTGCCGGTGGGGGCGTTTCTGATGACCGAGCGGGTTGCGGAAAATTCCCTGAAGGCGGGAGACCACGGGACGACCTATGGGGGAAACCCGCTGGCCTGCGCGGCGGTGGAAAAAGTGCTTGATTTATTTGAGCGGGATCATATAATAGAGAATGTAAGAGAGGCTGCGCCTTATTTGGAGGCGCGTCTGGATGAGCTGGCGGAGCGTTACGGCTGCATTGCGGAGCGGCGGGGCGTCGGACTGATGCAGGGGCTTGTGTTTGACCGGCCGGTGAACGGGATCATCAACCGCGCGTTGGAAAACGGTCTGATCCTGATCAATGCCGGGCCGCAGATTATCCGCTTTGTGCCGCCTCTCGTGATCCAAAAGGAAAATATTGACGAGATGGTTTCGATCCTGGAGGACTGCATCCGCAGCTGCTGTGGGAAGTGAGCCGGTAAGAGGGGTTATTTATGCATATCAAAAAAAGACTGACTGCGGCGGTGTCGGTGCTTGCGCTGGCGGCTGCCGTCCTGTACGGAAGCACTCTGGAGATGAATGCGGAGCAGGAGGAGGGAATCAGTCTCTCCTGGTTTGACCGGGAGGACACGATTTATTTCTGGTATTCGGACGAGAGTATGGAAAGCTTTATCAACAGCGCGGCAGTTTCCTTCGGGGAGCGGGAAGGGATTCATGTGATCCCTGTCCTGGCGTCCGACAGCGAGTACTTGGAGGCGGTCAGTCGGGCGTCGGTTCGGGAGGAACAGATGCCGGACGCTTATATCGTCAGCCACGACTCCCTGGAGAAGGCCTATCTGGCGGGGCTGGCTGCGGAGATTGAGGACGAGGCGGGCGTGTGCGGAGAGGAAAAGTTTCCGGCGGCGGCGCTGTCGGCGATCTCCTATCATGGGAAGCAGGTGGCCTACCCCCTGTCCTTCGAGACCAGTGCACTGGTGTATAATGAGACGTATCTGGCGGAGTGGGCCAGGCAGGCGGCCCTGCGGGAACTGACCGGGGGGGAAGAGGGAGAAGACGGTGAGTCTGCGGAGGAAATCGCGGAGGAGGATGTGGACGAGGCGGCTCTTGCGGCTAAGACGCAGGAGTATTTTCAGAAGGCGGTTCCCAGGACGGTGGACGACATCCTGACGATCGCGGATACTTTTGACCTGCCGGAAAACGTGGAAGGCATCATGAAATGGGCGGTGTCCGATATTTTTTACAATTACTGGTTTGTGGGAGACTATATGATCGTCGGCGGCGACGCGGGGGATGATGGGGAAAATATCAGTGTGAATAACCCGGAGACCATCAGCTGTCTGGAGGTTTATAAGGCGTTAAATCAGTTTTTCTTTATCGAGTCGGATACTGTGACCTACGAGTCGGCAATCCAGGACTTTATGGACGGCAAGATTGTGTTTACCATTGCCACCACCGATGTGGCAAAGCGGCTGGAGCAGGCGAAGCAGGACGGGACGCTGCCGTTTGATTACGGGATCGCCATGATGCCGGATGTGAGCGAGGAGCTGAAGAGCCGTTCCATGTCTGTGACGAATACTGTGGCGGTAAACGGTTACTCCCGCCATAAGGAAATGGCGAACAAATTTGCCGCCTATCTGGTGGACGAGTGCGCCGGTTCTCTCTACGATATGACGGGGAAAGCGCCCGCCAATCTGTATACGAACGCGGGGGACGGGGCGATTCAGATTTTTAAGCTGGAGTACGCGGAAAGTATTCCGCTTCCGAAGATGATGGCGACGGGAAATTTCTGGCTGCTGCTGGAGAGACTGTTTGCGAAGGCCTGGGACGGCGACGATGTGACGGCCTTGACCCAGGAGCTGGAGGTTTTGCTCTCCTTCCAGACGGACGCCGTGCAATAGGAGCGTTCCGTTTTCACTCCCGGGCGGACGCCGCGGCGTAAGAGGAGGGTAAGGAGCCTCCGTATAAAAAACCGATTGTGGGATACACTGTGAGAAAAAGAAAGGAAAAGTGTATTCCATGATCGGTTTTTTGATTGCGTTGTTTTCCGGAGCCCTGATGAGCGTGCAGGGAGTGATGAATACCCAGGTGACAAAGTCGTCCTCGATCTGGGCGGCCAGCGCCTTCGTCCAGTTTTCCGCCCTGCTGGTCTGTCTGGGGGCATGGTTTTTGACGGACAGAAGCAGTCTGCTGCAGGTTTTCCGGGTGCAGCCGAAATATATGCTGCTGGGAGGCGCTATCGGCGCGTTTATCACCTACACGGTGATTCGGAGCATGGACGCACTGGGGCCCGCCCGTGCGGTGATGGTGATCGTAGTGGCACAGCTGGCGGTGGCCTACCTGATCGAGCTGCTGGGCTGGTTCCAGGTGGAGAAGCAGCCCTGGGAGTGGCGGAAGGCGATCGGGATGGCGGTAGCCATCGCCGGTATCATTATTTTTAAGTGGAAATAAGTTTTTTAAAAAAGATACTTGTAAAAGCATTCCGATTCCCTTACAATAAAAATAACCAGCATAGAGAGGCAATCCCTGAAAGAGAGGGACTATGATGAGAAAAAGTAAGAATAAGGGCGCGCTGTGCGGTCTTGTCTTGTGTCTGCTTCTGGCAGGCTGCGGCGGGGGAGAGATGGTCTATCTTGGCGACGCCGGGGAGGAGATGCGGGAGAATCCGGGCCTGGAGGAGGTCTGCGCGGAGCCGGGCCCGGAGGAGCAGATACCGGAAGAAACGGAGCTCTGCGTCTATGTCTGCGGCGCGGTAAATTCCCCGGGGCTGGTCAGGCTGCCGGAGGGGAGCCGGGTGGCGGACGCGCTGGAGCTGGCGGGAGGATTCCGGGAGGACGCGGGGACGGACAGGGTAAACCTGGCGGCCCGGGTTTCGGACGGGGAAAAGCTTTATTTTCCCACAGCGGATGAGGAGACAGAGGCGGAACAGCCGGAGAGCGGTCTGATCAATATCAATGTCGCGGACGCCGCCCTGCTCTGTACCTTGCCGGGGATCGGAGCGTCCCGGGCGGCGGACATTATCGCCTACCGGGAGACAAACGGCGGATTCCAGTCCTGCGAGGATATTATGCAGGTGCCAGGGATCAAGACGAGCGTGTATCAGAAAATAAAGGACAAAATCACGGTGAAGTAAAAGAGAAGGGGAAAGGGATATGGCGGGAAAGAGAGCGTTGATTGTGGACGACGAGAAGCTGATCGTAAAGGGAATCCGGTTCAGCCTGGAGCAGGACGATATGCAGGTGGACTGTGCCTACGACGGGGAGGAGGCCCTGGAGTACGCCAGAAACAACCAATACGATATCATTCTTCTGGATATCATGCTCCCAAAGCTTACCGGCTTTGAGGTCTGTCAGCAGATCCGGGAGTTTTCCAATGTGCCGATTATCATGCTGACGGCCAAGGGAGACGATATGGATAAGATTCTGGGGCTGGAGTACGGAGCCGACGATTATATCACAAAGCCCTTCAATATTCTGGAGGTAAAGGCGCGCATCAAGGCGATCATGCGGCGCACGGAGCCAAGGCGGGTGATGGGCGACGCGGCGGTCGGGCCAAGCACCCTGCAGAGCGGCGATATGCGGCTGGACAGAGAGGGGCGGAGAGCCTATATTGCCAACAGGGAGATCGGGTTGACGGCAAAGGAATTTGAGGTTCTGGAGCTTCTGATGATGAATCCCAACAAGGTATACAGCCGGGAGAATCTGCTGCAGCTGGTATGGGGGCCGGATTATCCGGGAGACGTCCGGACGGTGGACGTCCATATCCGGAGGCTGCGGGAGAAGATCGAACAGAATCCCAGCGAGCCGAGGTATGTACATACAAAGTGGGGCGTAGGCTATTACTTCTTGAACGAATAAAAAGGAAACCGGTCCATGGCAGTAAAAATCCCAGAGAAACTGAAGTCTTTTGTCCTTCTGCGCAGTCTGAAGGCACGTATTTGTATTATCATGCTGTTGACGGGGATTATACCCGGAGTCCTGATGCGATACGGTATTCTGAATAATTACGAGGAACGGGCGGTGGCGCAGAGGATCACGGCGGTACAGAACCAGCTTTTGATTATCGGAAGCCATCTGCTGGCGAACAATTATTTTGACGCGGCAAAGTCGGATGAGAAGTCGAGGGCGGTCATCAACGCGGAGCTGGAGATGATCTCCAATCTTTACGAGGGCCGGGTCATGATTATCAACGGCGGGTTGAAGATCGTAAAGGATACCTACAGCATCAGCGAGGGAAAAACCATTATCTCCGAGGAGGTTATCCTGGGGCTGAGGGGCGAGCGCAGCTCCCATTATGACAGGGATCACGGATATATTGAGATGACGACGCCGATCACCAGCACGGCGGAGGACGGGAGCAGTATCGTAGTGGGGGTGATGCTGACCAGTATCTCCAGCTCTGCGATTGTGGATACCATGGAGGCGCTGAGCCGACAGGCTGTGCTGCTGGAAAATCTGATGATCATTGTGATCGTGGCCTTTGCCCTCCTGATTTCCAATCTGCTGGCAAGACCCTTCAACCGGGTGACGGACGCGATCAATGAGGTAAAGGCCGGTTACAGCAACGAGCCGATCTCGGTGCCGGATTACGCGGAGACGGTACATATTGTAGATGCGTTCAACCATATGCTGGCGCGGATGCGGACGCTGGATGATTCCAGGGAAGAGTTTGTGGCGAACGTGTCCCACGAGCTGAAGACGCCCATGACCTCCGTAAAGGTTCTGGCGGATTCCCTGCTGGCCCAGGAGAATGTTCCGGCGGAGCTTTACCGGGAATTTATGGAGGATATTGTCTCCGAGATCGACCGGGAGAACCGGATTATTACGGATCTGCTGGCGTTGGTAAAGATGGATAAAAAAGTGCAGGAGCTGAATATCGCCTCCCTGAATATCAACGAGCTGGTGGAGCTGATCCTGAAGCGGCTGAGGCCCATTGCCAGAAAGAAGGATGTGGAGGTTGTCTTTGAAAGCATACGTCCGGTGACGGCGGAGGTAGACGAGGTCAAGCTTACGCTGGTTATGACGAACCTGGTGGAAAACGCCATAAAATATAACAAGGAGCACGGATGGGTCAAGGTCTTGCTGGACGCGGATCATCAGTATTTCACCTTTTCGGTCAGCGATTCGGGCCTGGGGATCCCGGAGGAGGCGCTGACTCATATTTACGAAAGGTTCTACCGCGTGGAGAAGTCTCATTCCAGGGAGATCGGCGGGACAGGGCTGGGGCTGGCGATCACAAAGAGCGCGGTGCTGATGCACAGGGGCTCGATCACGGTGAGCAGTGTGGAGGGAGAGGGATCCTGCTTTAAGGTGAGGATTCCCTTAAGCTATATCGCGGGCAATAGCGGTCAGACAGCGTAAATTTCCCGGATCACGGAAAGGCATGGCGATTTGAGATGAAGAAGATAACAGGAATTCTGTTGGCGCTGCTTGGCGGACTGCTCTTTTCGGGCTGCGCGCAGGAGCAGAAGAGCAATCGGGCGGAATGGCAGGTCTATTATGTGAGTAATTCCGAGACAAAGGTGGAGATGCATCTTCAGGAGAGAGAGAGCAGCGACCCGGAGGGGCAGCTGGACGAGCTGATTCAGTATCTTTCCACAAATCCGGAAAAGCTGGAGTACAAGGCACCGCTGGTGATGGGGTTCCAGCTGCTGGATCTGGAGAGGAACGACGGCAGGATTTTGTTGAATGTGGACGCGGCGTACCGCAATATGCCGTTGACGACGGAGGTGCTGGTTCGCGCGGCGATTGTCCGTACTCTGACCCAGCTGGAAGGGATCAGCTATATCGGCATTGCTGTGGAGGGAGAGCAGCTGTACGACGGTCTGGGAAACCTCGTGGGCTGGATGAGCGCGGATCAGTTTATCGACAACGACGGAAATGAGATCAATACCTATGAGCAGGTACGGGTCAAGCTGTATTTTGCCAGCGAGGAGGGAACCAATCTCATCGCAGGCTATCGTCAAAAGTACTATTCGACGAATACTGCGTTGGAGCGTTTTGTGGTGGAGGAGCTGATCGCCGGGCCCACTGTGGACGGGTTTTACCCGAGCGTCAATCCCTCCACAAAGATTATCAATGTCATGACCAAGGACGGGATCTGCTACGTAAATCTGGACGAGAGCTTTCTCACGGTGGAAAGCAACGTGCCTACGGACGTATCGATCTATTCCATCGTGAATTCGCTGGTGGAGCTGAACAATATCAATAAGGTGCAGATTCTGATCAACGGGGAGACGCCGCCGGGGTATTCCAATTCGAACTTTGAGAGAAATCTGGATATTGTGACGACGCTGGAACGCTGACAGTGCGCACGGAATGAAGATTTTCTAAGGTTGGAAAGAGGGTGTTTACACACCCTCTTAAGACCCAACCTAAGAAAATCTAAATCATTCCGGGAAGAACGCCAAGAGGGGGCGCAGCCCACCTCTTTGAGGGGGCGCTCTTCCGGGTTTGCACCATGCTTATGACTAAACAGAAAAGAGGCGTGTATGATAAAGAGGCCGGTGTTTCTGGCGGCGCTGCTTCTGACGGCGGTTCTCTGGATCCGGCTGACGGCGGGAGGATTTGAGGATCCTTCGCCGGGCGGGGCCGTAGGGGGAGAACCTGAGGCGGGAGACGCCCTGTATGTGACAGGGCAGATTTGCCGGAAAGAAGAAAATAAAATCTGGTTACAGTCCGTAACCTTTACCTTTCAGGATAATACATTTCATCAGACAGATCATCTGGAACAGGATATTCCATATCATCAAAAGCTTATATGCGAGATTTCGGAGGAAACAAAGCTGCCCCTGGGAAGCAGGGTGGTTTTGGGCGGCGTTTTTATGCCCTTTTCGGAGGCGGCCAATCCGGGGGAATTCGACAGCGCCGCCTATTACCGCTCCCTGCAGGCGGGAGGAAGACTTTTGTCGGCGGAGCTTCTCGCCCGGGACGGCGGACGCTGGCCGATCCGGGAGGCGGCCTGGCGGCTGCGGCAATTTCTGCGGGACAGGATCTACCGTATTCTGCCGCAGGAGAGCGCCGGAGTGATGTGCGCACTCCTGCTGGGGGACAGGGCGGAGTTGGACGGCGATCTGAAGGATCTTTACAAGAGGAACGGAATTTTACATATCCTATCGATCTCTTCCCTGCATATCACGATTATCGGCATGAGTATCTATAAGGCGCTGCGGAAAATGGGACTGCCTGTGCCCGCGGCTGCGCTGGCGGGAAGCGGGGCGCTGCTTTTTTACGGGAGCATGGCGGGGTTCTCCGTATCCGCCTGCCGGGCCATCGGGATGTATCTGCTCCGCATGGGAGCGGAGATGATCGGGCGAAGCTACGATACCTTGACGGCGCTGGGGATTCTGCTGGCAGCCATGACGATGCACAACCCCTATTACCTGCAGAACGCAGGGTTTCTTCTGTCCTTCTCCTCGGTTTTGGGAATCGCAGTGATCCATCCTATTCTGAAAGGAGGCGCTCCCCGGTCGGCAGGGGCGCGGTTTTACGGGGAGAAGGAATGGCGGATCCGGATGCGGGAGGCGGTCGGGAAGGTGAAATCCGCCGCGGCGGCGAGCTGCTCCATCACCCTGGCGACCCTGCCGATCCAGCTGTGGTACTATTATGAGACGCCGATATACTCTCTGGCGGTGAACCTTCTGATTCTGCCGCTGATGAAGCCGCTGCTGATAACGGGACTGTTCAGTCTGATTCCGGGGCTTGGAGCTTTCGCCTGGGCGGATCGGGGGATTCTTTGGATTTATGAGACAGTATGCGGACTTTGCGACCGGCTGCCCTTTCACACCTGGAATCCGGGGCGGCCTGCGACCTGGCAGGTTTTTCTGTACTATGGGATTTTGCTGGGGGCCGTGCTGCTGGGACAAAAGAAGAAAGGAAGAATCGCCGGGAAGAGGGGAGACTGCCCGAAACAGATGGGGGCGGAGGTCTCCCCGGCTATAAAAAGCGGCAGTCTTGGGCTTCTGCGCTATGGGCTCCTGCTCCTGGCGGTGGTTTCGCTGGGGATCCGCCCGATTCAGAGGGATCAGGTAATCTTCCTGGATGTGGGGCAGGGAGACTGCTGCCTTGTCCGAACCGCTTCCGGGGAGAATTATCTTTTTGACTGCGGCAGCAGCAGCCGCAGCGGCGTGGGGCAGTATGTGCTGCTTCCCTGCCTGAAATATTACGGGATCCGCACCCTGGACGGGGTGTTTGTCTCCCATCCGGACAGCGATCATATGAACGGCGTGACGGAGCTGCTTCTGCTGGCGCAGGATCATCGGATTCGGATCCGACAGCTGCTGTTACCGGCGGTGGAGAGGGAAGAGGGAGAAGACCGGTTTGCCGATCTGCTGGCCGCAGCGGAAGGGGATGACGGAGCCGACGGCGTTCGGGTCGCCTGGCTTTCCGCCGGGGAGGCCTGGGAAAGCGGGGCGGCGGAATTCCTGTGCCTGCACCCGGAGAAGGGCTGGCCGGCCGAAAACACAAACGCCGGTTCAGAATGTATTTATGTGGAATTCGGCAGTTTTTCGCTGCTGCTTACAGGGGATGTGGAGGAAGAGGGGGAAGAGGCCCTGCTGCGGGAGCTGCAAAGGAGAGAAATCCGGGCGGTGACGGTGCTGAAGGTTTCCCATCACGGCTCCCGGAATTCGACATCGAGGGAGCTGTTGGAACAGATTGCCCCCCGGCTGGCGGTTATTTCCTGCGGCAGGAATAACCGGTACGGTCATCCCCACGAGGAACTGCTCCGGCGTCTGGAGGACGCCGGATGCAGGATCCTGACGACTCCGGAAAGAGGGGCTGTCATCGTGGAGGGGCGTCGGGGCGGCGTTCGGATTTGGGGCTTTCGCAAAAATACGCTACATACAAAAGGCGCGAAGACGGTCTACCTGTTGACGGTGGATGCTTTTTTGTAGTAAAATGAAAAAGAGACCGGGCTTGGCTGTTTTGCGGAAGAGACGCCAGGCTCCGCGGATGCTGAAGGGACTTAAAGAATCGGCGGACTCCGCGGGAGCGGTCTGCGCCGCCGCAGGCGGCGTGACGGGAAGGAAGGATGCGCGGAGAGCGGCGCAGAAATGAGGGCAAAGATGGATGAATTGATGGAAAAGCCGGTAAGCGAGAGGATGCAGTTTGCGGTACTGATTGACGCGGATAATATCAGCTCCAAGTATACGGCGACGATTTTTGAGGAGCTGGAGAAATTCGGGCTCTCCACCTATCGGCGTATTTACGGGAATTGGTCCAGGGCAAACGGCTGGGGGGAGGAGCTGCTGCTGGAATATTCGATTATGCCGGTACAGCAGTTTTCCTATACCACGGGAAAAAACGCCACGGATATGGCCATGGCGATCGACGCGATGGATATTTTATACAAAAATAAGGTGCAGGGCTTCTGCCTGGTGACCAGCGACAGCGATTTTACGAGACTGGCTATGCGGCTGAGAGAGGAAAACATGTTTGTGCTGGGCATGGGGGAATCTAAGACGCCGCTGGCGTTGACCAGAGCTTGTAATCGTTTTATCCATCTGAATCTGGTGGCGGAGCAGAATAAGGCCCTGGAGGAGAGCGAGTCCCTGAGCGGGGATGAGCAGAACGTTACCTCGATCGCGGAAATCCGGCAGGCGATTCTGGGGATGATCAGCGAGAATGACGGCAAGGAGATAGACCTGGCCGTGATCGGCAGCCGGCTGTACGATAAGTTTTCCGACTTTGACGTGCGCAACTATGGCTATACTAAGCTCAGCACGATGGTGGTGCAGGAGGTTCCGGATCTGTTCCTGCGGAAGGGAAACAACAGTTATTTTGTGGAGCGGCGCTCCACGCTGACAAAGGCTGAGCTGGAGCGTGAGATCTGTAATATGATTGAGAAAAGCGGCGGGATGGTAGACAATCTTGCCACTCTGAACGACGAGCTTCATAAAAAATACAAGCAGCTGGATTTCAAGCAGTTCGGTTACAGCCGGATTTCCAGCTTCCTGCGCAGTCTGCCGTCTTTGACGGTACATGAGAACCAGGTGACGCTGCGGACGGAGAAGAATTCCCATGGTGGAAGGCAGTGAGGCGGAAGGAAGAGATGGATATTTTTGAATACATGCGTGACGCAAGGAAAGAGAAGGAAGCCCCGCTGGCGGCCCGGATGCGGCCCAGGACGCTGGAGGAGGTAGTCGGACAGGAGCATATTGTCGGCAGGGACAGACTGCTCTACCGGGCGATCAAGGCGGACAAGATCAGCTCGGTTATTTTCTACGGCCCGCCCGGGACGGGGAAGACTACTCTTGCCAGAGTGATTGCCAATACGACAAGCGCGGAATTTAAGCAGATCAACGCGACGGTGGCCGGGAAAAAGGATATGGAGGAGGTGGTAGAGCAGGCGAAGAGTCTGCAGGGGATGTACGGAAAGCGGACGATCCTGTTTATCGACGAGATCCATCGGTTTAACAAGGGGCAGCAGGATTATCTCCTGCCTTTTGTAGAGGACGGGACGATTATCCTGATTGGAGCCACTACGGAGAATCCTTATTTTGAGGTGAACGGGGCGCTGCTTTCCCGCTCGGCGGTCTTTGAGCTGAAGCCCCTGTCCCCGGGGGCGATAAAGGAGCTGCTTCGAACGGCTGTTTACGACAGCGAGCGCGGGATGGGAGCCTATGACGCAGTGATCGACGAGGGGACGCTGGACTTTCTGGCGGAGATGTCCGGGGGAGACGCGAGATATGCGCTGAACGCGGTGGAGCTGGGGATTATGACGACAGACCGCGGGGAGGACGGAAAGATTCATATCACGGCGGAGGTGGCCCAGGAATGTATCCAAAAAAGGAGGATTCGCTACGATAAGTCGGGGGATAATCATTACGACACGATCTCCGCTTTTATTAAGAGTATGCGTGGATCGGATCCGGACGCGGCGGTATATTATCTCGCCAGAATGCTTTACGCGGGGGAGCAGGTGACCTTTATCGCCCGGCGGATTATGATCTGCGCGGCGGAGGACGTGGGGAACGCGGATCCCCAGGCGCTGACGGTAGCGGTAAGCGCTTCGCTGGCGGCGGAGCGGGTCGGGATGCCGGAGGCGCAAATCATCCTGGCTCAGGCGGCGGCCTATGTAGCCTGCGCGCCGAAAAGCAACTCCGCCAGCAGCGCCGTCTTCGAGGCGGCGCAGGAGGTGGAAAAAACAGGAAATCTGCCGATCCCCACACATCTGCAGGACGCCCATTACAAGGGCGCTGCGAAGCTGGGACACGGCACAGGGTATAAATATGCCCACGACTATCCGAACCATTACGTGGAGCAGCAATACCTGCCTTATGAATTGACCGGGCGGGAATTTTACCGTCCCTCGGGAAACGGGTATGAGGTCAGGATCCGGGAGCACATGAAGAGGATCCGGGCCGAGGCCGCTAAAAAAGCTCCTGAATGAGATATTGGTAGATCGGCTGATTCTTTTTCTGCCAGTTATCGCAGATCGCGGCGGCGGTTGCCTCGTCGGGGACGGAGAGCGTAATATCCACCAGACGGATCCCGCGATCCCTGGCCAGCAGATGCGCTTCGTATTCGCCGGAGCTGGACTTATAGTAATCTCCCAGCACGGAGACCTCATTGCGCAGGGTATATTCGTTTTCCCGGAAATAAGTATTGATATCCTGCCTGATTTCCGGGTGAATCCGGTTTTGGAAAAACCGCAGGGTTTCCCGGCCCTCCTCCGTGATGGAAAGGTGGGTGCGGTTGCGGATGGTTTCCGAGGAGATCAGCTTCGCGTCGATCAGGTCGTTGATTACCTGCTGCAGGGTGAGGTAGCCGGTATAATCCTTTTCCACCATAAAGTCGCTGACCTGGGCGGTGGTCATGGGAAAGGTCACCCGGTTCAGCATATACAGCACGATCAGTTTATAAAGGGTCAGTTGCTCTTGTGTCATATCGGTTCTCCTTCTTCCCGCTTTATACTCGTGAACGCAGTCAATTACATTGGTGGGTATATACTCCCGTGAGCGGGGAAGCAGACGGACATACCTGCCCGGCTGCCGGCTCACGCCGTTCAACGGATATGGGACTTTACGGCTTCGGCTACCAGACGGGCTACTCTGGGGTCAAAGGCTTCCGGCAGGATATGCTCCTCGCCAAGCTCCTCCTCGGGAACCAGACCGGCGATGGCTTCCGCCGCGGCCAGCTTCATCTCTTCCGTAATCCGGGTTGCGCGGCCCTCCAGGGCACCCTTGAAAATGCCGGGGAAGGCCACTACGTTGTTGACCTGATTGGGAAAGTCGCTGCGGCCTGTTCCTACGACGCGGGCCCCGGCAGCCTTCGCCGAATCCGGCATGATCTCGGGAACCGGATTCGCCATGGCGAAGAGGATGGCGTCAGGGTTCATGGAGGCCACCATTTCCGGCGTTACAATATTGGGAGCGGAGACGCCGACGAAAATGTCCGCGCCCTTCAGGGCGTCGGCCAGAGAGCCGGTCTCGTTGCCGGGGTTGGTTACTTCCGTCATTTTCTGCTGCATCCAGTTCAGGCCGGGGGCGGATTTGGAGACGATGCCCGCCTTGTCGCAGAGGATGATGTTGGAGAAGCCGTAGGTCAGCAGGAGCTTCGTGATCGCAATACCGGCGCTCCCCGCGCCGTTGACGATGACGCGGCAGTCCTCCTTGCGCTTGCCCACAACCTTCAGGGCGTTGATGATGCCGGCCAGGACGACGATGGCCGTGCCGTGCTGGTCGTCGTGGAATACGGGAATATCCAGGAGCTCGTTCAGGCGTTCCTCGATCTCGAAGCATCGGGGAGCGCTGATGTCCTCCAGGTTGATGCCGCCGAAGGCCGGGGCGAGCCAGGTGACAGCCTTGATGATCTCCTCCGTATCCTGAGTATCCAGACAGATGGGGACGGCGTTTACGCCGCCGAACTCCTTAAACAGGACGGCCTTACCCTCCATAACCGGCAGGGCTGCGTGAGGGCCGATATTGCCCAGCCCCAGGACGGCGCTTCCGTCGGAGACCACAGCCACGGTGTTGGCCTTCATGGTGTATTTATAGGCGGCCTCCCGGTCGGCGGCGATGACCTTGCAGGGCTCTGCTACGCCCGGGGTATAAGCGATGGCTAAGTCTTCCCGGGATTTCACGGGTGCCTTCGCGGCGGTTTCCAGTTTTCCGTTCCATTTTTCATGCATCAGCAGCGATTTTTCGTTGGTTGTCATGGCGTACCTCTCTTTGGCGATTATTTTTGAAAGTCTCCCAATTATCATATAATAATTTGCTTTTCCGCGCAAGGGGGCAGATCGAAACGGAAGTTTTCCACGAAACATGAAAATTGGACTTTCTATTTCACGAAATGTGTATTATAATTATGGTAAAGTAAGGAATCCGATCCGTCACTTACAAAGTCTGTCAAGGAATCATATCCATGATGTATCTCGTTGTGTTCCCCGTATTTTCCTGCGAGCGATGAGCTGCGATCCGAAGGATCCCGGCGATATTGCCGTAAGGCTGAAAGCTGTTTGGGCGGTCCGCCGGGGGTCGGGCCCGGCAGGAACCGCGGCCGCGCGGCTCCCCGAAGGAAACGGCAGACCGGGCGGCAACGGTGTCGGACAGACGGCGGAAGGAATTCCGGAACGGTACATAAGAGAACAGAATGACCTGTGCCTGGGCATGGGTTCAGGGCAGAGAACGAAAAGAGAAAAAAGATCAGAATCAGGAGGGATTTATGAGAGAAAAATATGAATCGCTTGCGCTTGTACAGCTGAAGGAGCTGGCTAAGGTGCGCGGGCTGAAGGGAACCTCGTCCATGAAAAAGGCGGAGCTGGTGGAGGCGATGCTGGCGGAGGATGAGAGGCTGAAGAAGCTGGAGGAAGAGAACGCCGCAAAGCAGCAGGCGGCGCGCGGGGACAAGCAGGCACCGCAGGCCGGGGCAGGCGGCAGGAACAGGCGTGCAGGCCGAACCGAAGCGGAGGACAGAGAAGGTCAGGCGGCCCAGCCAGGCTCGGAGGGCGTAGAGAGGCAGGCGGCCCAGCCCGGAGCAGAGCTGCGAGGCAGACAGACAGGCCAGCCCGGCCCGGAGGGCGGAGAGAGACAGGAAGCCCAGCCCGGAGCAGAGCTGCGAGGCAGACAGACAGGCCAGCCCGGCCCGGAGGGCAGAGACAGACAGTCGCCGCGTCGGAGACAGACGGCGGGCGGCCCGGGAGGAGCTCGACAGAGCTACGGAGCCCAGCGGTCGGAAAGGGCGGACAATCCTTCCCGTCGGCCGGAAAGGGCGGAAGGCACGCCGAGGCAGGACAACGGCGGGCAGAGGCCGGAGAATGCCGCACGAGCGGAAAGCGGAGCCCAGAGACCGGAGAGCTCGAGGAGGCCGGACAGCGCTCCCCAGAGGACAGAGACCGGCGAAGGGGTTACGCCGCAGGCCGGGGACGCATCCGCAGCGCGGCCGGAGAGGACAGCCCCGGCTGCCGCGGAGGGGACGCAGCAGCGCCCTGCCCGCAGCGGCGATATCTATGATGAAAAGACCTATCCCAAGGAGCTGGACAGCGGCGAGGAGGTCTGCGGAATTCTGGAGGTAATGCCGGACGGCTTCGGTTTTATCCGCTGCGAGAATTATATGCCCGGCGAGAACGACGTCTATGTAGCGCCCAGCCAGATCCGGCGGTTCGGGTTAAAGACAGGAGATATTCTGCGCGGAAACAAGCGCGTGAAGACCCAGCAGGAAAAATTCAGCGCCCTCCTGTTTATCCGTACAATCAACGGATACAGTCTGGAGGAGGCCGGGAAGAGGACAGCCTTTGAGGATTTGACGCCGATCTTCCCGAACGAGAGAATCCGCCTGGAAACGCCGGGATGCAGCGTGGCCATGAGAGTGATGGATCTGGTGAGCCCCGTCGGCAAGGGGCAGAGAGGCATGATCGTGTCGCCGCCAAAGGCCGGCAAAACCACGCTGCTGAAGGAGGTGGCAAAGTCAATCCTGCGGGGGAACCCCAGGATGCACATGCTGATCCTGCTGATCGACGAGCGGCCTGAGGAGGTTACGGATATCAAGGAAGCCATCCACGGGGACAATGTGGAGGTCATCCACTCTACCTTCGACGAGCTGCCGGAGCATCATAAAAGGGTGGCCGAGATGGCGATCGAGCGTGCCAAGAGACTGGTGGAGCATAAGATGGACGTGGTCATCCTTCTCGACAGCATCACAAGGCTGACCCGGGCCTATAATCTTGTAGTTCCCCCCAGCGGGCGGACGTTGTCCGGCGGCCTTGACCCGGCGGCGCTGCATATGCCCAAGCGCTTCTTCGGCGCGGCGCGGAATATGCGTGAGGGCGGGAGCCTGACGATCCTGGCGACGGCCCTGGTGGAGACCGGAAGCAAGATGGACGATGTGGTGTACGAGGAGTTCAAGGGCACCGGCAACATGGAGATGGTGCTGGACCGCAAGCTTTCCGAGAAGCGGATTTTCCCGGCCATCGATCTGGCAAAATCCGGAACCAGGCGGGAGGATCTTCTCCTCAGCCAGGAGGAGCTGGAGGCGATCAATATCATGCGCAAGGCGCTGAACGGCCTGAAGCCCGACGAGGCTACGGACAGGATATTGGAGCTGTTTATGAGAACCAGGCACAACGGCGATTTCGTCCAGATCGCGCGGAAACAAAAGTTTATCTAGTTTTCCCAAAGAATTGGCAATTATTTTTCATTTACATCTTGAATTATCGTGTGAAATTAGGTAAAATATCATTGCTGATAAAATTTTGACAAGGGGACAGGCTCCGGACGGGGGCGGTTTCAAAAGTCAAAATGATATAAAATTATATTTCAGGAGGAATGTAAAATGGCAGTAAGAGTAGCAATTAACGGTTTCGGACGTATTGGCCGTCTGGCGTTCAGACAGATGTTTGATGCGGAAGGATACGAAGTGGTAGCGATCAACGATCTGACCAGCCCCAAGATGCTGGCTCATCTGTTGAAGTACGACTCTTCACAGGGCAAGTATAAATATGCCGAGACCGTAACCGCAGGCGAGGACAGCATCACTGTAAACGGAAAGACCATCACCATCTACAAGGAAGCGGACGCTTCCAAGCTTCCCTGGGGAGAGCTGAAGGTGGACGTAGTTCTGGAGTGTACCGGTTTCTATACCTCCAAGGAGAAGGCAAGCGCACACATCACAGCGGGCGCGCGCAAGGTTGTTATTTCCGCTCCTGCGGGAAATGACCTTCCGACCATCGTATACAACGTAAACCATGACACCCTGAAGCCCGAGGATACCGTTATCTCCGCAGCTTCCTGCACCACGAACTGCCTCGCACCCATGGC
>JAMPIG010000031.1 GCA_023662875.1 Roseburia sp. | reverse complement strand
CTATTGTCTCATATATCGTTGCATCAGTCGAGGTACGGACTATCTACCGTTTACTTTGCTTCTTCTTCTGAATCAAGGTAGATTTTCCCGTCATAATTCAGAAAAAGCATATCGGTGTACTGTGGGTAGTTTCCCTTTTTCAATTTGCTAAAATCTGTCACGATAATCCTACCGCCTGCAAATACTTCCTCTGCTATCCTTTTTTTCTTAAAGAGATTTACCATAATACAACGCCTCCTATTGCAAAAACCATGTCAAAGATTAAGACCGCCGCCATATAAGAAAAGCCTATCTTTGTTTCTATGTTCTGTTGTCCTCTGCCCGAATATATCAACGCGCCAAGCAAAAGGACATTCGCCACGCACAACAATGTCAATAATGCTGTAATCATTCCTCTTTTCCCTCCTTTTCCGGCTCTGCATTCAGCAAGAAAAAATGTTCCAACCGGCTACTACTGCCGCGACAACGGATTTTAAAGTTGCAGATTGTTTCTTGTCCTGTCAATTCTCCGTTGATTTTATGGCAGTATGGGCAGCGGATTTTCCCGCCTTCTGTGATAATAGCTTGTTTTATTTCCTCCATGTCATTAGCTCCTATTCTGTGTCGCCGCTTCCCGGCGCTCCTTCTCGTCCGCATATTCCTTTATTTCCTGCGCCTCTTTTACAAGCCTTTTAAGACTGTCATCATTCGATTGTTGAACCTCTCTCAGGAAATGCCTGTCCTCCAAATTCCGATAGACAATGGTTTCCTGTACATGTTTCATCTTCTCACTCTTTATTTTTTGCACAGTCTCCTTTGCTTTTTTTATTCCGTCATATTCCGATTTTTTGAAATTCTCTATGATCGCAGTCACCCCTGTAAGATTCATTGTCGGGTCTGATAATGCCGTATGGTCACGTTCGGTCAATTCTGTCAGAATATCTGTTTGCAGTTCCGGCGCACTCGTTCGAATCATGTTTGCCAAGGTAAGGGACCTTTCCATGCTGTCGCCCTTGTTTAGTGCTTGTGAAATCATGCGTTTAGCCTTTTCCGCATTATCCATATTGATATTTTTATAACCGTTAGTATACGAATCCTCAAGCCTGAAAATATGATTGTCTGAAGATGTAATAAGAAAATTTTTATTTTCTCCATCGTATTTATTTAGATACTCGGTGACTTCTGCCTCCAGCTTGTCTAATATCTCTAATTTTGTAGTTAATGGCGGCTGAACGCTGGAATTTTGGATGCCATTTTTTCGGGCCAATTTTTCAAGGAATCTGTCAACAAAATAGAATTTATCACCGTGTACGCTTGCTAAGACGTTGTACTCGTCAACGGAAATCGGCAAATCCTCCAGACATTTCAAAGTGTTCAACATGTCTTTCACGCTGCCGCTGACAACTGCCGCATACGCCCGCTCCTTTATCCTTGCGTTTTCCAGCTCGTCCATGAAATGTCTGCGTGCTTCTTCCCTTGCTGTCTCAACCTCTTCTTGAAATTCCGGCGTTATTTTGTCACGCTCGATAATGAACATGGGAGAACCCGGGCGGAAATTAGCGTTTAGGTCTTTGAAGCGCTGTTCCTTTTTTGCCTTGGCGGCGTCAAACTTTGCTTTGTAACTGTCATATACCACCCTTGCAGTTGAGAAAATAACTAAATCGTCTCTTTTCATGTTGATATTCCTCACTTTCTGCCCATCAGTATGGGGCTTTTTCTTTTTTTGAAATTTAAAAAGGTTTTTTTGAATACGGGCAATTTCCCGGCGGCTTAGTAGGGCGGCGCGCGCTCGTTCCTTAACCCCCCCGCCACGCCTATTTACTTGTCGCGGTTCAGAATCAACCATTAATCCCATGCTGTCAAGAGATTCAACTTGACGCATATTAGCCAGCAAATCCTTTAAATACGGTATTTCTTCCCCTGTATCAACTACATTGTTGCAATTACTGTTGTAATACTATCAATCTTCTCCCTCCAATCTTGGTAAATCGGATGCAGACAGTACATTTTCTTCATCTGGCGCGGCCAAGCGGGGGAGTTGATCGCCCGTCAATACTTTTTGTACTGTGCTTACGGGCTCTACTGTTACAGCGTCCGAATACCCCGCCCAGTTTTTTAAGTAGAATATGGAATTTGCAGGATTTATCTTTCCCGTCATGCTTAGCTGCTCCAAAAATCCAAGAATAAATTGTTTAGCAGTATTGCATATATCAGCCCATTCCTGGCTTTTTCCCGCCCCTCCATTGCACCATACCCATAAACTCTGACGTGATATACCTCCCAAGGCAAGGCAGAGCGTTTCAATACCCGGCCGAAATCCCTTCGCGGCGCAAAAATCAAAGTATTGATTTATCCGCTCTTTGAGCTCCGCTTCTGTTTTCGGTTTCCCCATGCTCGATAATTCCTTTAAATTATCCACGGTAGCCTTGCATACTTCCGGCGGTAAATTATTTAACTGATTGCTGGGGAAATTGCTGTTTCTGTTCGCCATAATCTAACCTCCATTTCTTTTTTTCTTTAAATGTCAACACATGTAGCTTAATTATTCGCCTGTGATTCCCCCTTTTTCCTTTCCAATTTAGACAAAGCCGCAAGAAGTAAATCCCGGCACAATCTACAATTTCCATATTCCTTTGCGATTGCGTCAGATTCAGCAACGACATTCTGCCAGTAACTGTCTGTGTCCTGTACGTCTGAATATTTCTTAAAGAATTTCCATGCTTTTGTAAACATCTCGTAATCGCGTTTTAGTTCCTGCTCCGTCACACTACAACCTCCCAACACTTTCGCTTCAACAACTGATAAATTTCCGATAGGGCGTCTCTGCTCTCTGGTTTCCTCCTCACTTGGCTTGTAAAATACTCTTGCATATCAGACAGAACATTATTTCTTTCCTCTACCGTTCTGATCTTCGCTATCCTCTCCCGAAATTTATCATAAAATTCTACCGAATCCATGCTATCGCTCCTCCTTTCCACGATTGCCAGATAAAGAGGCTTGCTTATCTGGCTCAATATAACAACTTCCCGAGTACAACCACATCAACCAAGTCTACCGCTTTTGTAAACATTCTTTCTTTATACTTATTTATCCCCTTATTTACTTCTTATATATTTCTCTTACTTTTATAGTTGACATAGTAGACATAATAAGAATATATAGAAAATATCATAGTTTGTGGTGTCAACCATGCGTCAACCACACGCCAACCAAGTCTATCAACTTTACCGCTTTTTAATTAATCAAACGGTAGCTCCATCTGACTTTCGGCGTCCAAGCTTATAAAACCATCCTGTATAATTGGTTCTGGTTGACAATTTTGTGATGAATTAGTTGACATTTTTTGAAATCCCTTCTGCGTCCCAAACTCACCAAAGCGGGCGGCGCTCTTTATCCTTTCCCATCCCGGTAAAGAGAGGATGATATTATTAATCTCTCCCGCCTGCCATTTTTGCGGTCTGCCTTGTTCTCCTAGCGCTTTTTGCCATATCTCTATAGCACAAGTCCGCTGTTTGTCCGCAAGATAATCTGTGATAATCCCAACTTTCCCATCATCCGCTGTGCTGTCCTCTTGTAATCGTCGCGCCTCTTCCCGGCATGAATCCGGCAGTACTAACACAGGCTTTTCTGTTTTCCAGATATGGACTGCCTCTGCCCATGCCGCTTTTATATCCTCTACGGCTTCTGGGGTGAAAAGACTTTTTTGGGGTTTATTTATCCCTGTCTGTACAACTAAAAATCTCCTATTCCCTGTTTCATCTTGTAAAAAATCACTCTTATTAGTTGTCCCGCAAAACACACATTGCCTTAGAAACACGTCTGTCCTGCGTTCGTAAGGAAGCCTTAGCTTGTCCTGTGTTGCTGTCAAAAAGCGCTTAACAGAATCCGCGCCGCCCGCCGTTCTAGCAAGTGATTTCAGCTCCGCAAGTTCAATTATCCATGAACCCATGATAGACTGCGCCGCCCTGTCAGTATCAAGAGAATCAAGGCTATCGTTAAACCATTCGTCCCTCAAAGCCAGCTTCCGCAAAAAAGTACTTTTACCCAAACCTTGCGGCCCCACAAGCGTTAGCGTGTAATCAAACTTACAACCGGGCATGTATACTCGCTCAATCGCCCCAAGCATAATTAACCGCATGACTTGATAAGAGTACTCTGTATCTTCCACGCCCAAATAATCAGGCAAAAGTCTTCTTATGCGTTCCACGCCGTCCCACTTGAAAGCATCCAGCGTTTCGCGGACTGGGTGGAATTTATTTCTCATGCTGACATTTTTTACTGCGTCAAAATAGTCGTTCCTGCTTTTCATCCCATAATCAGATTGTAAGCTTGAAAATAATGCAGAATCGTCATAACTACTCCACGCCCTACTACCGTTCAGTTCCCACATAGTATTTCCGGCAAGGTATGTTTGTTGTGAAAATTCATCAAACTTTATCTTTCCTGCAAATCTTTCATCGTTTTCTAGTATAGTCTCAAAATTCCGTACTGTTTGAAGAATTTTTCTACTTTTCTCTTTGCCGTCTCTGTCATAATCAACGTTGTAGGCCAATAATTTCAAAAAATCTTCTTTTACCATTCAATGCTACACCTCCTCTCTATCCCGGGCCGTTTTGTTAATTCAAAGTTCCGTTGTGCTGTGATCTCCTCCATTTCTCCGCTTGTCGGCATAAATGTCCCTTGTTCCTGCAGCACTCCTAAAACATCCAAAAGCCATTGATAGCGGTCACCTGATAAATTATCAGCATAGGGTTTTAGCCGTGGATATGTCTTAAGATCCGCCGCACATAGAATATCAAGCCGATAATCTATCTTTTGCAATTCGTTTGCGCAATACGTCCACATTTGGTCAAACGGCTCATATAAGCCCTTTTCAATGGCTGCCCTATAAATATCAGCCCATTGTTTCAAGCGGTCTATTTCGCCCCGTAGCGCCTGATAAAATGCTTGCTGGCGTTCCCTTTTCTTGCGCTCGTTCTCCTGCTGTTGTCTAATGCGCCTTTGCGCCTCCTGCTTGTCCTGTTCCCTTGCGTTTGTCAATCCATAAAAGGCTTGCAGTTCCTTCAGTGCCTGCCACTGGTTGATGCCTTTTACATAACTTACAAAAGCGATAACGTCACCATTTTGGTTGCCGTTGGCAAAATCACAAAATCGGTTACTGCTCGGATAAAGCGCAAGACTCGCTGTCTTATCGTTTGTCCTTGGAGATTTCACAAAAAAGATAGATCCTTTTCTCTTTGGCATTGAATAAAAATCGCGCGCCACCTGACAGATTCCCGGCAACTGTTGACTAACCATTTTAAAATCTTCTCTCACAATGCGTCACGACCCTAACAAGTCCATTCCCTTATCCATTGTTGGAATATCAATTTTTACTGCGCCTCCAAACCGCCGAACCGCACCGCATTCCTCGGCGAGTTTCATCAGGGTATTGCGACACATTCGATACCGTTCCATAGCTTCACTTACAGTGGCGTATTTTATTGGGTCTCCGTAAGATTTCATTTTGTGCATAGCATGCACCTCCTTTTCGCTAAGCGTCTATTTTTGTCTTGCTTTCACTTTTATTATATGGTATTGTAAAATAGTGTGAATAACATAATTTTTATTATTTTAGCAAGGAGAAATCATGATAAATAGTATTTTTTCCACCAACTTAAAGATTGCTATGAGAAACAAAGACAAATATCATACAGATAACGGAAAAAGAATGCGTACAAAAAAATACACTGCTCAAGATTTGGCAAACGACCTTGGCTATAGCATTAACACAGTCAACGGGTGGACTAAAGCCAATGGAGGTATGCCCAGTTGCGAAACAGTGAGCGAAATTGCAAAGGTTTTAAATGTTGATGTCGCATACCTATTAGGCGCACAAAAATGCCAGCACGCTGCCGATCAGTCCATCTGCGATATAACAGAATTGAATGAAACATCTGCAAAAGTATTGTCTGGATTAAATGGCATAGCAGCAGAAATAATGAATGAATTACTAAATCACCGAGATTTTGTAAGGTCAATTCTGTTAGTTTGGGATTATACTCATTCACATAATAAAGAGGTCACCATTACAAATATTCTTGATGATAGTAAAGACCTGCCTCTTGTTGACGATGCCCAAAGGGAAGTAATGAAATATAGGGCAACCGATGCTTTCGGAAAAATTCTTGATGACATTTATAATGCACATAAGCAAGAAGCCATCGATGTAAAGGTTTATTCCATGCTAGTAAAAATGAAAAATGAAGTTGAACAATATATTGAATTAAAAGATGTTGCCAAAGCAAGACAACTGCTTTTAAAACATATTTCAATACGCCAAGGCGATATCAAAAAAATAAGCCCTGATGAACCAATTTGTAAACTTACTCCTGAACAAATCTTAGATAACTTTGACCAAATAACGGCAAAATTATAACAGTTTAAAAGACTACCAGTAAACCACTGATAGTCTTTTCTCATGCCTAACTATTCAATTTGCAACATAATTGCAACAAATAACCCCGGCAAACATCTCAAACCGGCGTATTTACGCTATTTCTTAATCCACGGGTGTCAAGTATTTTTTCTTTACAGGGAAATCTGCCCCAAAAAGAAACATAAAACTTCTTGCGCTCTGCCGCCGGATATGTTATATTATAGACAGAAAGAGGGAAAGCCATAGAAGCGGCTCTACCCTTCACAGCGTTAGCACAACCCTCCGAAGAGGGTCAGCCGTCACTATTTGCGGTAGTGGCGGCTATTTCTTTTTATCCCTGAATATCTTATAACACAAGCTTATCAGGGCGACAATGAAAATACCAGTCTGTATAAGCTCTGAATATGTAATCATTGCATCACCCTCCTTTCTTTCGTCCGGAGGGCTACTTAAACCCTCCAAAAACAGGAGAGGTAAAGCCGCCTTGGTTCTATGGTTTTCCCATATCATCAATGTATCACATTGTTCACTATATGACAAGATAGTTTTACAAAAAAGTTCTTCTTCCCAACAAGTGGAGAAATGCCTCACAGTCTCTCGCTGAAGATACTCTTATACCCCTCCCCGAAGATCTCCGACGCGCTGGTGACAATCAGGAACGCCCTCGGATCCTCCTCCCGGACGATCTCCTCCGCCTTGGGAGACAGGTGCTTTTTCATGACGCACATGATTACGTTTTTCGCCTTCCCGCTGTAAGCGCCGCTTCCCGAGATATAGGTCACGCCGATATCCATCTCCTCCAGAATCCGTCTGGTAATGGCTTCATAATGGTCGCTGACAATAAAGAGCAGCTTTGCGCCGTCCCGGCCGTACAGCACCATATCCAGCAGTACGGAATTGATAAAGACCACCACGCCCGCATACAGCGCCACATCAATATTCTTAAATACAAAAGCGGACGCCGTTACGATCACGGCGTCGGTAATCAGGAACAGGCTGCCCGTCCGCAGGTGAGGATACCTCAGCCGCAGCAGCTTGATAATGATGTCCGTTCCGCCGGTCGTGGCCCCCGATTTCAGGACAAATCCCAGCCCCAGCGCCATCAGCGAGCCTCCTGCCAGAGCCGCCAGAACAGGATCAGTCGTCACAGCTCCCAGGGGAGCCAGCAGGTTCACCACCAGGGAGGTCAATGCCGTGCTGTACAAGGTAGACAGGATAAAGCGCCAGCCGAATTTCCAGGTTCCCAGCGCCAGAATCGGAAGATTGATGGCCAGTAGCCAGGTGCCCGTATCCAATCCCGTGATATGATTCAGGATGATCGCGATACCGGTCACACCCCCCGGTGCCAGCGAATTGGGATCCAGAAAAAAACTGACCGCCGCCGCATACAGGACGGATCCCACCGTAATCACAAGATAATCCATCATACGGCGTTTGGCCGTCTTCTTCTCTTCGTACCGGATTTCATTTCGCTGTTCCTTTGTCATTATCCTTCCCATGTTTTTTCACAATACGCCTTTCAGGGTCTGAGAAGCCCTGCCTTCTTATAATTTT
The DNA here is from genome assembly GCA_023662875.1 of Roseburia sp. Taxonomy (GTDB): domain Bacteria; phylum Bacillota; class Clostridia; order Lachnospirales; family Lachnospiraceae; genus Acetatifactor. The sequence goes on along the minus strand of JAMPIG010000031.1, from coordinate 29,158 downwards.
CAAAATAAATTTATTTTCTCCTGAAAATGCCTTTTGAAAACACATCTTCCTGAAAGCCGTTATCAAAAGGACATTTTCCCAACCAGTATTCTCCGAAAAACCGATCAAAATCAGATCACCGTAGCCACCAGCCTGGGAGAATAGCCCCCTTTCTCCAGCGCTTCCATAATCCGGTTCTTATGCTCCGTCCCGAAGGCCTCCATGGTAATCCGCAGCTCCACCGCAGCGTTCCGGTTGATGGAGACGAACTGGTTATGCTCCAGCTTGATGACGTTTCCGCTTAAGTCGGCGATGATCCCGGATACCCGCGTAAGCTCTCCCGGTTTATCCGGAAGCAGCACAGATACCGTAAAGATCCGATCCCGCAGGATCAGACCCTGCTGCACGACCGAGGACATAGTGATCACATCCATATTCCCGCCGCTTAAAATAGCCACAACCTTCTTGCCCTTTGCGTTCAGATGCTTCAGCGCCGCGACTGTCAGCAGCCCGGAATTTTCCACCACCATCTTATGGTTTTCCACCATATCCAGGAACGCCACTACCAGCTCCCTGTCGTCCACTGTGATGATATCGTCCAGGTTCCGCCGGATATAGGAGAAGAGCTTTTCTCCCGGCGTCTTTACAGCCGTACCGTCGGCAATGGTATTGACGGAGGGGAGCGTGGTCACCTTGCCCGCCGCCAGGGAAGCCTGCATACAATTCGCTCCGGCGGGCTCCACGCCAATCACCTGAATCTGGGGTCGCAGCAGCTTTGCCAGAACCGAAACGCCCGTCGCCAGCCCGCCGCCCCCGATGGGCACCAGGATATAGTCCGTCAGAGGCAGCTCCTTGATGATCTCCATGGCGATGGTTCCCTGTCCCGTCGCTACGTCCAGATCGTCAAAGGGATGAATAAAGGTATAGCCGTACTCCTCCGCCAGCTCATAGGCCCTTGCGCAGGCCTCGTCGTACACATCCCCGTGCAGAACGATCTCCGCGCCGTAGGCTCTGGTACGGTTTACCTTCATCAGCGGCGTCGTGGTGGGCATGACAATCGTCGCCTTTGCCCCGTAGCATTTTGCCGCATAGGCTACTCCCTGGGCATGGTTTCCCGCGGACGCGGTAATCAGGCCCTTCGCCCTTTCCTCCTCGGAAAGCGTGCTCATTTTATAGTATGCGCCTCTCACCTTATACGCTCCGGTGAACTGCATGTTTTCCGGCTTCAGATATACCTTGTTGCCCGTCTGTTCACTGAGGAAATCGCTGTACACCAGCTTAGTCTCCTGGGTTACCTTTTTTACGATCTCTGAAGCTTCCTCAAATCGTTCCAGCGTCATCCTGTTTTCTTCCATCGTTACTCCCTTGCGTGTTTCAGCACGCATTTTCCCTCGATTTCTTTCTATCCTTCCCGTTATGCCGCCCCGCGGCGGCGCATATAATAGAAATTACCTTGTAATTTCTATTATCCAAATTCTATAATAGAAATCACTTCGTAATTTCTATTATCCAAATTCTATTGTCAAGAACAATTGGTGCAAGAGCACACTTACACACTAAACAGCGCGTTCACAAATTCATCGGAATTAAATTTCTGCAGATCCTCGATGGTTTCGCCCACGCCGATATATTTTACCGGAACCTTCAGCTCCGACTGGATCGCCACTGCGATTCCACCCTTGGCTGTCCCGTCCATCTTCGTCAGGATGATGCCGGTCAGCTCCGCCACCTCCCCGAATTCCCGGGCCTGCACCATGGCGTTCTGGCCCGTCGTGCCGTCCAGCACAATCAGGTTTTCCCGGTGAGCGTCCGGAAACTCCCGGTCGATGATGCGGTTCATCTTGCGAAGCTCCTCCATGAGATTTTTCTTGTTATGCAGCCGCCCCGCCGTATCGATCAGAAGGACGTCCACACCCCTGGCCTTTGCCGCGCTCACCGCGTCAAAGACAACGCTGGCCGGATCCGCGCCCTCGCTGCCGCCTATCATGGGGACATCCGCACGCCTGGCCCACTCCGCCAGCTGCTCTCCCGCCGCCGCGCGGAAGGTATCCGCCGCCGCGATCAAAACCTTCCGGCCCTCGTCCTTCAGCTTTCCGGCAAGCTTCCCTACCGAGGTCGTCTTCCCCACGCCGTTTACGCCGATGACCATGACGACCGACTGTTTCTGCTCAAAATCGTAGGCGGTCTCCTCGACCCGCATCTGCTCCCGGATTCCGTCGATCAGGAGCTGCTTACATTCCGCCGGCTCCTTAATATTGTTTTCCTTTACCTGCTTTTTCAACCGCTCGATAATATCGTTGGTGGCGCGGACGCCGATATCGCCCATAATCAGGATCTCTTCCAGCTCCTCGTAAAAATCCCCGTCGATCGAGGAGAAGCCGTTGAAAACGGAATCGATTCCCCGGACAATATTGTTCCTTGTCTTGGTCAGCCCTTCCTTCAGTCTGGCGAAAAATCCCTTTTTCTCTTCGCTCATGCCCGCCTCCTTCAATCCGTCAGCTCCTTATCGATCAAATTTACGCTTACCAGGGTCGAAACGCCCTTTTCCTGCATGGTAATGCCGTACAGCCGGTCAACCTGCTCCATGGTTCCTCTTCTGTGGGTGATTACGATAAACTGTGTATTTTTCGTCAGCTTATGCAGGTATCTGGCGAAGCGCCCTACGTTGGAATCGTCCAGAGCCGCCTCGATCTCGTCCAGAAGACAGAAGGGCGAAGGCTTCAGGTTCTGGATGGCAAACAGCAGGGAGATAGCTGTCAGGGCTTTCTCGCCTCCGGAGAGCTGCATCATGTTCTGCAGCTTCTTTCCGGGCGGCTGGGCAATGATACGGATCCCGGCCTCCAGGATATCCTCGTCCTCCAAAAGCTCCAGCGTCCCCTTCCCGCCGCCGAACAGCTCCCGGAATACCTTGTCAAACTCCCGGTTGATCTCGGTGAATTTCTCGGCAAACTGCTTCCGCATGGCGGTATCCAGCTCTTCGATAATCCCCTCCAGGGTCTTCGCCGCCTCCACCAGGTCGTCATGCTGATTTTTCATAAAGGTAAACCGATCCAGCAGATTCCTGTAATCCTCGATGGCGTTGACGTTGACATCCCCCAGCTTCCGGATCTGATCCTTCAGGGAGGAGATCTCCCGCTTCATGGCGGACAGGTCGTTCATCGCCTCGTCCCGCAGCGCGGCCGCGTCGCTGAGCGTGATCTCATACTCGTCCCACATATAGTTGATCTGGCTCTCCAGATTTTCCTCCAGCTTTTCTCTCTGGGCATTGAGGCGGTAAACCTCCTTATCCAGGGCGTTCATCCTCTCGGATACCTCTTCCCGCCTCTGGAAGAAGCTTTTCTGCTTTCCGGTCAGCTCTTCCCTGCGGGTTATGCTTTCCTGCAGCTTGTTTTCCGACTCATTCTGCGCGTCAAAGGACGCGGCGATGGTCTTTTCGATCTCAGCGATATTCTGTCGTTTCCTCTCCGCTTCTTCTCTGGTTTTCCGCAAAGCCTCCAGAATCTCCTCCAGCTCCGCTCCGCAGCGTCCGATCTCCTCGTCGATACGGTCTGCGTTCGCCTGCTGGAAGCCCTGGCTCTGGCGCATCTTCTCCGCCTTCATCTCCCACTCGGATACACAGGCCGCCGCGTCCGTCTCCTGCTGTCTCTCCTCCTCCAGCTCTCTCTGGAACCGCGTGATTTCCTCCTGGGTACGGTTCTCCAGATCCACGCTGTCCTCCAGCTCCTTTCGGATCGACTCCTTCTCGTTTTGGATCTCCCGGATCCGAACCTCGATCTCCTGCTCCTCCTGCTTCAGGGACTCCCTGGTCTCTCCTTCCTCTTCCATACGCTCCCGCATCTGGCTGATATTCAGCCGGGCCGTATTCTGTTCAATGGACTTTCTCTGGATGTCCGTCTTCAGCGTCTCCAGCTCCATACGCAGTCGGTTTCGCCTGGACTTGGTCTCGTCGATGTCACGGTTGGCTCCGTCGATCTGAGCCAGAAGCTTTTTCACGTTTTTCTTCAGCTCGTCAATCTCCCGGCGTCTGCCCAGGAGATTGCTGTTATTCTTAAAGGCTCCGCCGCTGATCGCGCCGCCGGGTGCCAGAAGCTCTCCCTCCAGGGTCACCATCCGGATCCCGTAATCGTATTTTCTCGCAATCTTCACCGCGTTATCCACATGATCCACTACCAGGATCCGTCCCAGCATGGCCTTCGCTACATTGCGATACTTCTCCTGAACGCTGACCAGCTCGTCGGCCATTCCGATGACCCCCTTTTCCGAGCAGGCTTCCCGGTTCTTAAACTCCTGGGGATGGCAGATACTGGTCAGGGGCAGGAAGGTCGCCCGGCCCAGGCGGTTCTCCTTCAGAAAGCGAATCATTTTCTTTGCCGTCTCCTCATTGTCCGTAACCACGTTCTGGATATTGCCTCCCAGAGCGGTCTCGATCGCCGTCTCATATTTTCTTTCCACCTTGATGATGTCTGCGACCACCCCGATAACGCCGGGATTCTTCTCCTTCTGCTCCATCACCTTTTTCACACTGCCGCCGTAGCCCTCGTACCGCTCGGTGAGGTTTTCCAGGGTTTCCAGCTTCGACTTCTCCGTGTGGTAAGCGCTTTGCGCCTCCCGCAATACAGTGTCCTTTCCGGCCAATGTCTCCCGGATATCCCCCAGCGCCGATTCCGCCGCGGCCTCCCGCTCCGTCATCTCCCGAATCGTCTCCGTGATTGTCTGGAATTCCTCCTCCAGCTTCCGCAGCCCTTCCTCCCGGGCCGCCTCGTCGGATCTGGCCCGCAGCAGCCGGGAATTCAACTCTGCCCTGCGGATATTCTCCTGCTCCATCATGGTATCAAAACGGCCCAGCTTTGACTTTATGGTGGCACGCTGGTTCAATTCCCCGATAATCTTATTCTTTCCGGCCTCGATGGCGTTATTCAGCCCGGCAATCCTGGTCTGGATCTCCTCCAGCTTCTCTCTCTCCGCCTCCGCCGTAGCAGCGATCTCCCGTACCTGGCTGTCCGTCTCGCCTTTTTCCGCAAGGATCTCGTCCCGATCCCTCTCCCTGGACGCAATCTCCGCCTCCAGCGCCGTCCGCCGGTTGGTCAGGTGCGCCTCGCTTCCCCGGGCGGAATTGATCTGCTCCTTCAGGACGTTCCTCTCGCCCTCCAGCCTTCCCCGCATCAGCCCCGCGTCCGTCACCGTGCTTCTGGCCTCCTCGATCACCTCCTCCAGGCTCTCGATCTCCGACTGGATTCGCTCGTACTCCTCCTTAATATTCTGGTAGCTTTCCCTGGCGTCCGCCAGCTCTCCTCCCGCAACGGAATACTTTTCCTCCGCCTGCTGCAGCTGTTCCCGCAGACGTCTGTTTTCCAGGAGAAAAACATTGACGTCGAGAGTTTTCAGCTCTTCCTTTTTCCGCAGATAAACCTTTGCCACCTCCGACTGGCGCTCCAGCGGCTGCAGCTGCTTCTCCAACTCCGAAAGGATATCGTTCACCCGCACAAGGTTCTGCCTTTCACTCTCCAGCTTCCCCTGCGCCGCCGCCTTTCTGCGCTTGAACTTTACAATCCCCGCCGCCTCGTCAAAAAGCTCCCGCCTCTCCTCCGGCTTTCCGCTGAGGATCTTATCGATCTGACCCTGACCGATAATGGAATAGCCCTCCTTGCCGATCCCGGTATCGTAAAACAGCTCGTTTACGTCCTTCAGGCGGCAGGCGCTGCCGTTGATCAGATATTCACTTTCTCCGGAACGGTAAATCCGTCTGGCCACCGTCACTTCGTCGTATTCGATGGCAAGCTGATGATCCGCGTTATCCAGCGTGATTGCCACATAAGCGTAGCTCAACGGCTTCCTGTTCTCTGTCCCCGAGAAAATGACATCCTGCATACTGGCGCCGCGGAGCTGTTTTACCCGCTGCTCCCCCAAAACCCAGCGGACAGCGTCCGCCACATTGCTCTTTCCGCTCCCGTTTGGTCCCACGATGCCCGTAATCCCGTTGTGAAACTGAAAGGTTATCTTGTTTGCAAAGGATTTGAACCCCTGCACCTCAATACTTTTTAAATACATATCCCTCTATCCCTCAGACAAAGCAACGCCTGGTACGCCGCCTGTTGCTCCGCCGCTTTCTTTGTTCTTCCCGCGCCCTCTCCCAGGCGCTCTCCCTCCATGTAAACGGAAACGCAAAAGATCTTATTATGCTCCGGCCCGCTCTCCTCCTTCAGCTCATAGTGAAATTCCTTTTTCAGCTTTCCCTGAAGCAATTCCTGCAGATTGCTCTTGCTGTCATAAAAAAGCTGCTTGTTCTCCAGATCCGACAGAATAAAGCGGAAAATAAAGTCCCTCGCCGCTTCCATTCCCCCGTCCAGGTAGATGGCACCCGTAACCGCCTCCATCCCATCCGCGATGATACTGTTCCTCTCTCTTCCGCCAGTGGTCTCCTCGCCTCTTCCCAACAGCATGAATTTCCCCAGCTCCAGGTCTCTGGCACAGAAAGCCAGAGAAGTCTCGCAGACCAGGGACGCCCGGGTCTTCGTCAGCTCTCCCTCCGGCATCTCAGTATGGGTTCGAAACAGGAAATCGCTTGAGACCAGCTCCAGTATGGCGTCTCCTAAAAATTCCAGCCTTTCATAATCCTCCGCCTTGTTGATCTTCTGCTCGTTGGTATAGGAGCTGTGGGTCAGCGCCTGCTTTAACAGCGCAATATTCCGGAAACGGTATCCGATCCGGTTTTCCAATTCCTGCAACGTATAATTCTTCAATTTTTCCCTCTTTTCACGCAAAAATCCCGCTTTGCAAGGATTTTGTCAAGCACAGTCGAAATTGCGCCTCACGTAATTTCCATTGCCATGAAGGAAAGAGCAGTACGCCTGGCGGACTGCTCTTCGTCATCTTGACCGCTTAGAATTTCTTTACACACTTCCCGTCATGCCGCCTGCGGCTGGCATCCGGACAATAGTTCTTCTGGATTGTTTTGCCTTCTGCTGTCGGCATCATATCCTGAGCGAGGCTCACTCCGCTTTACAGCGCGCCTTTAATCATCTCAACAGCTTCTTCCACCGTTGTAATCTTCTCCGCCTTCTCGGCCGGGATCTCAATTCCGAACTCCTCCTCGATCCCCATCACGATCTGGAAGACATCCAGGGAATCCGCCCCCAGGTCATCCACAAAGGTCGTCTCCATCGTAATCTCGTTAGCGTCCACATTCAGCACTTCCGCAATGACTTTTTTTAATTTTTCAAATTCCATACCGCTCCACTCGCTCCTTAACTTCCCAGAACAATCTGTTCCTTGATTTTTTCATTTATATTCTGTTCCTTAAATGCGATGCATTGAAGGATAGAATGACGAATTTCAATGGCCTTACTGCTTCCGTGGGTTTTAACCACCAGCTCGTTCAGCCCCAGCAGCGGCGCGCCGCCGTATTCCTCGGTACTGAATCCCTTCAGGGTTTTCTTCAGCGCGGGCTTTACCAGAAGGGCTCCAAGCTTACTGCGCAGACTCTCCATCATCCCGGACTTGATCTTCTGAATCAGGACGCCGCTGACGCCCTCCATCATCTTCAGGACGATATTGCCCGCAAAGGCTTCGCAGACCAGAACATCCGCCACGCCCGCCGGAATATCCCGGGCCTCCACATTCCCCACAAAATGAATCTCCGGGCAATTCTGCAGCAAAGGATAGGTTTCCTTGGTCAGAGCGTTTCCCTTCTCTTCCTCCACGCCGATATTGACGAGGCCGACCCGGGGATTCTTCACTCCGACGACGCTCTCCATATAAATACTTCCCATCTTTGCGAACTGCAGCAGCTGGGATGGCCTTGCGTCCACGTTTGCACCGCAGTCCAGCAGCAGGCTGACGCCGTTAGCCGTCGGGATAATCGGCGCGAGGGGCGGCCGTTCCACCCCTTTGATCCGGCCTATGATAACCTGGCCGCCTACCAGAATAGCCCCTGTGCTTCCCGCGGAGACAAAGGCATCGCAGGTTCCGTCCTTTACCAGATACATCGCCTTTACGATAGAGGAATCCTTCTTCCTGCGGATCGCCATCACCGGCGGTTCCCCGGTTTCGATCACCTCCTCCGCATGAACAATCTCAATCTGCTCCTCCGGGTAAGCGTACTTCTTCAATTCCTCCCGGATTACCGGTTCCCGTCCTACCAGAAACACCTTTACGCGTTTATCCTCGTTGACGGCCTCGACCGCTCCCTTTACATTTTCCCCGGGAGCGTTATCGCCGCCCATCGCGTCAACCGCCACCTTCACTCTGTCAGCCATCGGCTTTTCCTCTCCGTCCACTCGTTTTCGTCAAAAATTTCTTAATTATCCGTATGTCCTTCTCTACTATACTAAACCCCAAAATAAAAATCAAGATAAACTAACAAAAAAAGACGCCGTCATCGACGTCCTTTCTGTCCGCGTCCACCGTTTATCAGTCAACGCTAACAACCTGCTTCTTGTTATAAGAACCGCAGGCCTTGCATACTCTGTGAGGTGCCATCAGCGCACCGCACTTACTGCACTTTACCAGAGTAGGAGCACTCATCTTCCAGTTTGCTCTTCTCTTGTCTCTTCTGCTCTTGGAAGATTTATTCTTGGGACAAATAGACATCGTTACACCTCCTTATTCGCGTTAAAAATATCCTGTATGACTGCCATTCGCGGGTCGGGAACGAACGTGTCGCATCCACAGTCCCTCTCATTCCGATTCTGTCCGCACACGGGACAAAGTCCCTTGCAGTCCTCCTTGCACAGAATCTTTGCAGGCCAGCTACCAATGATCTCATTGTACACAAAAGCCTCTGCGTCCAGCTGATAGCCTTCCATAAACCCAAGGTCGTCCGCCTCGTCATCCTCCGCGCCGATCTCCGGCGAAAAAACAACCCGGTCGAAGGTCAGATCCAGCGCCGTCTCCACCTCCGTCAGGCAACGGTCGCAGACGGTTCGGAAAACCAGACTGACGCTTCCCTCCACTCTTGCCTTACCCGGCTCGATATTGGTAAAGAGAAACTTCACCGGCGTCCTCCTGAGGATCTCAAAGCTGCCCTGTCCGCTCTCGAAACGGTTCATTTCGAGAGGAAGCTCCGCTTCCCTCTGTCTGCCCTCGGTTGTCAGAATATCAGACAAATTAACTAACATTGCGGCTCCTATGCTCATAACTAAGAACAATTTTCGCACACTGATATAGTATATAGAACAGTGCCCGATTTGTCAAGCTTATTTTTGCGTTTTTCCCTGTTTTTCCCTGTTTTCAGTATTATTCCCTGTCTTTGCCCCATAACGAAACGGAAAATCTACCCCTGTGCTTAATTCACCCAACCTGAAACGCCGCCGGACGAATTTCTCAGGACAGCCGTGAAGAGGGGCGGATATATTCCCAGACATTTTTAATCTGCCCCTGCAGTCTCCCCCAACTCCAATGCATCCTGCTCCGCGCCACACAGTTGGGATCGTTTACCAGAAATCCTTCCTCGTCGTACCCGTAGATCACGATAAAATGACCCGCCGCGGTGAAATCCCCGCTGCTCATGGAGCAGATCAGCACGCCTCCCTGATCCAGCGTCTCCAAAAGGCTCTCCTCCTCGATTCTCCGCTGTCTGGCTTCGACCCCATACCTCTCCGCCGATTCCTCGATCAGCGCCCAGGCTGTGCCGACGCCCGGCACATAATAACCGTTTTCCATGCTGTATGCAGCGATGACGTCCGGGGTAAGACTTTCGTCTCCCGTCAGATAATAGAGAGCCATAGAGACGCAGGTTGGCCCGCAGCCCGAAAGACCGATCATCCCGTCGTCCCCGTAATCCTCATAGCCCCAGCGGGGATCCCACTGCAGAAAGAGCGGAAAGTCCGACTCCTTTTCCTTTTCCGTCAAAACCGCCTTCGGCGCTTTCTCCCGTTCCGGATATCCGGCCACAAAACCGGCCATCTCCGGATTGTTCGCCAAAGCCTCCAGCAGCTTGTCCGGATAGTCCTTCCGATTCTCGTAGATTTCCTCCAGCAGGCCGCCTTCCTCCGCCAGCTCCTTCAGCCTTTCCCGAACCTGACGCTCCGTCCGGCGCACCGGCCGGTCAACCTTCTCCCGTCCCCAGATTTCAGGATAATCAGGCTCTTCCTCCTTGGTTCGTATCGTCGTTCCGGTTCTCTCCTCAGCGGGAGCATAATACTCCTCCTGACGGGCTTCCTGCTCGGCTGTCCTTTCCTCCTGCTCCTGAAGCTTTCCGGCCGTCTCTTCCGCCAGCTTTTCTATCTGCCCCAGCTTTCGGTACAGGCTTCCCCAGCCGACCAGGCTGACCGCCAACAGGATTCCCAGCAGAACCACGGCAGACGCCAGCCACTTATTAACCTTTCCCTGTTGCTGCAGCTGCCGCTGTACCTGCTGTCTCCAGATTCCCGGCGGCGACTGCCTCCTGCTTACGCCGTCCGGATTCTCCTGTGCCTGTTCTCTGACGCTGTCCTTTAAAGTTCCCCACGCCCGTTCTCTGCCGCTCTCTTTCTGAATTTCCTGCGTCTCTGCGCTCTCGATGCCTTCCTGCGGCCTCTGGAGTCCCGTTCCCCTGTCGGTGCCTTCCCTGCCCGGTTTCTTCCGCTCCGCTATCCTTCCGTTCCCGCTTCCCACTTCCGTAATCCTTTCTCCTTCGTATCAGCCTGTTTTCTCCATTCTCTCACATCGCTGTATCAAATTTGTAAAGGAATCCTTAAGATTTCCTGCCTTTTTTCATAAAGGGAAGCTATTTTTTCTATCCGTCTATACCAGCGCTACCGTCTCCCGGGCGATCGCCAGCTCCTCGTTCGTGGGAATCACCATCACCGTCGTTTTGCTGTCCGGCGTCGTAATCGCGAGATCCTCTCCCCGCCTGCCGTTCAGCTCCGGATCGATCCTGACGCCCAGATAGCCCAGATACTCGCAGATCATGCTGCGCACCAGGGAACCGTTTTCCCCTACGCCCGCCGTAAAGCAGATTACGTCCACCCCGTTCATGGCCGCCGCGTAAGCGCCCACATACTTCGCCACGTTGTAGCTGTAGGTCTTCATGGCGCGGATCCCGTTCTCGTCCCCCTTATGGTATCCTGCCTCCAGGTCGCGGAAATCGGAGGAAAGATTATCCGACAGTCCCAACACGCCCGACTTCTTGTTCAGAATATTCATAATCTCATCGATACTCTTGCCCTCTTTATGAGCGATGAACTCGATGATGGCCGGATCGATATCCCCGGAGCGGGTTCCCATGATCAGTCCCTGCAGAGGGGTAAGCCCCATGGAGGTATCCACGCATTTCCCGTTCTTTACCGCCGATACGCTGGCCCCGTTCCCCAGGTGGCATACGATAATCTTCAGATCCTCGTAATTCTTCCCCATAACCTCCGCCGCTCTTTTGGAGACATAGGAATGGCTGGTTCCGTGGAAGCCGTATCTTCTGATCTTATATTTCTTATAATACTCATAGGGAAGGCCGTACAGATAAGCCTCCTCCGGCATCGTCTGATGGAAGGCCGTGTCGAAGACGGCAACCATGGGCGTCTCTGGCATCAAAGCCTTGCAGGCATTGATCCCGATCAGATTCGCAGGGTTGTGAAGCGGCGCAAGGTCGTTGCACTCCTCGATCGCTTTCAGAACCTCGTCGTCGATCACCACAGAGGCCGCGAACTTTTCGCCTCCGTGTACCACCCGATGTCCCACCGCCCCGATTTCGGCCAGGCTCTTTACCACGCCGGTCTCCGGGTTCGTCAGCGCCTCCAGAACCAGACGGATCGCCTCCGTATGGTCGGGCATAGGCGTCTCCGTCGTCTTTTTCTCTCCCCCCTTAGGGGCATAGGTAATCATACTTCCGTCGATTCCGATTCTCTCGCAAAGTCCCTTGGCCAGGCACTCCTCCGACTCCGAATCGATCAGCTGAAATTTCAGGGAGGAGCTCCCGCAGTTAATCACTAATACTTTCATGTTCTCTTTCCTTTCCGGTTCACCTTAAATCCATTTTTAAACCAACTGCGCCTGTACCGCCGTCAGGGCTACGACGCCGACAATATCCTGCCAGGAGCATCCCCTCGACAGATCGTTCACCGGCTTTGCGATTCCCTGCAGCATAGGGCCGTAAGCCTCCGCCCCGCCCAGTCTCTGCACCAGCTTATATCCGATATTTCCGGCGTCCAGGTTCGGGAAGACCAGGATATTAGCCCTGCCGCCTACCGGGCTTCCGGGAGCCTTGGTCTTCGCCACGCCCGGAACCAGAGCGGCATCCAGCTGCAGCTCGCCGTCCAGCGTCAGATGAGGATACTGCTCCTTCGCGATTCTGGTCGCCTCTACGACCTTATCCACCAGGGCGTGCTTCGCGCTTCCCTTCGTCGAGTGGCTCAGCATGGCGATCACGGGTTTGGGGCCGACCAGGGCCTTGAAGCTTCTCGCCGAGGACTCCGCGATCGCCGCCAGCTCCTCCGCCGTGGGATCCTGATTCAGGCCGCAGTCCGCAAACAGGAAAGCGCCGTTTTCTCCCTGATCCTTAAACTGCGTATCCATCACGAAGAAAGCGGACACCAGCTTCACGCCGGGAGCCGTCTTTAAAATCTGCAGGGCGGGGCGAAGCGTATCCGCCGTAGAGTGGCAGGCTCCCGCCACCATCCCGTCTGCGTCGTTCGCCTTTACCATAACGATCCCGAAGGTCAGATAATCCTTCAGCAGAATCTCCCTCGCCTTCTCCTCCGTCATACCCTTCGCCTTTCTGGTCTCATACAGAAGGTTGACATAATCGTCCAGCTTGTCCGTCGTGGCCGGATCGATCACCTTCACCCCGGTCAGATCGACCTCCAGCCATCCGGCGCCATCCATGATCTTTTCCTCGTTACCGATCATGATAATGTCCGCAATTCCCTCTTCCATAATCTTTGCGGCCGCCAGCAGTGTTCTCTTGTCGTTGGACTCGGGAAGTACGATCGTCTTCTTATCAAGCCTCGCCCTCTCTTTGATTGTGTCAATGTATGACATTTTCCTCTCCTTTCCGCCAATTTCCCGCTTTTTGATTTTTTTTGGAACTACAGTGTTGTTTTTTCAAAATTATGAGAAATTTTACTTAACAAACTGCGATAGATATATTATACTAGATATAAGAGAAGGACACAAGGGAAAATATTCGATAAATTGTATATTTTGGAAAACAATCCCTTCCTTTTTATCCACGTGATTTTATGATACTTTAGCATATGTAAACGCTTTCACTGTCTGTTATTTTTTTCACATTGTCAGCCGATATTTTTGGTCGTTATTTCGATAATCTGTCAAAAAAAGCAGTCGTCGATATCATACGAAACGGGATTTTTGAAAGAAAAATTCTCTCGGACGACCCGTTTCGGCAATATCACAGAGCAGTTCACCGCAGGAGGTAACATTATGAAGGTCAACGGAATCATCGCAGAGTACAATCCATTTCACAACGGCCATCAGTATCAGCTGGAGGAATCCCGGCGCATCACCGGCGCGGATTATACGGTCGTAGCCCTCAGCGGAAATTTTGTGCAGCGAGGCGCTCCGGCCCTTCTGGATAAGCATTCCCGAACCGAGATGGCGCTGCGGGGCGGGGCGGATCTGGTTCTGGAGCTCCCTGCGATCTATTCGGTATCCAGCGCGGAATATTTTGCCCAGGGCGCGGTCTCCCTCTTAAGCAGCCTGAATGTGATTACCAATCTCTGCTTCGGCTGCGAAAGCGGGGATGTTACGCTCTTAAGCCAGATTGCACAGATTTTAGCGGAGGAGCCCCCTGAGTTTTCGGAGCTCATGAAATCTTATCTCCATCAGGGCCATTCCTACCCCTTTGCCAGATCGTCGGCCCTGATGCAGTATTTTCCGCCGCTCGCGTATAACAACTCGATCTTCTCCGCCGCCAACAACATCCTGGGTATCGAGTACATCAAGGCGATCCTGCGCCAGAATTCCCCGCTGAAGCCCATGGCGGTCAAGCGGCTGGGGCCCGGCTACCACAACCTTGTCCCCGATGCCCAATACTGCTCCGCCCTGTCGATCCGACATGCCATCTGGGAACAGGAGAACGACGCCTCCTGCGTACAGGCCTATATTCCGGAATCCGTCCGGGAGCTCTTGTCCGCCCGAATCGCGGAAAAGCGGATCGTGCGCAGCAATCATTTTTCCTCCGCCCTGTATTACAAGCTGCTCTCCGAGAAGGAATGCGGTTACGCAAAGTATCTGGATGTCTCCCAGTCTCTCACGGATCGCATCGTGAACAGCCTCGACCGCTTTGTAAACTATGACGATTTTTGTAATCTGCTGAAAACAAAAGAACTGACCTATGCGAGAATCAGCCGCTGCCTGCTCCATATTCTGCTGAATATTACGAAGGAGGATATGGCGCTCTGCACAGAGCTCGGACACACGCCCTACGCGCGGGTGCTGGGCTTCCGCCGCTCGGCCTCCCCGCTCCTCAGCGCAATCAAGAAAAATTCTTCCATCCCCCTGATTACGAAGCTGGCGGACGCGGAAAAGCAGCTGGACGAGGACTCCGTCAATATGCTGAAGCAGGATATCCAGATCAGTCAGCTCTATCACGGCGTTGTGGCGGGGCTCACAGAGAGCGAGCCCCTGAACGAATATACGATTCCTCTGGTGATCCTTTAATCAGTTTTTAAAGCTGTGGATCGGCGCGGGGATCCTGCCTCCCCGGCTTATAAAGTCTTCACAGGAGAAGGGGTTTACCGGCATAATCGGCGCATGGCCCAAAAGGCCGCCGAACTCCACCGTATCCCCCACGCTCTTTCCGACAACAGGAATCAGCCGTACCGCGGTGGTTTTCTGGTTCACCATGCCGATCGCCATCTCATCCGCGATGATACCGGAAATCGTAGAGGCCTTCGTGTCTCCGGGGATAGCGATCATATCCAGTCCCACGGAGCAGACGCAGGTCATGGCCTCCAGCTTCTCCAGAGTAAGCGCGCCAGCCTCTACCGCGTCGATCATCCCCTGATCCTCGCTGACCGGAATGAACGCGCCGCTCAGGCCTCCGACATAGGAGGACGCCATCACGCCGCCCTTCTTTACCTGGTCGTTCAACAGAGCGAGGGCCGCCGTCGTCCCCGGCGCGCCCGCGTGCTCCAGCCCGATCTCGCACAGAATATCCGCCACGCTGTCCCCGATGGCCGGGGTCGGTGCCAGGGACAGATCCACGATACCAAAGGGCACCTTCAGCCTTTCGGAGGCTTCCTTTGCCACAAGCTGTCCCACTCTCGTCACCTTAAACGCCGTCCTCTTGATCGTCTCACAGAGCGTCTCAAAGCTTTCTCCCCGCACCTTCTCCAGCGCAGTCTTGACTACCCCGGGACCGCTGACTCCGACGTTAATAATCTTGTCCGCCTCCGTTACCCCGTGAAACGCTCCCGCCATAAAAGGATTATCGTCCGGCGCGTTGCAGAATACCACCAGCTTTGCGCAGCCCAGGGAATCCTGCTCCCCGGTAGCCCGGGCAGTCGCAAGAATCATTTCTCCCATCAGCTTTACCGCGTCCATATTGATGCCGGCTCTGGTAGAGCCCAGGTTCACGGAGCTGCAGACCCGCTCCGTAGAAGAAAGCGCCAGCGGTATCGAACGGATCAGCAGCTCGTCCGCCGGCGTCATCCCCTTGCTCACCAGGGCGGAATAACCGCCGATAAAATTTACCCCTACCTCCCGGGCTGCCTTGTCCAGGGTTTTCGCAACCGAAGCGAAATCCTCCTCCGTCCTGCAGGCTGCGCTTCCCACCAGCGCCACGGGCGTCACGGAAATCCGCTTGTTTACGATGGGGATCCCGAACTCTCTGGAAATCTCCTCTCCCGTTTTGACCAGATCCCTGGCCGCCCCGTAAATCTTATCGTATATCCTCCGGTTCAGCCTTTGCAGATCCGAATCAATACAGTCCAGCAGACTGATTCCAAGAGTGATCGTCCTCACGTCCAGATTTTCCTTCTCGATCATCTTGTTGGTTTCCGTCACCTCATATAAATTGATCATGTAGTTACCTCTTCGTTCCCTCTCGTCGCCCGCTTCCGCCGGCTGGTTCCCCTTCTGCAGCGCCGAGTCTGCTTTCACCCCGCTCCTCTGGTTACCCGCCACCGAGGTTCGGAATTCCGACCGCAATTCCCGGTTCCCGCTCTTGTCGTCCGGTCATCCCGTGTCGGGCCCGGCTCCGACCGCAATCAACACCCCGCTGCAAGCAACGGGACATTAAGTCCGCTCCCTTCCGTCAAACCGGCTCCTGACTTCTCTCCGGCTCAAATCGGATCTAGCCGACCAAAACAACCTCAAGCCGCATCAGACCCGGTGCATCATGTCAAAGATTTCCTCCTTCTGACATTTAATGACGACGCCGATCTCCTTCCCCAGCTCGTCCAGCTCGTCCGCCAGATCTCCAAAGTGCCTGTCGCACCCGGATGTATCCACGATCATCATCATATTAAAATATCCCTGCACAATCGTCTGGGAAATATCCAGAATGTTGATGCTTCTCTCCGCAAGATAGGTGCATACCCGGGCAATGATGCCCACCGTATCCTTTCCCACCACCGTAATAATTGTTTTCTGCATAAAATCTCCGTTTCCGCGCGTTTTCCGCGCATTCTTTCCGCACCCGGGTCTTCCCGTTTTCTTTTCCTTACTCTGACGGTTCCCCGCACAAGCCGACCACCGGCCTCAGGCAAGCTCTACCGCGGCAAAACTGCCGCCAGCCTCAGGCGATCTCCGCTGCGGCAAGCCCGCCGCCAGCCTCAGGCGATCTCCGCCGCGGCAAAACCGCCGCCAGCCTCAGGCGATCTCCACCACCGGCGAGGGTTCGCTCCGCTTCGCCACCCGGATATCGAAGTCCCCCGCTTTATAGGGAACGTCTCCCAGATTGATCTCCATCCGCACCGACTCATAAGCCAGCTCCGGCAGATTGTTTTCCTTGCTCAGATGCCCCAGCAGCACAGTCTGTAAGTGATCGTGGAGAATCCGGCAGAGCAGCCGACCGGAATTTTCGTTGGAAAGATGCCCCCTGTCCCCCAGAATCCGCTGTTTTAAATAATAGGGATAAGGGCCCACCTGCAGCATATTGACGTCGTGGTTTGCCTCCAGCAGAAGGGCGTCCATTCCCTTCAGGCATTCCACCGTGTAATCGTTGTAAATTCCCAGATCCGTACAGACCGCCACCCTCCTGTTCCCATAAGAGATGCGGTAACCCACCGGCTGCGCCGCGTCATGGGAAATATGCATGGGATTCACGGTCAGATCCTTAATGATCAGCTTCCTGTCCTCCTGCACCTCCCGGAACAGCTCCTGATCGACCTGTCCTGTCCCGCCGACGGCCTGAATCGCTTCTATGGTTCCCGCCGTGGCATAAATCGGAATCCCGTACTTCCTTGCCATCACTCCCAGCCCTCCGATATGATCGGCATGCTCATGAGTGATCAAAATTCCGTCGATGTCTTTCCCTGTGAGTCCCAGCTGCTGCAGCCCGCTCTCGATCCGCTTGCCGCTGATTCCCACATCCACAAGCAGGTGAGTGGCTTCCGAGCCTACATAGACGCAGTTTCCGCTGCTCCCGCTTGCAATACTGCACAATCGCATTTTTATCCTCATTTCTGCGCAATTCCTCTTGCGCATCTTTTCAATCTTATCTTTCTTCCCAATAAATCTCGATCACGTCGCCGTCCTTCAGCGGCTCCATATACTCCGCGTTCCTGCCGTTCAGCTTCGTCACGATCGCCCTTCCGGCGGAGGCGTTCAGATCGAAGTCGATATAAGTAAAGATATCCACAAAGATATAGCTGCTCTTCCCCTTCATCGCTACCGACTGTCCGTTTACGTTGACCGTCAGATCTGTCGAGTCTGCAGGGTTCTCCTGCTCCAGAAACTCCTGAACCCGATCCCTGATTTTCTCCGTCGCGGGCTGTTCTGTGTCCTGCTGTATTGCCGCCTGCGCCCTGGTTTCTCCCGCTGCCTGCTGCGCTGCCGCCTGCGCCCCGGTTTCTCCCGCAGCCTGCTGCCCCGCCCGATTCTCCGCGGCCTCCTGCTTCGCTGCCCAGCGGGCGGCCGTCTCCTCCTCCGTCGCCTCCTCCAGATCCGCAAAGGCGATTTCCGCATTTATATCCCAGCTCAGACTGAAGTTCTCGTAAACCCTGGTATCCGGCCTGGCCGGCGTATCGTTGACCAGGATCTTTCCGCCCAGCGGCACGTCCATAAAGTCCGCTATCTCGCGCACCGTATAAAAATTCCCCACGGAAATATTGTCTCCATCCTGAATGGCATAAAACTCGTTCTCCCGATTCCCGTTGACCTCCGCTGTTTTCGGCAGGGCGATCTCGGTTCCGTTGACCGAAACGTGCAGGCAATCCGCCAGCTCCGACAGCTTCCCCAACTCCAGCGCAGCGGGATCTCCCGCCGTAGAGGGCGTCACCTCGATATGATCTCCGTTGTGGATCTGCGTATAAATATCCGCCGGTTCCTGATTTACGCGGATAATGGCCGCCTCGCCCTGTATGCCCCGGACAATCCTGCTCTTCCCGTTTACCGTAAAGGTCAGGGCCTTTCCCCGCTTGGGGAACAGCTCTTCGTTGGAAAATTCGGATTGCACCGCCGCATCCGCTACCGAAAGCGTTCCATTGTCATAAAGCTTGACGCGTTTCCCGTTGAAATCCACGAAAATAAAATTATTGCTCTGCTCATAGTAACTCAGGCAGATGCCGATCGGCGTCACCATCATGGAATTCTTCTGAGGATTCTCGATCTCATATTCGATGGACTGCATCACTTCCCGCCCCCGGATTGCCACGCGCTCCTTTACGATATCCAGCTCCTCAGCCAACGCCTCCGTATAACCGGGAACCATCCCGCCGCCCCCAACGACAAAGACGGCGCTGACGGATTTGTCCCCGTTCAGCTCCCGGATACAGGCGGCAACCTGTCTCGCCATCTCCCTTACATGTCCCCCCAGAACCTCCGCCACCTCAGCGGCCGTAATCGTCTGGGTCAGACCCATAATATCCAGATACTCCACCGTCTCCTGCACGCCTGCCTGCCGCTTGATCTGCTCCGCCGTGTCAAAATCCACAAGGCAATGCTGCACCAGAATCTCCGTCAGGCTGTCTCCCGCTACCGGAATCATCCCATAAGCCGTAATCGTCCCCTCTTTCGTAATGGAGACATCGCTGGTGCCCGCCCCCACGTCCACCAGCGCCATATTCAGCATCCGGAATTTCTCCGGGATCGCCACCTGGATCGCCGCGATGGGCTCCAGGGTCAGATTCGCCACATGTAAGCCCGCGATCTCCACCGCCCGGTACAGCCCGTCCACCACGTCGTCCGGCAGAAAAGTGGCGATCAGATCCACAGCCATGTTTCTCACCTTATGGCCTTCCAGATTTCCGATCTGATACCCGTTCATATAATATCGGATCGGGGTGTAGCCCACGCAGTAAAAACGGATATCCATATCGTTTTTCTTCAAGAATTCCTCGTAGGCCCTTTCCACTCCCAACGTGGAAAGGGAATACACATCTTCGCCCGTGACGACATGCTCCTCGTCAAAGCTCTGCTCCGTATGAGTCGTAACCGTGCGCAGCACGCGGCCCGCCGCCGCGATACAGACCTCCGAAAGCTTTCTGCCCAGATCGTCCTCCAGCTGCTCCTTCACATAGGCGATGGTCTGCCCCACCTTGCCGATATCATGAATCTGGCCGTCCAGCATGGATCTCGTCTCATGCTCTCTGGAGCGCTGAGCTAAAACGTGGAACTTCCCGTTGCTCAGATACCCCACCGTCCCCACGATGCTTCTGGTTCCGATATCCAGTCCGAATACCAGTTGTCCCTGTCCTTCTCTCACTTCTGCCATGTAAAAGCCTCCAGTTTCCTGTCTATCTGCCGGTAGCTGTCATACAGCGAACCGCTGTTATCAATGATAAAATCACAGTTTTCCCGAAATTGTGTCTCCGAAAGCTGCTTCGATAGGATTCCCTCTATCTTTTCCTCGCTGTAGCCTCTGGATCGGCGCAGGCGTTCTCTGCGCACCTCCTCGGCCGCGTAAACATACCACATCTCGTCCACCAGGCTGCTATAGCCGCACTCGATCAGCAGCGCCGCCTCCACAAAGAAAAGCTCCGCCTCCCCCGCGTCCCGCGCCTCCTGCAGCCGTTCCAGCAGATAGACCCGCACCGCCGGATGCAAAATTCCGTTGGCCGCCTCCAGCAGCCCGGGGGAGAAAAAAATTTTTTCCGCCATTCTCTGCCGGTCGATCTGCCCGTCCGCGGAAAGGATATCCGTCCCCAGAATCTCCAGCAGCCTCCGGTAGCAGTCTGTCCCTGGTTCCTTTACCCTGTGCGCTACCTGGTCAGCCAGATAAATCTCGCACTTGTAATGCTTACCGATATAATCCAGAATCTCTGTTTTCCCCGCGCCGATACCGCCGGTGATCCCGATAAACAAGGGCTTATTTTGCTTCATACCAGTTTTCCCCCGCGTGAAGATCGATCTCCAGCGTCACGGCAAGCTCCGCGGCAGACTTCATATTCTCCTCCAGGATCCGCCTCACCTGTTCCTCTTCCTCCCGCAGCGTCTCCACCACCAGCTCGTCGTGAACCTGCAGGATCAGTCTGGAGCGAAGCCCCGCCTCCCGCAGCGCCCGCCATACCTTTATCATGGCGATCTTGATAATATCCGCGGCGGTTCCCTGGATTGGGGAATTCATCGCTACCCGCTCCCCGAAGGAGCGCTGCATAAAGTTGGAGGAGGAAAGCTCCGGAACCGGCCTTCTCCTGCCGAACATCGTCACCGCGTACCCCTTTTCCTTCGCGTCCTGCACCAGCTGATCCAGAAAAGCCTTCACCCCGGGGTAGGTCGCGAAATACTGCTCGATGTACTCCGCCGCCTCCTTCGGGCTGATGCTCAGATCCTGGCTCAGCCCGAAGGAGCTGATCCCGTAGACGATTCCGAAATTGACCGCCTTGGCGTTCCGCCGCTGCAAGTCCGTCACCTCTTCAAAAGGCGTGTGAAATACCTTCGCCGCGGTAATTCGATGGATGTCCTGATCCATATGATAGGCCTCGATCAACTGTTCGTCCCCCGACATGTGCGCCAGAACCCGCAGCTCAATCTGAGAATAATCCGCATCCAGGAAGACGCAGCCCTCCCGGGGTACAAACACCTTCCGGATCCGCCTCCCCAGCTCCATCCGCATGGGAATATTCTGCAGATTCGGCTCGGTGGAGCTGATCCGGCCGGTCGCCGTAATCGTCTGGTTGAAATTCGTATGAATCCGCCTGTCCTCACCGATATAGACGGCCAGCCCGTCCGCATAGGTGGATTTCAGCTTGGTCAGGCCCCGGTACTCCAGAACATCCCGAACGATCGGGTAATCCCCGGAAAGCTTCTCCAATACGTCCGCCGCCGTGGAATACCCTGTCTTCGTCTTCTTCCCGCCGGGGAGATGCATCGTCTCAAACAGCACCTCCCCCAGCTGCCTGGGCGAATTGATGTTAAAGGATAAGCCGGCCTGCTCATGAATCGACGCCTCCAGCTCCTGAATTCTGGCGATCAGCGCGTCCCCGTATTCCTTCAGCTCCTGGCGGCGCACCTCTACGCCCTCCTGCTCCATATGATACAGCACCAGGGACAGGGGCATCTCCATCTCCCGCATCAGACCGTCCATGCCGGTCTCCTCCAGCTTTTTCTCCAATACCCCGGCCGCCTTTGCGGCCACGTAAGCCACATAACAGCAGTACCGCGCAAACTGCTCCGGAACCTGCTCCGCGGCCTCGCCCGGCTTTCGCTTCCCGAAGCATTCGATTCTCCCCGGGATCACCAGTCCCAGATGCTCCTGCGCGATGCTTTCCGCCTCATAATCGCTTTTCAGGGGATTCAACAGATAGGCCCCGATCAGGATATCAAAGTACCGCTCCGTGTCCTCCTGCGCCAGCCAGTCATACTGCCGCTTAATGTCAAAGGCCGCGATCCGGCATCGACCCGACAGCTCCCGCAGCGCCTGCCGGAGTTCCTTCGTCTCCTCCCCGTCTCCGTCCGAGTCGTCAAACAGGGAAAGCTGGCCCTCCTTCTCCTCCTTTACCGCCAGGAAGCAGGTCTCCCCCGCCGGGAAGCTCACCGCAATTCCCAACAGCCTTCCGGCCTTCCCCGGCCCAGTCCCTTCCGCGGCGACGTAGAGTCCGATCCGCTCTTCGGATCCGACCTTCTCCAGCCGCTGTAAAAGCTCTTCCCGGCGTTTCAGGAAAACGAAGGACTTTTCCAGCTCCCGGCTGTCCCCCTCTCCTTCTCCCGCCTCAAACCGGCTCAGCATATTTTTAAATTCCAGCTGCTTAAACAGTAGATAGGCTTCCTCCGTGAAATACCCTTCCGCCCGGGCCGCCTCATAATCCAGCCCCACAGCGCTGTCGGTACGGATTGTGGCAAGATCCTTACTCAAGTCCGCCAGCCCCCGGTTCTCCTTCAGGGACTCCCGGATACTCTTCTTCTCGATCTCCTCCACATGGGCATAAATATTCTCCAGGGATCCGTACCGGCTCATCAGCTCCGCCGCCGTCTTCTGCCCGACCTTGGGCACGCCCGGGATATTATCCGCCGTATCTCCCATCAGCGCCTTCAGGTCGATAAACTGAAGCGGGGTAACGCCAAAGGCCTGTACCACGTCCTCCGGATAATAGTCCTCAATCTCTGTGCGCCCCTGCTTCGTCTTGGGGATCCGAATCTTGATATGCTCCTCCGCGACCTGCAGAAAATCCCGGTCGCCGGACACCAGCGAGACCTCCATTCCTTCCGCCGCAGCCTTCTTTGCCAGCGTTCCCAGGATATCGTCCGCCTCCAGCCCCGCCTGCTCCACAATCACGATCTTCATGGCCCGGAGCACATCCTTCATCACCGGCACCTGCTCCCGCAGCTCCTCCGGCATAGGCTTCCTCGTCCCCTTATAGGCCTCATACATTTCATGCCGGAAGGTAGGCGCATGTACGTCGAAGGCCACCGCCAGATAATCCGGCTTTTCTTCCTCCAAAATCTTAAACAAGATATTCAGGAAACCATACACCGCGTTGGTATGAAGCCCCTGCGCGTTCGTCAGCTCCGGGACGCCGTAAAACGCCCTGTTTAAAATACTGTGTCCGTCTATCAGTACCAGCTTTTCACTCCTGCTCATTCCCTGTTCCCTTCCTCACCGGCCTCCGCCAAAGATTTCTTCTGGATTTTTCTTCTGTCTGCCGCCGTCACAGTAGAATCCACAGGATAATCGCCGCCAGCAGCGCGGCCGCGAGAACCTCCAGCGCAATCCCGATCCGCATAAACCCGTCGTGAATCCTCAGCTCGTGCCTCGCTTCCTCCAGTCTCTGATCCAGCTCCTTCTGCAGATCGAAGGCTCCGCCGTCCTCCAGTCTCTGAACCCCTTCCGTCACAAGGAACTGAATCACCAGCTCCTCCTTGCACTCTTCGCAGCGCTCCATATGCTCGCAGAATTTCTTCAGAGTAGGATAATCCAGCTTCCGGTCGATAAAGTCGGAGATCAGCCTTTCAAATTCTTTACAATCCATACCTCTCGCCCTTACTGTATCTTATCCAACGCCTGCGCGATATCCGCGATCAAATCCTCCGGATCCTCGATTCCGCAGCTGATCCGGATCAGCTCCGCCGGCACTCCGGCTTCCCGCAGCTGCTCGTCCGTCATCTGCCTGTGGGTACTGGAAGCAGGGTTTAAACAGCAGGTTCGCGCATCCGCCACATGGGTCTCAATCGCCGCCATCCTCAGACCGGCCATAAAGACGCTGGCCGCCTGTCTGCCTCCCTTCAGGCCAAAGGATACTACCCCGCAGCTGCCGTCCGGCAGATACTTCTGCGCCAGAGTATAATATTTATCTCCCGGCAGGCCGCAGTAATTTACATAAGCCACCTTTTCATGCCTCTCCAGGAACCGGGCGACCGCCAGCCCGTTCTCGCAATGCCGCCGCATCCTGACATGCAGGCTTTCCAGCCCCAGGTTCAGCAGGAATGCGCTCTGCGGGCTCTGTACCGAACCCAAATCCCGCATCAGCTGCGCGGTACACTTTGTGATAAAGGCGCCCTCTTTCCCGAATTTCTCCACATAAGTAATCCCGTGATAGCTGTCGTCCGGCGTACAGAGCCCCGGAAATTTCTCCGCGTGCGCCATCCAGTCAAACTTCCCGCTGTCTACGATCGCTCCTCCCACGGCCGCCCCGTGGCCGTCCATATACTTTGTCGTGGAATGCGTCACGATGTCCGCCCCCCACTCAAAGGGCCTGCAGTTGACGGGCGTGGCAAAGGTATTGTCAACGATCAGCGGCACGCCGTGGTCATGCGCCGCCCGCGCAAATTTTTCGATATCCAGAACCGTCAGCGCAGGGTTCGCGATCGTCTCGCCGAACACCGCCTTCGTATTCTCCCGAAACGCCCCGTCCAGCTCCTCCTCCGCAGCGTCGGGACTTACAAAAGTCACCTCAATCCCCATCCGTTTCATCGTCACGGAAAGCAGATTATAGGTGCCGCCGTAGATCGTCGCCGACGAGACGATATGATCTCCGCAGCCGCAGATATTAAACAGGGCGTAAAAATTCGCCGCCTGACCGCTGCCGGTCAGCATGGCCGCCGTCCCGCCCTCCAGCTGCGCGATCTTCGCCGCCACAGAATCGTTCGTCGGGTTCTGCAGTCTGGAATAAAAGTACCCGCTGGCCTCCAGGTCGAAAAGCTTTCCCATATCCTCGCTGGTATTGTATTTAAAGGTTGTGCTCTGTACAATCGGAATCTGTCTCGGCTCCCCGTTTCCCGGCGTATAGCCTCCCTGAACGCAAATACTGTCAAGCTTCATATTTTCCCGCCTTTCCGCCGCTGCTCACCACGGCATCCGTTTCCTGCTCACACAAATCCACTTTCCAGTATACACATTCGCCGCCGGAAACTCAAGCAGAATCTTACGGCGTCGGAGAACATTTTCAACACGTTTTCAGCGCATTTACGAAAAAGGGCGCGCCGCCATCCCTCACGGATGATGATGCACCCTCTGTCAGGCGTTATTCTCTTAATCCTGCGCCACAATCTCCCGATAAAACTCCGCGTAATCCGTCCTGCGCTCCTTTGTAAACTGAATTGCGCTTCTGGGATGCTGGTTTAACAGACCGGTCATCAGGTACTGCAGATCGTAGCCCCAGACGACCCCCCCCGCTCTCAGCTGGTTCATGTAGGTATCCACAAACTGAATCGCCGGATAGACATTGTACTTGGGGTTCCTCAAAAAGCCCAGCAGCAGCTCCATGGCGCAGTTTCCCGCGCCCCGTCCCATGGAGGCGTAAGTAGCGTCCAGCCAGTCCACGCCGTCCCCCACGGCCTCGATCGTGTTGGCGAAGGCAAGCTGCTGATTGTTGTGCGCATGAATACCTACCTTCTTTCCGTACTTTGCCGCAGCGTTCAGATAGGTATCCGCAAGCCGGGCAATCTGTTCCGGATACAGCGCGCCGTAGCTGTCTACAATGTAGAGCACCTCCGTCGGCGTCTGTCCCAGAATATCCAGCGCGACCTTCAACTCCCCCTCCTGGACATTGGAAACCGCCATGATATTACAGCTGACCTCGTATCCTTTTTTCGCCGCGTCCTCAATCATATCCACAGCTCCAGGAACCGTGTTCACATAAGTCGCCACCCGGATGAGGTCGATCGGGCTGTCCGACCGGTTAATGATATCCGTCTTATAGTCGCACCGGCCCACATCCGCCATCACCGAAATCTTCAAATCCGTAGCATTCTCCCCGACAATAGCGCGGATATCCTCGTCCTTACAGAACTTCCACTTCCCGAATTTATTGACGTCAAACATCTCCCGGGAAGCCTTATAGCCAAACTCCATATAATCTACGCCGGCCCGCAGGTTCGCCAGATAAAGCGCCTTCGCAAAGTCATCCCCAAAATAAAAATCGTTCACCAGGCCGCCGTCCCGCAGGGTGGCGTCCACTACCTTTACCTCCGGCCGATAAGCAATCAAACTGGAAATCTCCTTCATCTTCTCCCTCGTTTCCGCGCCGTCCTCTCTCGCGGCGGACAGCGCGCCGTTCCACAGGCCGCCCTGTGTTTCTCTGCGACGATAAGTTTAACAGTTTAAAGCGCAAAAGTCAACTGTTTTTTCAGACCAAGGCAACGGCACCTGCCTCTGTATTTCTCCTCCGTTTCTCATTCCCGCATCTCCTCCAGCGCCGTCTCCGTCTCCAGCATCCGCTCCAGCAGGTTCTCCTGCTTTTTTTCCTCCGCGTCGATGTCGTTCTGAATCTCCATCAATCTGGTATAATCGGTAGCCAGCGCCGGATCCAAAAGCGTCATCTTCAGCTCCGCCTGCCGCTCCTCGCTCTCGGTAAGCTGGCGCTCATACTTTTCCAGCTGATTCCGCAGCCGGGAACGTATCTTCCCGGGGTTATAGTACGTCTTTTTGTCAAATATGTCCGACAAAGTGGGATTTCCTGCGACTCCCGGCATGCCGCCTGAGCCTCCGTTTCCCGCCGCGCCGTCAAAATAGCCAACCCGCTTTGAGCCGTCCGCCGCGCCGTCAAAATTACCGACCCGCTTCAAGCCGTCCGCGCCGCCGCTTCCCGCTCCGCCGGACGCTTGCCGTCTTTCCGTCTCGCTGTGCCTTTCCGAAGAAAATGCCGTCTTTCCCACCGAATCTCCCTGCTTTCCCGCGCCGCCGCTCCTTCCGACAGTCCCGGCTCCTGCGGCGCTCCGGCCTCCGGTCAGTCCCGCCGCTTCCCGCCGCTTCTCATTCAGGTAATCCTCATAATTCAGGTTATACTGCTTTACCCCGTCCCGGGAAAATTCCAGGATACCGGTGGCAATCCGGCTGATAAAATACCTGTCGTGGGACACAAAAAGCACCGTTCCCTCATACTGGCCCAGCATCTGCTCCAAAGCCTCCTTGCCGACGATATCCATATGGTTGGTAGGCTCGTCCAGAATCAGAAGGTTCGGCCTGGTCTGCAGCATCTTGCACAGCGAAAGACGCACCTTCTCCCCTCCGGAGAGCTGCCCCATCTTTTTCAGCACATCCTCCTGGGAAAACAGAAATCCTCCCAGCGCGCTGCGCACCTCCTCCCGCAGATAACCGGGATAAGCCTCCCAGAAATTGTCCAATACCGTCTGCTCCGGATCCGCGCCGTCCTGTACCGCCTTCTGCTGGTCAAAGTAGCCCCACTCCACGTTCTGCCCGAACCTGTACTCGCCTCCCAGAGCCGGGATCTCCCCGATCAGCGTCCTTAAAAGAGTGGATTTCCCCTTCCCGTTCTCGCCGATCACGGCCAGACGCTCCTTCTTCTGCAATAGAAAGGTAATCTCCTCCAGGGTATGATCGTAGCCTATGTCCAGCCTTTTCGCCTGCACCACATTCGTATAACTCTCCGTCCGGGGTATATACCGGGCATGAAAGGCTCTTGTGTCAAATCTTCGCGGCTTCTCGATCTTCACCATATGCTCGATCGCCATCCGCTTGGATCTTGTGGCCGCTACCTTCGAGGGCGTGTTCTTCCACTTCTCAATCCACTCCGTGAGCCGCGCGATCTCCTTCTGCTGCTCCTCGTAGTCCTTTTCCTGCTTGATCAGATCCTCTTCCTTCCGCTTCACAAAAGCCGAATAATTTCCCGGATAGCGCTTGATCCTGTGGTATTCGATCTCATAGGTCACATCGACGACCTTATCCAGAAACATCCGGTCGTGGGATACAATTATGACAGCTTTGTCATAGGTTTTCAAATACCCCTCCAGCCACTCAATCGTCGGGAGATCCAGATGGTTCGTGGGCTCGTCCAACAGCATGATATCCGGCCTGCCTAAAAGCAGCTTGATAAAGGCTACCTTCGTCTGCTGTCCCCCGGAAAAGCTGCCGATCGGACGGCTCAGATCCTCCAACGCAAAACCGAACCTCTGGAACATCACCTCCATATCCTGCCGCCAGGAATATCCTCTCAGAGCCTCCATCCTTTTCTGCAGGCTGTCGTACTCCCCCAGAAGCTGCCTGCTGTCCGAGCTTTTCATCCGCTCCTCCAGCTCCTCCATCCTCTTCTCGCAGGCGAAGACCGGCGCAAAGGTCTTTTTGATCTCCTCCTCCACCGTCACATCCCGATCCTCAAAATTCACCTGCCGCAGGAATCCGATCTCCTGCTTCCCCGCCATGGTGATCCCGCACTCCTCGTCGCTGTCCGGATTGTTCATCTGAATATCTCCGACAATGAGCTTCAGAAGCGTGGTCTTTCCACAGCCGTTTCTGCCTACGATCGCTATTTTTTCGTTGTCCCGCACCTCAAAATTTGCATCCTCCAATATGGTATCCGCGCCGTACTGCACCAGTGCGTGTCTGATCTGATATCTCATAACTGCCTTCCCTGTCGTTCTCTTCTGCCTGCACCTCTAACGGGATGAACCGGCAAGCCATTTCACTTGTCCTGAATCAAACGTCCCGCAACGCTGTCCGATATTCGTCAGTCCCCGGGACATGGAAAGCAGAATATTCTTGCATTTCCCTTGATTCTATTATATACTTTTGATAATAGAAGCGCCCTGTGCTTCTATTATATACTGCAAATCTGAGTACTGCAACCAAATTCTTTATCGCGAAAAAGGAGGGAATTCCATGAAATACCTGAAATACGCCCTGTTAGCGGTTGTCATCGGGCTGGCTGCTTATTTGACCTACGCCTGCGTCAGCTTCCCGCAAAAAGGGCTTGACAAGGGACTCGTCGGCCAGACAGAGGACGCTCACTATCCGGATTGGGGACAGGATCTTGCGGTTCTGGAAGCCGACCGCAGCGTCCTGGAGCAGTCTCATTTACTCTTTTCCAAAGTGTATCTCATCAAACGCTCCGACAATTACCAGCTCCGTTTTCGGATCGGTTACCCGGTTCCGTTTTTCGGCGGAAGCCTCTTCGAGGATACCCGCTGGCTGAAGTTTACGGATTCGGAAGGAAACGACTATTCCGACTGTCTGACGGTTTCGCCCTCAGACGTCGCCGGCTTAAACTGCCTCGATGCGACGCTGGTCATGGATGAAGATACCTTCTTGGCCTTGGCCGACGGTCAATTGACGGTTTCCGCAGCTTGTACGAAAGACAGTCAGAATCCGGACGCCGCATATGCCGAATGTGAGGTGGAAATCCGGATTCCGGAGATAGATTGAAAAATAAGACTTAGCAGCCTAAAAAAGGGCGCACTAATACAAGGA
>JAMPIG010000030.1 GCA_023662875.1 Roseburia sp. | reverse complement strand
TGGGCAATCAGCGGTACGAACTGTGCGGACACATCCTCGATATCGCCGGGCTGGACGTCCTTCATGCAGGGCAGATCGATGTAGTCGCGGAGGAACTGGGCGCACAGGGTGTTGTCCTCGAAGATGATCTTGCAGCCGCTGTCCTGCAGCTTCGTATTCCGGATGGCCGGCTGGGATTCCGGTTTGTCCGCTGTATGGGCGGTCGGCTGGGTTTCCTGTCTGTTTGTTGCCCCGACGGTCGGTTGGGTTCTCGATCGATCTGCCGCTGGGGCGACTGGTTCAGGCGCAGCTTGGTTTTTCTGTCTGATTTCCGTTTGGGCTTTTGACTTCCGTGCGGTTTTGGGCTTACCTACGGATCTGCTCTTTAGTTTGTTTTTTTGCATGAATGTACCTCCTTTGGTTTTTGCAGGAGGTCTCCGCTTCCATCAGAGCCCCTGCTTTGTTTTTTCTGGTTTTTGAAGCAGGAATTTTCTGATTCGCGACAATAAGATTTTCGCAAAACGCGAATTCTATTGTATACAAGAATTGTGATTTTGACCTTCAAGATTTGTATCGGTAGAAAATCTGCTTAGAAGCATCCTATCACAGGCGGGGGGATTTTTCAAGATAATTTTCAAAACCAGTGAATATTCCTATAAGCCGCCCTCATATACATATTTATACCAGTATAGATATGGAGGTAATCCTGTGGAGCTGATAAAAAGAAATATACATATGGATCGGGTCAGAACGGAGGCTGTGACGCAGTTTACGGTGGAGGACGACGTCAATATCCCGGACAGTAAGCCGGATGTAAATTCCCTGAACCTGGAGAAGGGAGAGCTGATTGTTGAAGAGATCAAGCCGGGAACCGATATCGTCAGCGTCAGAGGGTATCTGGCTTATGTGGTGCTGTACCATACTCTGGAGGAAGGCAGCAGCCTTGTGGTGACGGAGGGCAGGCTGCCCTTCGACGAAAGAATCAATCTGCGGGGCGCGGCTCCGACGGACAACGTCAGCGTAGACGGCGAGGTCGAGGATATTACGGTAAGCATGATCAACTCCCGGAAGCTGAATATTCAGTCGCTGGTGACGCTGACGGCGAAGGTGGAGGAGCTTTACGACGAGGAGGCACCGACCGCCGTACATGGGGACGAGAGGGTGGAGTACCGGCGGATGCCGCTGGAGTTGGCGCAGATTGCGATCTGTAAGAACGATATTTTCCGGATCAAGGAGGAAATTGCGCTGCCCTCGAACTATCCCAATATTTTTCAGATTCTCTGGGACAATATATCCCTGGGGGATTTGGAATTCAAGGTGATGGAGGAAAAGATTGCCCTGTCCGGAGAGGCGCATGTTTTCCTGCTGTACGAGGGGGAAGGGGAGGAGCATCCTGTTCGCTCCTTTGAGACGACGCTTCCCTTCAGCGGCGTTCTGGAATGCCATGGCTGCAGGGAGGGAATGCTGCCGGATATCCGCTGTAAGCTGGGACAGAAGGAGCTGGCTGTGCGGCCGGATCTGGACGGCGAGGAGCGTAGTATCGGGATCGAGATGGTATTGGACTTTGTGATTCGTGTCTACGAGGAAGAGAAGCTGGAGATCATATCCGATATTTACGGAGTGTCGAACGAGGTCACGACCGTGACGCACAGGGCTCAGCTGCGCAGGCTGTTGGCGAGGGTTACGGGTAAAACCAAGGTGACGGATCATATTCATATTAAGGTCGGCAATGTACTGCAGCTGCTGCACAGCGAAGGGTCGGTCGCGCTGGAACAGCAGACGACGGTAGAAAACGGGATCCTCCTGCAGGGAAATCTTACGGTAAAGCTGATGTACATTACGGGAGCGGACGACGCGCCTTACGGCTGCGCCCAGGCGCAGATTCCCTATCAGTATACGCTGGAGGTTCCGGATATTTCGCCGGAGGATACCGATACCATCCATGCCGCGGTAGAGCAGCTGCAGGTCACCATGCTGGACGGAGAGGAGATGGACGTCAAAGCGGTGTTGAGCTTTTCCACCGTGGTATTTAAGACGGTTCCGGCGGAACTGATCAGCCAGGTATCGGTGGCACCGCTGGACACGGGGAAGATGAGCAGCCTTCCCGGTATGGTGGTCTATGTGGTAAAGAGGGGAGATAACCTCTGGAATATCGGCAAGAAATATTATACGCCGGTGGATACCCTGAGACGCCTGAACGAGCTGGAAAGCGACGAGCTGAAGGCGGGACAGAAGCTTTTGATTGTAAAGGGGTGCTGAGCGGGCGGAGAAGGAGAAGCGACATCAGTGTTATTATTGAAGACAAAAACTCCGCGGAATCATTCCGCGGAGTCTTCATTCGGTATGATATTTGTCGTTTCTGTTCGCAAAGCTTTACGGAGGACGGTTTCCCCTGACGTTGTCTCCTGCGGGAGCTGTCTTATTCCGTGATCACCTTGTCGGCAGCCGCAGCCATGTCGTCGAAGCCCTTCATAACCGCGTCATAAGTACGCTTGGAGATATCGGGAAGGCTGCCGCCCCAGGTCTTCTCAGCCTGCGCGTAACCCTTCTGGAACGCGGAACGCATCTCCTCGATCTTGCTGGGATCGCCGCCGGTCAGAGCGGTAGCAAAATCCAGAATCCTCTGGGAGGTCTGGCTTACGCCCCAGTAGCCGTCCTCAGCGATATCCGCCTGAGCCTGCAGCTTGGTAGCAGGATCAACAGTAAAATTGCCCTCTCTCAGGAAGGACCAGATATCGTTTGCCTTGCCGTAGGTATTAGCCTGGCCGGACATCATTTTTTCTACCAGACTCCGCAGCTGCGCGGTACGCGCCTCCGCGTCGGCCTTCAGCTTATTGATCAGATTCGTATCCGGCTTATAGGTCTTCTTTGCGGAAGAAGCCGCAGTCTCATTGGAAGGCTCATACACAACACCGGTTTCAGCGGCTGTGGACTTCTCCTCAGTCTTTACCTCAGTAGTCTCGGCAGCCTTACTCTCGGTGCTGGAATAGGTGTAGGCAGGCGTTGCCTGGGTTGCTGATGTAACTCCGTTTACACTCATAATTATCCCTCTTTCTGGCGACAATCGCCGTTTTTCTGTCCCTGTCGGACGCATCATCCATGATTGGTAATTTTTATATCGGCAGATTCGGTCTGGAAATTAAGTCCATTTTCCGAAAATCCCTTTATTTTTATAAAAAGTTTATTTTGAGATAAAAGAGAGTTTGCGTTATAAAGAGAGTAAGCCAGTCGGATCTCCCCGTCCCGCTCCGACCAGTCGGCGGTCAGCTCCTGCGTAAAAAGATCCAGAAGCAGCGTCCCGTAGGGAGTGACGTAGCTTATCCGGTGGCTTTTTCCGGGCTCAAAGACCATACGGCAGCGGACAGAACCTCTTCTGGTAAGCTCCAGAAGGTTGTCCGTCAGCTTCAGGGTGTTGCCGGTAAGTGCGCCGGTTTCCGGATCCTCTTCCGAGTACAGCAGAAAGCGGGCGCAGTCCCGCTCAAAATACTGCCCCCGGGCGGTAACGGTTGTCGTTGTCTCATGGCTGTCCTCATCGATGCTGACGCCGGTAACGGTAATGTTTATTTCTTTTGTCATCTGAAGATCTCCGGTGGAAAAATATGCCTTACTCTATAAGAAACTTCGTTGTCACTCCTCACAGTATTCGCCAAATGATCGCTGACCGCCTGCTCATTGCCCGCGGGTATCAATATTCTTCAATGTTGACGGCCTTTGCCGAGAGAATGCCGTATTTTATGATGGAGTTGGCAAATCGTACAAATTTTTCGGCCTTGTCGCTGACGTAAAACTGATATTTGTTGCTGCCCAGACCGGGCGTCTCGTCGTTCAGCATATCCATCCCGGCCAGCATCTGCCGCAGCTCGACGGCGGTTTCGTAGGCCGGGTTCACCAGGGTTACGCCGCCGCCCATGATCCGGCCTAAGGTAGAGCGGATCAGCGGATAGTGGGTGCAGCCGAGGATCAGGGTGTCGATATTGATATCGATCAGCTCCGCCAGATAGCGGCGCGTGATCTCGTCCGTAACCGGATCCTCCCAGAGTCCTTCCTCCACAAGGGGAACGAACAGCGGGCAGGCCTTCTCGTAGATGGTTATGTCGGAGTTCAGTTGTTTTATGTATTTCGTGTACATCTGGCTGGAGATGGTCGCTTCGGTGGCGATGACGCCGACTCGACCGTTTCGGGTGGAATCCGCGGCGGCCTTGGCGCCGGGCTTCAGTACGCCGATGATCGGAATGTCGATCTGTTCCTCCAAAGCGTCGAGAGCGTAGGCGCTGGCGGTATTGCAGGCGACCACAATGGTTTTTACCCGGAAGGTGCGCAGAAATCGAACGATCTGCTCGGAGTAGCGCCGGACGGTTTCCCGGGACTTGCTGCCGTAGGGAACCCGCGCCGTATCGCCGAAATAGATGATTTTTTCGTTGGGGATCTGGCGCATGATTTCCCGCGCCACGGTCAGACCGCCTACCCCGGAGTCAAAGACCCCGATCGGGGCGTCCTTCTGCATCAGTTCTCTGTTGATCTGTCCCATGAAAAAGCCTCCCAAAAAGCATTCAGTTCTGTGAGCAGCCTGCTGCGAAAACGGATGCTTCCGCGCTCCGCCCCAAGAAGCTCCAGATAAAGACTGTCCGTCAGACCTCCGTCGCGATCTGTAACGGTTTCCGCGCCGTCTTCAGCCTCGCGGATAACACGGACGATATCGGGCGTCAGGGTGAGCTCCGGATACAGCAGCCCCCACCAGCCAAGCGCCGCGCAAAATACTGCAATGATACGTATTCCGATCTTGTTTTTCTTCATGGCAATCCTCCGCCTCTCTTTTCTTCGTCAGGTAGAGTATTGCCGGAATTTTTCGGTTTATTCCCGTGGAATTATTGGCTTCCGCGATCGATACGGATCCGGCGGATAATGGCCCGCTTCTGATTGTCAATATGGGTTCTGGCGGCGTCGGCCGCCGTTGTTTTATCCTTCGCCACAATGCTCTGATAGATTATTCTATGCTCCGTCACCAACATTTCATGCTGACTGGAATCCTTGATATACTCGAAGCGGTAGCGGTACATCTGCTCCGAGAGGTTGTTGACCAGCTGGATCAGGCGCTGGTTGCCGGTAGCCTGGACGATGATATCGTGGAGAGCCACGTCCGCCTGGGCAATTCTTTTTGCGTCGCCGGTTTGGACGGCTGCCT
The DNA here is from genome assembly GCA_023662875.1 of Roseburia sp. GTDB lineage: Bacteria > Bacillota > Clostridia > Lachnospirales > Lachnospiraceae > Acetatifactor. The sequence goes on along the minus strand of JAMPIG010000030.1, from coordinate 32,204 downwards.
CAAAGGAATCGCAGGCCTGCCCCAGGCTTTCCAGCTCCCCGGCCGAGATACGGTCGCAGGCCAGCTCCGCGCAGAGGGCGTCCAGAGCCCTGCGGATTTCCAACACGTCGCTCATGCTCTTTTCCGTGATCTGCGCGACCTCCGCGCCGCGCCGGGGGATCATGGTGACAAGTCCCTCCAGCTCCAGTTTACGGATGGCCTCCCGGATCGGCGTGCGGCTCACGCCCAGACGGTTGGCCAGATGAATTTCCATAAGACGCTCGCCGGGCTTCAGCTCGCCGGTCAGAATCGCCTTGCGCAGGGTATTGAAAACCACATCCCGCAAGGGAAGAAATTCGTCCATATTTGCCTGCAGAAAGTCCTGCATCTCGGATCACCTCTTTCTATGAGTTTTCAGCGTCACGGAGGGGCGCTTTTTATATCCTGTCTTTGATGCGTTTATTCCCGTGAGAAAAATGTGTCTTTCAGACACATAGCCAAAGTGGCTGCTTGCAGCAACGGGCTTGGATTCCGCTGCTTCAGCGGGACGTCACGCTCAGATAAAGGTCGTCAGAAATATCTGCTTCGCCGCCGGGTTCCCCTGCAGCTGCCGGAAAGCCTCCCGGGCGGCGGCTTCCTCCGGGAAAAGTCCGAAGACGGTCGGGCCGCTGCCGCTCATCAGGCTGCCTGCCGCGCCCAGGCGTAGGAGCTCTTCCTTCAGGGAGGCGATGACGGGATGCGCCGGAACCGTCACAGTCTCCAATACGTTTTCCATGCGGGACAGAATTCCGGACAGATCCCCCGCCCGAACGGCGGACACCATGCCGCCGATATCGGGATGTCGGCGGATCCGGTCGAGCTCCAGCCCCTGGTAGACCTCCCGGGTAGACACGCTGATATCCGGCCTGGCGATAAGAACGAAGCAGCCGGGGGCCGGGGGAAGAGGCGTCAGCCTTTCGCCGATCCCCTCCGCCAGGGCGGTTCCGCCCAGGATACAATAAGGGACATCCGCCCCGATGACCACGGATCTTTCCATCAGCTCGCCGACGGAAAGCCCCAGGCCAAATAAATGATTCATCCCCTTCATCACGGCGGCCGCGTCGGCGCTGCCTCCCGCCATGCCGGCGGCGATGGGGATGTTTTTCTGAAGATGGATTCGGACGCCCCCCGGAACAGACCAGGTTTCCAGCATCAGCAGGGCCGCCCGGTAAGCCAGGTTGCTCTGATCGGCGGGCAGATCCCCGGAGTCCGTCGTCAGGAAGATTCCGGCTTCCGTCCGCTCCAGGGTCAGCTCGTCCCAGAGTCCTACGGACTGCATGACCATGCTGACCTCATGGTATCCGTCGGGCCGCCTGCGCAGCACGTCCAGTCCCAGATTGATTTTTGCGTATGCTTTCAGTGTATAACGGTTTGTGTTCATAAGCGGTTTGTTCCTTTGGCGTTTCCGGGGAGTAACTCTTTGTACTTTGTATACAAGATACAATAAAATTATAGCTGTTTTTTGGCGGTTCGTCAATCGTTTGCGGGGTTTCCGGGAGCGATTTCCCGTGTTTTTTCTTGTCATTCGAGCGGAATTATGGCAAAATAGAAAAGGAAAAACAGGAAGGAGACCAGGCTTATGAGAATTCGCCCGTACATACCTGCTAAAGATTATGAAGCTATTGAAAAATGGATAGACAACGAAAGAACCCATGTCCTTTGGTGCGCAAACCTTCTGCCTTACCCGATCACACAGAAGTCCTTTCATGCTTTCCTGGAAAAAGAGGCGATAGATTGGAACGACAGCGCCTATATAGCAACCGAGGATAACGGGACGCCCGTTGGCTTTTTTTGCTATTCCCTCAATACTGAGGACAGTGTCGGATTTCTGAAGTTCATCCTTGTAGACCCGGCCAGCCGAGGAGCGGGATATGGGAAGAAAATGCTGCGTTTAGCCCTGCAATACGCTTTTTGGATCACTGGCGCAGAGGCTGTTCAGCTGAATGTTTTCCGGGAAAATCTTCCGGCAAGGCGTTGCTATGAAAAAGCGGGATTTGCAGAAAGAAAGGTTGAGCAGGATATCTTTTCCTATCAGGATGAAACGTGGAGCAGATGTAATATGATCGTCAGGAAGGAAACTACTCCAACCGGTGATGTGCGCTTCGAACCGGCGTAAGCCCGGAAGCCTCCGCCGGTTCGACCAGTCTATTTCAGCGGCTTTGCGCCGGCCTTTTCCTGAGCGGCCTCCAGCGCGCGCTTAAAGCGGCTCTTTTTCTTCGCGGGGGGAGCCTCGACCTTCCCGTGCAGTCCCTTAACGTTGAGAATATAGATACCGCTGACGACGGCCTTTACCTCTTTCTTTACGGGAACGGAGTCAAAAATCTTGTCGTCACAGATCAGGGACATGATCTGCGGCCCGACTTTAGCCTTGACGATGGGGAGCTTTGCGCCGCGCATGGCCTTCGGCGTCTGATCCACCACCATCTGCGGCAGCCCGGCGTCCCGCAGCTTCATCTTCTTTTTATCGATGATCAGCATGGAGACGGTCTGCTTGTTAGCCTCCAGCATCGCCTGCTGCTCCGCCTGCTTTTTTTGCGCTTTCTTGCCGAAAAAATAAAGTGCGATGATAATTCCGATAAGCACCACCGCGATAACGATCATTACAATCATCCATGTTTTCATGACGATCAGCCTCCTGCCTTTTTTCCTATTCTAGCACAGCTTGCCCCGGAGAAGCAACAAAACATTTACAGGAATTTAACAGAATTTATATTATAATTGTTAATTTTCTGTTATTGTCTGATCAAAGCCGAAGGAAAAGAGGAATTTATCCGGGTAATAAAAAATGGCACATACGGAAGTAGGTGGGGATGAAAAATCGCAGGGGCATCATAAGGGAAATAGAAAACACATACGAAAAACAGGGAAGAAAAGGAAGGGAAAAGGTGGATAAATACAGGATATTATGGCTATTTCAGACTGCCTGTGTTATACTATAATTACTATAAGGAAGGAGAGGTTTCAGATGCTTGTAAGGGAAGATCAGGCATGGGATTATGCGGTCGGGATGATAAAGGTGGATGGGCTTGAACCCACGCCGGAAATGAAGAAGCTGATAGAACGGGAAAAGCGCGGTGAGATCACAATGGAACAGGTAAGGGAGGCTTTGGATCGGAGATACAAGATGAAGGAATAAGGGGGATGGCTTATGCGTGATCCTTATTTTTATCCGGATACGGAAATTTTGAAAAACCGTCTCGGCATCATGGATGATGCCAGGTTGCGGGAAGCGGAGGCAGACTATGCTTCCTTAAACCTTGCGGAGCTTGCAAGGGATGATGCCATCAGAGTGTCTGACTTTGCTTCCCTGTGCCGGATGCATTACCGGATATTTCGCGACATCTATGAGTGGGCGGGAAAGCCGCGTATCATCAATATTGAAAAGGCAGAGGAAGTCCTGAATGGGATTTCCGTAGAGTATTCGGATGTGTTTGACATAGAGAGGGATGCGGCGGCTGTCCTTAAGGATATGAATTCTTATGGATGGAAACGGGCATCTCTTGGGGAAGTTGCCAGGGGTTTTTCTGACTATATGGCGAAGCTCTGGAAGGTGCATCCTTTCAGGGAAGGGAATACGAGGACTATTGTCACATTTTGCGCCATGTTCATAGAGGAACAGGGCATTTATATTGAGAGCGGACTGTTTAAAGACAATGCAGAATATACGAGGGATGCGCTGGTGGCGGCGAGTGCCGTTTTCTCTGACCTTGGCGACAAGCGCAGGCCGGAATACCTTTATCGGATTGTCGGGGATGCGCTGGAAAGGGGCAGGGAGACAAAGGAGGACGCGGCCCGCAGGATAAGGAAGGCTGGATTTATGGCAGGGGAAGAACAGATACGAAAGGTCATTTTCTGGGACAGGAAGGGAAGGAGAACCCACAGCGCGGAAGAGGTACGGCGGTTTTTGCCCCCGGCTTATTAAGATATTTTGCGCAAAAATGGTGCTATCCCGGTTATAATTGCAAAATGCGCGGAAGTGTGTTATAAGTTTGTATAGAGTTTTTAGCGGCGGCGGGAAAGGAGCTCCGTTGTCGCTAAGAAGGAAGAAAAGGAGAAGAAAAGCGATGGAATTGACAGATATCAGGGAGCTTTACCGCAGGCGGGAGGATTACTTCGGAAAAGAGGTAACGATCGGGGGCTGGGTGCGTAATAACCGGGATTCTAAGAACTTCGGGTTTCTGGTGATGAACGACGGCACCTTTTTCGAGCCTCTGCAGGTAGTGTACGGGGAAAAGTTGCCCAATTTTCAGGAGATTTGCAAAATAAACGTGGGCGCCGCCCTGATTATCAGGGGAACGATCGTCGCTACGCCGGACGCGAAGCAGCCCTTTGAGATGCAGGCGGAGGAGGTAACGGTGGAAGGGCCGTCGACGGCGGATTATCCCCTGCAGAAAAAGCGTCATTCCTTCGAGTACCTTCGGACGATCTCGCATCTTCGGCCCAGGACGAATACCTTCCAGGCCGTGTTCCGGGTACGGTCGCTGATTGCCTACGCGATTCACAGCTTCTTTATGGAGAGAGGCTTTGTCTATGTGCATACGCCGCTGATTACAGGGAGCGACTGCGAGGGAGCCGGGGAGATGTTCCAGGTGACGACGCTGGATCTGAAGAATGTTCCCCGCACGGAGGACGGCGGCGTGGATTTCAGCCAGGACTTTTTCGGAAAGGCGGCCAACCTTACCGTCAGCGGTCAGCTGAACGGGGAGACCTACGCCATGGCCTTCAAGAATATTTATACCTTCGGGCCGACCTTCCGGGCGGAGAATTCCAACACGACGCGCCATGCGGCGGAGTTCTGGATGATCGAGCCGGAGATGGCCTTTGCGGATCTGAAGGACGATATGATGCTGGCGGAAAGTATGCTGAAGTATGTGATCCGGTATGTGTTGGAGAACGCGCCGGAGGAGATGGCTTTCTTTAACCAGTTTGTGGATAAGGGGCTGATCGAGAGGCTGGAGCACGTGGCAAACTCCGACTTCGGCCATGTGACCTATACCGAGGCCATCGAAATCTTGGAGAAGAATAACGACGCCTTTGATTACAAGGTGTTCTGGGGCTGCGATCTGCAGACGGAGCATGAGCGTTATCTGACGGAGGAGGTCTTTCAACGCCCGGTATTTGTGACGGATTATCCGAAGGAGATCAAGGCCTTTTACATGAAGCTCAACGAGGACGGAAAGACCGTCGCGGCGATGGACTGCCTGGTGCCGGGGATCGGCGAGATTATCGGCGGCAGCCAGAGGGAGGATCAGCTGGAAATCCTGGAGAGCAGGATGGAGGAGCTGGGACTGAAGAAGGAGGACTACGGCTTCTATCTGGATCTGAGAAGGTACGGCTCCGCCCGCCATGCCGGTTTCGGCCTGGGCTTTGAGCGCTGCGTGATGTACCTCACCGGGATGAGCAATATCCGGGACGTAGTACCCTTCCCCAGAACGGTAAAGAACTGCGAACTATAAGTCCGGCAGGCGCAGCTCAACCTCAAAACCGCCGGATTCACTGCGCCTGATCTGCATCTCCCCCTTGTGGGCGTCCAGGATCTGCCGGACGAGGAGAAGCCCCAGGCCATGGCGCTGACCGTCGATGTTTTCGTCACAGACCATGTAATGGGGAGCGTGATTGAGCTTTTCCAGCTGCTCGTCGGTCGCGCCGATCCCGTCGTCGGATACCAGAATAAGACTGTTTTTCTCCTCAGCCATAACGCGCACGCGGATGTGACATCCCTGCCCGTTATGGCTGACGCTGTTCTGGATCAGGTTGCCGACGGCCCGTTTGATCAGTTCCCGATCCATCGTCACGGGGCGGGAGGTCAGCGTCTCATCGGTTTCCCAGGTAATCGAATCCTTTTCCTCGAGATTCAAATTCATAAAATCCGCCGTTACCTGCCGGACGACCGCGATCAGATTCTGCCGTTCGAGGCGGACGGGCTGCATATTATATTCCAGCTTACAGGCCAGATTCAAATCGTTGATCAGGTTCCGGATCCGCTCGCTCTGTCCTACGATGATCCCGGCTTTTTTTCGGCTGTCCTCCGGCAGGGAGTCGTCCTCCTCCAGCTGTCCGGCGTAGCCCATGACCATAGAGAGGGGCGTCCGGATATCGTGGGAGACTCCCGCGATCCAGTTTGCCCGGGCGGTCTCTCTTTTGCGAAGCTGCCTGCCTTGAGACTGCAGGAGCTCCGAGGCTTTATTGAGGCTGGCGGCAAGCTCGGACAAAAGCCCCCTTTCCGGGAGGCGGATCTCCTCGCCGGCGGGCAGAGCCTGTATACCGCTGACGATAGGCCTTACGGACTTCAGCAGCCGGGAGCAGGTCAGGACATAAATCAGAAAGATCAATCCCAGATTAACGGCAAGAACGGAAAAAGCGGTCTTTGGAAGATTGGCGATCAGCTCGTAATCCCAGCTGGGCCACATGTGCTTCCAGAAGCTTTTTTTCGGATAGCCCAATACCAAAAGCCCGCCCTCCGCCGCGGCCGGGAAGGTGGGATAGTCGGCGATGTAGCCGCGGGTCAGCCCCGGGATTTCGGAGAGGGAATAGGACAGGGGGATCGCCTCGGGGAGATTCTCCGTCCGCCAGACCGCCTGCCCCGTAGCGTTGTCGATCAGGATGGCCCACGCGTCGGCCTCCTTTAATTTATGCGTCATTTCTTCCGATAAAAGATAACCGTTCTTGGTCCGGCGCAGGCCCGCGGCGGCCTCCTCCGCCGTTTTCCAGGGGCTGGCGTTGGGAACCTGCTTCATCGTATAGACGACCAGAAGCAGAAGATTCAGCGCCAGGAGCAGCGTCGAGGACGCCAGCAGGATCCCCGCAAAGCGTCGGATCAGTTTCGGGATGCTTTTCATATCATTTCTCCTCCACGATAAGCTTATAGCCCAGCCCCTTGATCGTGATCAGGGAAACCGGCTGGGAGGGGTTTGCCTCGATTTTTTCCCGGATACGTCGGATATGCGCCATCAGCGAGTTCTCGTAACCGAAGGGATTATCTCCCCAGGCCGCCTCGCATAAAGCGTCGATCGTAACGATCCGTCCCGCGTTCCGGCAGAGGGCGGCAAGAATACTGTGCTCCTTTGCCGTAAGAGGGATGGACAGACCGTTTTTTCGGATTTCGGCGCGGTCGAAGTCGATTTCGCTGTCGTGCAGCCTGACCAGAGGATTTTCGGTTTTATAGCTCCGACGGAGAACGGCGTTCACGCGGAACAAGAGCTCTCTGGGCAGAAAGGGCTTTACCAGATAATCGTCCGCTCCCAGGCCGAAGCCCCGGAACTTATCCTCCTCCTCGCCCCGGGCGGTTAAAAACAGCACAGGATAATCGTCCTTTTTCCGCAGTCGTTCCAGCAGGTCAAACCCGTTCCCGTCGGGGAGCATTACGTCCAGAATCGCCAGCTCCGGACGAAAGTCTTCGGAAACGGCGATCGCTTCACGAACCGTTTTAGCCGTCCGGATCTTTTGGAAGCCGTCCTCCTGTAAGATCGAGACGACCAGGTTTAAAAGCTCCTGCTCGTCATCCGCCAGCAGAATCCGTTTTTGCTTCAGGTAATCGTAGCCCATGGGGATACCTCCAAATTGTCAAAAAATTCTTCCTGCATCCCGTCATGCCGCCAACAGCGGCACAAGCCAATACACAGAATCATTCGGTTCCACGGAACCATTCGACTCCACGGAATCTATTGATTCCGGGAAGAATGCCTGCATAAAGAGGTGGGCTGCGCCCCCTCTTTGTACGCTTTTAAAGTAAGTATACCACAGTGCCTCCGGGATTTCCCGCTTTCCGGAAAATTGTAAGGGAAATGTAAGGACAGGAGAAGGCTGCCGCAAGGTGCAGGAGTTACCATATTTCTATCGTGATGAGAAAGGAGCAAAGCGCGATGTATATGATTGAGACAAAGAATCTGACGAAGGAATATGCCGGTTTTACCGCGGTCTCGGGCATTAATCTGCATATTCCCAAGGGCGCAGTCTACGGCTTTGTGGGGCCGAACGGCGCCGGAAAATCCACCACTATGAAAATGCTTCTGGGGCTTGCCAAACCGACCGACGGTTCCTTTACCGTTGACGGTAAGTCCTACCTCCGGGACAGAATAGCGATCCTGAAGGAGATCGGATCGTTGATCGAGGCCCCGGCCTTTTACGGCAATCTGACCGGCGAAGAGAATCTGGAGATTATTTGTAAAATTTTGGATTTACCGGGAACCGCTGTGGCGGAGGCCCTGGAAATCGTGGGGCTCACGCCGTTTCGGAGGCGGCTGGCAAAACGATATTCCCTGGGAATGAAGCAGCGGCTGGGCCTTGCCGGGGCATTGATCGGGAAGCCGCCCATTCTGATCCTGGACGAGCCAACAAATGGTCTGGATCCCGTCGGGATCCATGAAATCAGGACGCTGATCCGTTCTCTGCCGGAGCGATTCAACTGTACGGTGCTGGTATCGTCCCACCTGCTGTCGGAAATCGAGCTGATCGCGGATACGATCGGAATCCTGAATCACGGCCGCCTGCTGTTCGAGGGAACGCCGGATCAGCTGAAGGCCGATGCCTTTTCCCGGGGTCTCCCCACAGACCGCCTGGAGGATACGTTCCTGGCCCTGATCGACGCCGACAACCGGCAGAGAGGAGGGGCGCGATGAAACTGCTTTCGGAGGCGAAAAAGGTAAAACGAACCGGCTTTTTCCCCGCATTCCTGGGCGGCGCGGCCCTGGCGGCCGCTTTCCCGATCCTGAATACGGCGGTTCGCGGGGAAAGCTATCTCGCCAAACCGGGGGAGCCGCTTCAAATCCTGCTGGACGCGAATTGGCAGATGGCGGCCATGCTGAATGTGCTGTTTCTTGTGGCGGGGGCCTGCCTTTTCTACCATACCGAGTACGCGGACAACGCCATGGGAAGGATGAGGTCGCTACCCGTTCGGGGAAGCGCGCTCTTTCTGGGCAAGGCAGGAGTGATGGCCCTGATGTGCCTGTTGATGCTGACAGCCGAGGCGGGGGCCGTGGCGTTTTGCGTCTGCCGTTGGTTTGAAATCGGCGAAGGTTTCTGGGCGGAGCTGGGAAGGAATTTCGGGTACTCCTTTCTGCTGACGCTGCCCTGCGCAATTCTGTCGCTCCTGATTGCGGAGTGCTGCCGGAATCTGTGGATATCGCTGGGAATCGGCGTGATCTGCGTATTTTTGGCTGCGATGCTGCCGATGGATCATTTCGTCCTTTCCCTGTTTCCCTACGCCCTGCCTTTTCAGACGCTGGCGGGAGCGGAAGGGGCGCAGGGGATGCGTTATTGCCTTGCGGCGGCCGCGGAGCTTGCGGCTTTTAGCCTTGCGGAGCCGATATCCGTAAAAGTAAGGAGGGGACTGGAATGAGCTTTTTATCTCTTGTAAGTATAGAATTCAAAAAGCTTCGACGTTCGAAAATCCTTTTGATTTTCGCGGCTGCCGCCGTAATTCTCTGGCTGCCATCCGCCGTTAACGTCGAGCTGAGCTTCGGAATGCAGGCGGAAGGAATTTCGCCGGAAAACAGTTTTTTTATTCAGGGTTTTCTGGGAGTGGCGTGGTTTATGTTTCCTGCCAGCATGGTCGTCGGGACGGTTCTTCTGAACCAGACGGAACGGGCGAACCATGGAATTTTGAAGATGCTCGCCCTGCCGGTGGACGCTGGGAAGCTCTGCCTGGCGAAGTTTGCGGTGCTGCTGGCGCTGGCGGCGGTACAGCTGCTGATGATGGCGGGGATGTACTACCTCTGCGCCGCGGTCTGTTCGCAGACGCAGAACTATTCTTTCTGGCTGCCCCTGTCCTTTGTCCTGCGGGAAATCGGTCTGCTTTTCTTATCCGCCATACCGATGATCGCCTTTTTCTGGATGCTGTCGGTCTGTATCATAAGTCCGATCGTGTCCGTGGATTTGGGGTTGGTTTCGATTGTGCCGTCGATATTGATGATCAATACGAAGCTCTGGTTCGTATATCCCATGGCTTATCCCTTTTTTGTCATCACGGCGGAATATGGGAAGCTGGCGGAAAATCTGGATATGCCGCGGGCAGAACCGATCCCCTGGATTCCGGCGGCCGTCCTGATTACAGTTGTATGTTTAAGCGTCTCCTGCCTTCGGTTCGGGCATTCTTCCCGGAATCGATAGATTCCGTGGGATCGATAGATTCCGTGGGATCGATAGATTCCGTGGGATCGATAGATTCCGTGGGATCGATAGATTCCGTGGGATGGGACGCCCGCCAGGCGGGCAGGAGGTATAAGGAGGTATCATTATGAGAGACAAAATTTTAACCGCGGTCAGCGTCTTGATGCTGTTCCTTCCATGGACGATTTTACCGCTGCGGATTCATTTTCAGTGGGCGCTGGATTACGCGCATATTATGATTCCCTGTTACGCCGGGTTTATGATTTTCAGCGGGGTATTTACCACCGTCTCTTACGCTGCGGCTAAGGTTCGGAACCCTGTGATGAAGGTCTGTCTGACGGTGAACGGCCTTTACGCCGTGGCGGGAGCAGTGTTCCTGGGGATGATAATTCAGTCGCAATTTGGTGTTGCATAGTCCTGTAAAATATGTTATGTTATCATTTAATTGAATCAGGAAAGACAGCAGGTGTCAAATGAGTCCCCCGCGGGGGCTGGGATTTGGTGAAAAGGGAAACAGGTGAGAATCCTGTACGAACTCGTCACTGTATTTAGGGAGCAGGAGCCGCTATATCACTGGGAGACTGGGAAGATGGCCGATGTGATGATCTATGAGCCAGGAGACCTGCCTGCTGTTGTACAGGAACAGCTGTTCCGTCCTACGAGTAACTGGGAGTACATACCGTAAGGCAGGAGAAATCATCCTTGCCTTTAAACCCTTTTACCCTTTTTTCGGAGAAAAGGGTTTTCTTTTTGTACGTGTTTCCCGGCTTTGGCCGGATAGCATCTCGCAGTCGTATCGGCAAAAGCTCTGTTCCGGCCCGTATTCAAAATACAGTAACCGACTGAAAAACAGAAAGGGAAATGGTTATGAAAAAGAAGTTAGCGGCAATTGTTTTGTCGGCGGCGCTGGGGATCGCTATGCTTTCCGGCTGCGGAAACGAGGCGGATCGGACGCAGGACTCCTCGGAGAGTAATGTGTCAGCCTCCGCGGAAAATGCTTCCGGGGAAGAGGCTTCCGGCGCTGGTAGCGTAGAGAATACCGGGAACAGCGGCGCGGAAGAGGAGAATTACGACGGGAGACTGGTTTCTTCCGGCAGGATGGAAATGGATTATGCGGAGGGTTTTTCGGTGGAGCTCTTTGAGGGGGGCTACCGCATGATTACTCTGGAAGATTCCGGTGAAAAATATCTTGTAGTTCCGGAGGGGATGAGCGTGCCGGAGGAGGCGGACGGGGAGGCGACCGTGCTACAGCTGCCGATGGAGAAAGCCTACATTGCCAGCACCAGCATGGTTTCCCTGTTGAACGCGATCGGGGCGCTGGACTGTGTCAGGTTGGTGGCTACCGATGTGGACGGCTGGTATATTGAGGAGGTGCGTCAGGCGCTGGAGGACGGCAGCATCGTTTTTTCCGGGAATTATACGGAGCCAGACTATGAGATGATGGTGGATCAGGGCATCCAGCTTCATCTGGACAACGCTATGGTAGATTCCTCGCCCGAGGTCAACGAGAAATTTACGGAGCTGGGAATTCCCAACCTGGTGGAGAATTCCTCCAAGGAAAGCCATCCCTTAGCCAGGGTGGAGTGGGTAAAGCTGCTGGGCGTGCTGTTTGGGAAAGAAGCGGAGGCGCAGACCTATTTCGACAACCAGAAGGCAATGATGGAACAGGCGACAGCGGCGGAGAGCACGGGCATTACCGTGGCCATGGGCTATATCACCTCCAGCGGCAAATGCTACGCCAGAAACGGCGGCGACTACCTGGTACAGATGATTCAGCTGGCGGGCGGCGACTATATCTGCGCCGACATGGAGCCGGAGAAGAGCGGAAATACCAATATGACGTTTGAGGAGTGGTATGCGGCCTTCAAGGATGCGGATTATCTCTTTTACTGGAATCTGGGCAACAAGTTTTATTCCATTCAGGAGATGACGGAGTATGAGCCTTTGTTTGCGGACTTTAAGGCGGTGAAGGAAGGGCATGTATGGATTACGTCTCCTGATTTTACCCAGGCGACCTCGGCGATTTCTTCGATCGTCTCGGATATGAATCTGATTTTATCCAGCGAGAATCCGGATGAGATTACGACAGATCATCTGATCAAGATCCCGCAGGAAGCGGAAGGACAGGATTAACGGCGGATATGAGGCAGGCGCATAGAAGATTCCTGATTACCATGATTGTTTTGACGGTTCTGCTGGCCTGGGGGATCGTGCTGAACATAAACCTGGGCTCGGTGCATATCCCGCCGGATGAGATCTTTCGTATGATATGGGACGCCGCGCGGTATCGGGTGCTGAACCTTTTTACCGGCGGTGCCTATGCGGAGCGGCTTGAGGCGGTCACGGGGGCGTCCACACAGTCGAAGATTCTGTTCGGCATCAGGATGCCCCGGATGCTGCTGGCGGCTGTCTTGGGCGGGGCGCTGGCTGTCTCCGGCTTTCTGCTGCAGACCTTTTTCCGGAATCCCATCGCAGGTCCCTTTGTGCTCGGAATTTCCTCCGGGGCGAAGCTGATCGTGGGAATCCTTTTCGTGTTCAGCGGGCGTTATATCTGGAAGGTCAGCTCGGCGGCGCTGGTTTTATCCGCCTTTGTGGGTTCCCTGCTGGTCGTGTCGGTGGTGCTCCTTTTTTCCCAGAGGGTGCGCAATATGTCCATGCTGCTGGTAGTGGGGATTATGATCGGATATATCTGCTCGGCGGCCACGGATTTCTGCATTGCGTTTGCGAAGGAGCATGACATTGCGAACCTTACGAGCTGGTCGATGGGAAGCTTCTCCGGGGCAAACTGGGGGAATGTGGCGTTTTCGGCGGGAGTCTGCCTTCCAGGACTGCTTCTGGCCTGGCTTTTCTCCAAGCCCATCGGAGTCTATGCCCTGGGGGAGGGCTATGCGCAGAGTCTGGGGGTGAATGTGAGGCTGTTCCGGGCGGGGCTGATTTTGCTGTCCAGCCTGCTTTCCGCCTGCGTGACGGCGTTTGCGGGGCCGATTTCCTTTGTGGGGATTGCGGTGCCCCATATCACAAGGACGATGCTGAAAACCTCCCGTCCCGCGGCAGTGATCCCGGTTACTTATTTGAGCGGCGCTGTGTTTTGCATTTATTGCGACCTGATCGCGCGCACCTTGTTTTCCCCTACGGAGCTGGCGATCGGGACGGTGACGGCGGCCTTCGGCGCGCCGGTGGTAATCGTTATGATGCTGAAGAGGCGGTCTGCGGAATCTTAATCAGGCTGCCGGAAAAGAGTCGGAAAAAACGCGGGGTTTCAAACAGGGGGCTGTATGGATTATTTCAGGACGGACGGTTTAGCGGTAGGGTACAGAGGCAGGGCTCTGATTCATGATATTAATATCGGTATCGGGCAGGGGAAGATTCTTACGCTGATCGGCCCCAACGGCGCGGGAAAGTCTACCATATTGAAAACCATTACCAGACATCTGGCCGGGATCGCCGGAAGCGTGGTAATCGGGGGAAGGGATATACAGGGCTGGAGCGCGAGGGAGATGGCGAGCCAGGTGGCCGTGGTGCTGACGGATCGCATCCGGCCGGAGCTGATGACCTGCGGGGAGGTGGTTGCCATGGGGCGCTACCCCTATACCAATGCCCTGGGAAAGATGACGGAGGCGGATAAAAAGGCAACCCGGCTGGCGCTTCAGCGGGTTCATGCCCTGGACTTGGCCGACCAGGATTTTTCCACCCTGAGCGACGGACAGCGCCAGCGGATTCTGCTGGCCCGGGCGATCTGCCAGGAACCGCGGGTAATGGTGCTGGACGAACCCACAGCCTATCTGGATATCCGTTTTAAGCTCGAGCTGCTGGAAATTCTGCGGGACATGGCCCAAGAAGAGGGAACCACTGTAGTGATGTCGCTCCACGAGATCGATCTGGCGGCGAAGCTGTCCGACTACATGGTATGCGTTAAGGGAGATACCATAGCGGCCTTCGGCACCCCGGAGGAAATCCTGCGGGATGGGGTGATAGAAGGGCTGTACGGGCTGGAAAAGGGAAGCTACAACCGACTTTACGGGAGCGTGGAGTTTGGCCGACCCGAGGGGGAGCCAAGGGTGTATGTGGCGGCCGGGGGCGGATATGGCACGGAGGTATACCGGATTCTCCAGAAGTATCGGATCCCCTTTGCCACCGGTATCCTTCCCGAGAACGATATCGATTGTCCGGCGGCGTCAGCCCTCAGCGGGCATGTGGTGACGTCGCCTGCCTTTGAGGTCATGTCGGAGGAGCAGCTGAGGCAGGCCGTGGAAGAGGCAAAGAGGGCGGGCTCCGTGATCGATGCGGGAACCCCGATCGGCAGCACGAACAGGATGAGCGGGCGGCTGCTGGAGCTGGCGGAGGAAATGGGGCTTCCAGTCTATAAGGATGTCAGCGCATGGCTGGAAGAGAGGGAAAGCGCCCATACAGATTAAGGGGTATGAGATGGATAAAGACAGAAACAGGGAAAAGGTAAGAAAGCAGGCCCGGATTTTGTTCGCCGCGCCCAGAAGCGGCAGCGGGAAAACGCTGGCGGTCTGCGGGCTGATCGAGGTGTTGAAGCGGCGGGGGCTGAAGGTGTCCGCCGCCAAGTGCGGCCCTGACTATATCGATCCCATGTTCCACCGCAGCGTGCTGGGAGTACCCTCCGGTAATCTGGATACTTTTTTTACGAAGGAAGAAACGGTCAGGTATCTGCTGCGAAAACGGATGGAGAAGGCGGATTTTACCGTGATCGAGGGGGTCATGGGCTATTACGACGGCCTTGGAGGACAGTCGGAAGCAGCCAGCACCTATGAAATCGCCGGAGCGACCCGGACGCCGGTTGTGTTGGTGGTAGACGGGAAAGGAGCCAGCGTCTCCCTGGCGGCGGTGATAAAGGGGATTGCAGAGTATCGCCCGGACAGCAACCTGAAAGGAATCCTTCTGAACAGGGTAACGGCGTCTTTTTATCCCAGGCTGAAGGAAATGGTGGAACGGGAATGCGGAATCCCCGTCGTCGGGTTTCTGCAGGAGCGAAAGCAGCTGGAAGTACCCTCAAGGCATCTTGGGCTGGCGGCACCGGAGGAAATGGAGGATTTTGGGGTCTGGCTTCAGAACGTGGCGGCGGAAATGGAAAAAAACGTGGAGATTGATAAGCTGCTTGCCATCGGGGAGGAGGCTCCGGAAATCGGGGGAGAAGCGCCGGAGGTTCCCGTCCTGCCGGGGAAGGTGCGCATTGGTGTGGCCCGGGATGAGGCCTTTTCCTTTTATTATACGGAGAATCTGGAGCTGCTGGCTCGGATGGGGGCGGAGCTGGTGGAATTTTCCCCTCTGCATGACCGGGAGCTTCCGCCGCGGCTGGACGGGCTGCTGATCGGCGGGGGATATCCGGAAAATTATGCCCGGGAGCTGGAGCAGGCGAAGGAAATCAGAGAAGCGGTTAAAGAGCTCTGCGGACGGGGAATCCCTTGCCTGGCGGAATGCGGCGGATTCCTGTATCTGCAGCAGGCTTTGGAGACGGCGGAGTCGGCGGCGGAAGGGGCAGGAAGCTTGAACGGTTCGGGAAGCCGGACATCCGCGGACAGCGAGGAGGGAACGGAAGGCACGAACGGTTCGGGAAGCCGGACATCCGCGGACAGCGAGGAGGGAACGGAAGGCACGAACGATCCGGAGAGCCGGGCCGCATACAGGAGCTGCCGTATGGCGGGCGTTCTGCCGGGAAAGGGATTTCCCACCGGCAGGCTGTGCCGTTTCGGGTATATTCAGGTGGAAATGGAGACGCCGGGCATTTTGGGCGGGGCGGGACAGATCCTGAAGGGTCATGAGTTCCATTATTGGGACTCTACGGAGAACGGGACGGATTGCAGGGCGACAAAGCCCGCGGGAGGGAAGTCCTATCCCTGCATGGTACATACGGCCCATATGGCGGCAGGGTTTCCGCATCTCTATTATTACAGTAATCCGGAGGCTGTCTTTGGTTTCCTGCAGGGCTGCCTGCGGTATCAGGCGGGCAGCCGGGCGCAGGAGCATTGGGACAGCATCGCCAAGCCCATTGACGGGTTGGGACTGTTGGAAACCTATGTGACGAAGCTTTGCCGGATAGCGGCCAGCCCGGTGCCTCCGAATCTGAAGAAACGCGCCCTGCTGGTACTCTGCGGAGACCACGGAGTAGTGGCGGAGGGGGTGACACAGTGCGGCAGCGAGGTGACGAAAACGGTTGTCGGCAACCTTGTAAAAGGGAGCTCTACCGTGAATATTATGGCGGAATGCGCGGGAGCGGATGTCTATGTGGTTGATGCGGGAATCGCGGTATCCGACGGCACGGGGAGGCTTCCGGCTGCTGATAGCGCCGAGAAGCTTCTGTCTCCCGATGGCGCAGGGAGGTTTTCGGCTGCCGAAAAGCCGCTGGTTCCCGGCGTTTTGGCGGATCGGAGAGTGGGGAATGGCTGCGGCAACATTGTCCGGGAAGCGGCGATGACAGTGGAGCAGTGTCGGGAGGCGCTGCGGCTGGGACAGGAGCTGGTGAGGGAACTGAAGGAGAAGGGGTATACCATCCTCGCCACCGGGGAGATGGGGATCGGGAACACGACGCCCACCAGCGTCCTGGCGGCTCTGCTTCTGGGAAAATCGCCGGAGGAGGTCACCGGGAGAGGGGCCGGACTGGATCAGGAAGGGCTTCGCAGAAAGCGGGAAGCGGTGAGGCTGGCCTGTGAGAGAACAAGGAAGAAGATCCTGGGAGAGCAGGAACCGATTGGACGGGGAGAAACGGCGAAGCAGGAAGCGGTAGAGCGGAAGGAACAGGAAGGGCGGCAGGAACCGATTGAACGAAAAGAGCAAGGGGTGTCGGAGGAACGGTCAGGACAGAAAGAACCGGCAGAACGGAAGAAGTGGGGAAGACAGGAGACCCTGGAGCTGCTGGCGGAGGCGGGAGGCTTTGAGATTGCCATGATGGCAGGCGTTTTTCTGGGCGGAGTGCGGTTTGGAATCCCGATTGTAGCGGACGGAGCAATCTCGGCGGTGGCGGCGCTTGCGGCCTCGAGGCTGGATTCCCGGACGCCGGATTTTCTGCTGGCCTCCCATGTGTCGGAGGAAGCGGCGGGACGGCTGGCCCTGGAAGCGCTGGGAGAGGAGGCAATTCTCCACGGCAGGATGCATCTGGGCGAGGGAACCGGAGCCGTGGCCCTGTTTCCGCTGTTGGATATGGCCGCAGCGATTTACGGGAGGATGGGAAGCTTCGAGGATTATGGGATAGAAGCCTATGAAAGACTTTCGTAAGGCTCCGGCAAGGATTCATACGATTGGGTTTGTGTCCGATAAAGCTGACATGATGTTCAGGCTTGGGCGATTGGTATGTGCGCTAAGGCACGCAGGGAGGTTTAGAGTATCATGCTGTATCTGGTGACCGGAGGAAGCGGAAGCGGGAAATCCGAATACGCGGAGGGCCTGGCGGTGAGGCTCAGGGAAAAAAGAAGCGGCGAAGCAGGCGGATTGTTTTATGTGGCGACGATGTATTCTTATGACAGGGAGAGCGATGAGCGGATTGCCAGGCATCGTCTGATGCGCAGGGGAAAGGGGTTTTCTACCGTCGAGTGTTTTTGCGGTATTTCCCGGCTGCAGGCGGGCGGCTCCGATGTGCTGCTGGTGGAGTGTATGTCGAACCTGCTGGCGAATGAGATGTATCTGCCGGAGGGCGGGATAAAGGACAGGGGAGATCAGGCGGAGGAAGAGCTGGAGGAGGTCATGGTAAAGCCCCTGCTGGCGCTGGCGGAAAAGGCGGGGGATGTTGTGATCGTGACCAACGAGGTTTTTTCGGACGGAGTGCGCTATGATCCCGAATCGGAACGGTACAGAGCGCTTTTGGGTCGGTTGAATATACGTCTGGCCGCTCAGGCGGCCGCTGTGGTGGAATCGGTGTTTTCGATTCCGGTGATCTACAAGGGGGAGGACTTGCTATGAAGTCTCTGATCATTGCATTTTCCATGTATTCCAGAATTCCCATGCCCAGGTGTGAATGGAACGAACGGAGCATGAGGTACAGTATGTGTTTTTTTCCCCTGGTGGGGGTGGCGCTGGGACTTTGCAGCGCGGGAGTCTACTTCGGACTGGGAGCTCTTGGATTCGGGGAGACGGCGAGGGCGCTGGCGCTTACGGCGATTCCCATACTGGTGACGGGCGGTATTCATATGGACGGTTATCTGGATACGGTGGATGCGAAAAGCTCCTGGAAAAGCAGGGAGGAAAAGCTGCGGATCCTGAAGGATCCCCATATGGGAGCCTTCGCCTGTATTTACGGTATTGTATACCTTTTTCTGACAGCGGCCTTTTTCAGCGAGGCCGGAAACGAAGAGATTTTCAGTATTGCTTTGGGCTATGTCCTTTCCAGAATTTTAAGCGCGATATCCGTTGTGACATTCCGGAAGGCAAAGAAGGAGGGGATGGCAGCCGCCAGCGCAGATGCCTCTTCCCCGGCGGTAAAATGGATTCTTGTCTTGGAGCTTGTCCTCTGCGCGGCCGTCATGACGGCGCTCAGTCCGCGGTATGGTCTCGTCAGCCTGGCCGCAGGGTTTTGCTGTCTTGGCTGGTATCGCCATATGGCCTATAAAAGCTTTGGGGGCGTTACGGGGGATTTGGCAGGCTATTTTCTCCAGATCTGTGAGCTGGGAATTCTGGCGGGCGTTGTATTGATTTCCAAGTGGTGAGGAATGGAAGCGTAGCGGGATTTTCAGATTTGGGCTGGATTCTATTGTCAAGTACTATTGAATGGAGGACAAAGAGGGGTGTTTACACACCCTCTTATGAAGCGGGCAGGGGGTATAAGTTTGGAAGTAAACTTCCAAATTTTGAAATTAGTACCCGCCGGAGGCGGGCAGGGGGTATAGTTATGATATTGATTGTAGGAGGCGCTTATCAGGGGAAAGCGGAGTATGCCAGGGAGCATTTTCCGGATGATTTCAGAGTGATAGAAGATTATCAGGAAAGAGTTCGGACACAGCTGGAAAAGGGAATAGACCCCATGGAGGAGGCGAAAAAGCTGCCTCTTTCCGATGAAAAGCTGATTATCCTCTGCGATGAGGTGGGAAGCGGGCTGGTGCCGATGGACGCATTTGAGCGGGCTTACCGGGAGCAGACAGGCAGGGTTGGAGGGTATCTGGCCTCCCGGGCGGAACGGGTGATCCGGGTGGTATGCGGTATCGGAAAGGAGATAAAAGTGTGCAAAGATTTTCTAAGCCAGTAAAGTACACTGGCTAAGAAAATCTAAGTTGCACACTGAAGAATCGCAAGGGAAGCGATTCTTCACACGGATTGATGCGCGCCGGAGCGCGCAAGGGGGTATAGCCATGAAGATATATCTGATCCGGCACGGGCAGACGAAGGGAAACCGGGAAGGCCGGTATGTGGGAAGAACGGACGAGCCGCTTCTGGCGGAGGCGCGGGAGCAGCTCCTGGAGAAAAGGAACTCCGCGAGGACGGTTTTGGAGCCGGACATCCTGTATGTAAGTCCCATGCGAAGATGCCGTGAGACGGCGCGGCTTCTGTTTCCCGGGAGAGAGCAGAATGTGGCGGAGGATCTCAGGGAATGTGATTTCGGGGAATTTGAGTATCGGAATTATGCGGAATTAAACGGGAATCCGGCCTATCAGCGGTTTATTGATTCCGGCGGGGTGAGCGGGTTTCCCGGCGGGGAATCCCTGCAGCAGTTTCAGGAACGGTGTGTCAGGGAATTTCGGAGTGCGCTGGATTCCGTCCGGGGTCGGAAACCGGACGCGCGCGTGGCGTTTGTCGTACACGGGGGAACGATCATGGCTGTCCTGGATCGTTTTTCGCAGCCTCACAGGGACTATTTCGAATGGCAGGCGGGGAACGGGAGCGGCTATGCGGCGGAGCTGCTTTATGACGGGGAAAGCGGGGAACCGGCGCTGGTAAATATTCGGGAATGGCCGGATGCCCGGGCTTAGGCGCTCAACGACGAAATCTTGCGCAAGATGGTCGGACTCGGGGATTATTCCGAAGGCTCACGGCCTTTTTCGTCCCGGAGAGGGGGCGGGCTCGTGTTTCAGGGGAGTTGGTACGGATGAAGGAACGTATTCTGGTGATCTGCGCGGCGGCGCTGCTGGATTTGCTGCTGGGAGATCCGCACTGGCTTTGGCATCCGGTGCGGGGGATCGGAAAAATCATTGAATGGACGGAGCGGGGGCTGCGCAGGCTCTTTGGAATCCGGCCGGAGAGGGACGCCGACGTCGGGAAAAAGAAAGCGGCGGGGATTCTGCTGGCAGGCTTGGTGCTGTCGGCCACATTGGCACTGACCTGGGGACTGCTTACTCTGGCGGGGCTGATACATCCGGTCTGCAGGGCGGCGCTGGAGTGCGTTATCTGTTATCAGATGCTTGCCATGAAATCGCTGAAGACAGAGAGCATGAAGGTTTATCATGCCCTGAAGAAGGGGGATGTGGAAGCGGCCAGAAAAGCGGTGTCGATGATTGTGGGAAGGGACACAGAGCGGCTGACGGCGGAAGGCATTGCCAGGGCGGCGGTAGAGACGGTGGCGGAAAATACTTCCGACGGCGTGGTCGCGCCCCTGCTGTATCTGTTTTTGTTCGGCGTCTATGGGATTGTGGCATATAAGGCGGTAAATACGATGGACTCTATGGTTGGGTATCGTAATGACAAATATCTGTACCTGGGCAGAGCCGCCGCCAGACTGGATGACGTGTGCAATTTCCTTCCGGCCAGGGTATCCGCCCTCTGTATGATCGGGGCGGCCTTCCTGCTGGGGATGGACGGAGGGCGGGCGGCGGCTGTTTTTCGCCGGGACAGGTATCGCCATGCCAGCCCCAACTCCGCCCAGACGGAGGCAGTGTGCGCGGGAGCGCTGGGGGTTCAGCTGGCGGGGGACGCCTGGTATTTCGGGGTTCTTCATAAGAAGCCGGTGATAGGAGACGCGGTCAGAAAGGTCGAGGCGGAGGATATCGTTCGGGCCAACAGGCTTTTGTACGGCACGTCAGGGATAGTCTTTGCAGCGGGCATTCTGGTTTTGACCGCGGCGGGAGCGCTGTTTTTCCGGTAGAAGAAACGGGGAGACAAAGAGGACGGAAACGAGGGATGCTTATGGAATATATTCATGGGGGAGATATATACAGAAATAAGGTCATGTATGATTTCTCGGTGAATGTAAACCCTCTGGGAATGCCGCCCCGCTGTATTGAGGAGGCAAAGCGGGGGGTGGAGCTTAGTACGCGGTATCCGGACTGGAAGGGCGAGAAGCTGCGCCGGGCCATAGCGGCGGCTGAGGGAGTTTCGGAAGAACAGGTGCTTTTGGGAAATGGAGCCGCGGAGCTGATATATGCCCTTCTGTTTTCCCTGCGCCCCGGGAAGGCGCTGATTCCGATCCCGTCCTTTGGGGAATACGAAGCCGCAGTGACCGCGGCGGGGGGAGAATGCACTTTTTGGAGGCTGCGGGAGGAAGAGGATTTTCGGTTGGGGGAGGATTTTCCGGACGGGATTTCCGGGTCGACGGATATGGTGATTTTGTGTAATCCCAACAATCCGACAGGAGCGGCGATCGAAAAGGAGCGGCTGCTTCGGATCGCTGAAAAATGCGAGGCGGCAGGCGCATGGCTTTGTGTGGACGAGTGCTTTCTCCCCTTTACGGAGAGGGAGAGAGAGCTGACCATGAAGCATTGTCTGGAGAGGTTTCCGCGACTGATCGTGCTGAGAGCTTTCACCAAAATCTATGGTATGCCGGGGCTGCGGCTGGGGTATGCCTTGGCGTCCGAGGGAACGCTCGCCGGAATCAGGCGGTGTATGCAGCCCTGGAGCACGTCGATTCCCGCCCAGATGGCGGGGCTGCAGGCGCTGAAAAGCGGGGGCTTTCTGGAGGACACGGTAAAGCTGGTCAGGGAGGAAAGGATGTTTTTGCGCGGAGAGCTGACGGGTATGCCGCCGGGACTGGTGGAGAAGGTCTATCCCTCGGAGGCGAATTTTCTGCTTCTGCGGGGCAGGGAGGATTTGTGCCGGAGGATGCTGGAGAGAGGCTTCCTGATCAGGGATTGCGGAAATTTTCGGGGGCTGGAAAGGGAAAGCGGCCGGGGGTATTTTCGGATCGCGGTCAGGACGCATCCGGAGAACCGGGCGCTGGCGGAGAGCCTGCGGGGGTGTTGGCTTTGCGCGCTGCCGGGTAAAGCGGAAAGGAGGCCGGGTTTCGGTAGGACGGAGGAATAAAAATGGCGAAATCAATCATGATACAGGGAACCATGTCGAATGTGGGAAAAAGCCTGATCGCGGCAGGGCTGTGCCGTGTTTTTAGGCAGGACGGTTACCGCGTGGCTCCTTTTAAATCCCAGAATATGGCCCTGAATTCCTTTATTACGAGGGAGAATCTGGAGATCGGGAGAGCCCAGGCGGTGCAGGCCGCGGCCTGCGGCATAGAGCCTCTGGCCTGTATGAACCCGATTCTGCTCAAGCCGACTACGGATATGGGCTCCCAGGTCATCGTGAACGGGGAAGTCGTCGGGAATATGCGGGCGATGGACTATTTCAGGAGAAAGAGGGAGTATATTCCGGTGATCCGGGAGGCCTATGAGAAGCTGGCGGCCCGGTATGATATTGTTGTGATAGAAGGAGCGGGAAGCCCGGCGGAAATCAATTTAAAGGCGGACGATATCGTAAATATGGGGATGGCGGAAATAGCGGACGCTCCCGTTTTGCTCGTGGGGGACATTGACAGGGGAGGCGTGTTCGCCCAGCTGATCGGAACGGTGATGCTGCTGGAGAAGAAAGAGCAGGAACGCGTCAAAGGACTTGTCATAAATAAGTTCCGGGGCGATAAAAGGATTCTGGAGCCGGGGCTGGATATGATTACCGAAAGATGCGGGAAAGAAATTCTTGGGGTGGTGCCCTGGCTGGATGTGGATATCGAGGAAGAGGACTCCCTGGCGGAGAGCCTGGGTCAGAGGGCGGTCAGGGGAACGATTGACGTGGCGGTTTTGAGGCTGCCGAAGATTTCTAATTTTACGGATTTCCAGGCTCTGGGTGCGGAGCCGGATGTGTCCGTCCGGTATGTGGAGAAGGCCTCGGAGCTGCGCTGTCCGGATCTGGTCTGTATCCCGGGGACCAAGAATACGATCAGCGATATGAAATGGCTTCGCGCCGGCGGTCTGGAGGCCGCCGTAAAGCGGCTGGCGGAAAAGGGGACGCCCGTCATCGGTATCTGCGGGGGGTATCAGATGCTGGGCAGCAGGATTGTGGATGCCTGCGGCGCGGAGGGCGGCGGGCAGATTCGGGGACTGGGACTGCTGCCGATGGTCACCTATTACGAGCCGGAAAAGCGAAGAAGACAGAACGCCGGGGCTGTGCTGCCGTTGACGGGAGTGTTTGAGGAGCTTTCGGGGAAGGACGTAAGAGGTTACGAAATACATATGGGAAGGTCTGTCCGGGAAGAGCCTGACGGGGAGGCGTATGAGACAGGGCGGGATAGCGCTCCCTCAGGGGCATTGCTCCGGCTGGAGGACGGCTTGGAGGGATGCTGCAGGGGAAATGTGTTCGGCAGTTATCTCCACGGTATTTTCGACGAGGAGGAATTCCGGACGGCGCTGATACAGATTCTTTACCGAAGGAAAGGCATGGTCAGGGAAGAGGAGAGAGGATTTTCCATGGAGGCCTACCGGGAGGAGCAGTTTGACAGGCTGGCGGATGCTTTGCGAAGGAATCTGGATCTGGATGCGGTTTATCGCATTGCGGGGCTGCCCGGCAGGAAGAAGTGAAGCAGCTCGCCGCTTCATCTTGTAGATAGCGCGTGCAAAAGCGCGCAGGGGGATATAGGAATATGGTACATTTGTATACAGGCGAAGGCAAAGGGAAGACCACGGCCGCGATCGGGCTATGCATACGCGCCGCGGGCAGAGGGTTTTCTGTAGGATTTTCTCAGTTTATGAAAGGGAACGATACGGGAGAGCTGTCTGTGCTTGGGAGTCTGCCGGGGCTGGAAATCCTTCGAAGCGATAAGAATTTTGGCTTTTATTCGCGCATGTCGGACGCCGATAAGCTGGAGCTTACCGGGATTCATAACGGTATATTGGATCGGCTTTTGGAGAAAGCGGGAAGCGGGGCGTATCAGATGATTATCCTGGACGAGCTGACTTATCCCGTAAAATGGGGGCTGTTGGATCAGGACAGACTGAAGCGGCTGCTCGGTTTTGGAAGGCGGGGGACATCCGGTGAAATAGAGCTGGTGATCACGGGGCGGGACGCATCGGATGATTTATGGAACAGGGCGGATTACATTACGGAGATGAAGTGCGTCCGGCATCCTTATCAAAAAGGAATTTCCGCCAGACGAGGGATAGAATATTAAGGCGGAGCAAAAACCGGGAGGGGTTCAGATGGCGGCTTTTTTTACGGATGTGCCGGAGGCGGCGTTAAACCCTGTCTTTTTGAAGAAGGTGGGGAAAAAATTTCATTATGAGGAAAAACAGCTGCCGGAGCTTCGGGCGGTTGCGGAGCGGATGCTTCCTCTTATCCGCAGGGAGGCTTTCTGGGCCGCAGGAAAGTCCTGTATCTGCGGCGGGGCGGATTCGTCCGTGAATTGCGAGGATGTTGTGATGAGCCTGGGGGGAGGAATCGACCTCCTGCAGGAGGATTTTGCGAAAAAGGGACTATTGTGCGAATGCTATATGCTGGAAGCGCTGGCCAGCGAATTGCTGCTGCTCGCCTATCAGGCTTATAACCAATCTGTCCGGGGAGGCGGCGTCTGGCACGTGGCCCGCTATCATTTTCCGGGCGCGGAAACGGGTTTTCCGCTGGAGCGGCTGCCTGAGATGCTGAAGAACCTGACCTCGGCGGTGGTTTGCAACGAGGCGTTTTGTATGCTGCCGAAAAAAAGCGTGGCGTTTGTGGCGGAGCTGACGCGGGACGAGGAGATACAGTGCGGGGGCATCTGCCAGGGATGCGACAGTGAAAACTGTCCGAACAGGATAGAGGATTCGTCTCCGCCGAAAAAGACGTCGGCCGACTTAACCCTGAATTACGGATACAGCAGGATCTTTGGGGGAAGCTTTCAAACGGGTATCTAAACAAAATTTAATTTTTTTAGGAGATGAAAAGCATACTGAAATGTGGTATGCTTTTTCTATGAGAAAAAACAGAGGAAAAAGAATCCGAAAATATATGAATTTCATATTGGCGGCGGGCCTTACTTTTGCGACGGTAGCCTCCGCCGTGCCAAAGCCTATGACAGCGGAGGCTACCTCGATCGGCCAGGTGCAGGAGAATATCCGTCAGCATCAGGAAGAGCTGGAAAGATGGCAGGAACAGGTAGCCAGCCTGGAGGACGAGCAGGATCTGATCGAGGAACAGATCGCCGACTTGAACGCCGAGATTATCAATATCATGGCCAGCATCGGAGTCCTGGAGGAGGAGATTGCCCAAAAGGAGGAGGAGATTACCCGGAAGGCGGAGCAGATCGAGGAGACCCAGGCGGAGTACGACGAGGCGGTAATCCGGGAGGAGAACCAGCGGCAGAGCATGATAGAATGTACCCGTATGATCTACGAGAATAACGACGTCTCCTACCTGAAGGCGTTTCTGGAGGGAAAGGGATTGGCGGACGTCCTGAACCAGATGGACTATATGGAGAGAATTTATGAGTACAGTATGAACCGCCTGAACGAGTTTATCGAGACGAAGGAGCAGGTTCACGCTCTCTGGGATCAGCTGGAGGAGGAAAAGGCAGGTCTGGATCAGGACAAGACGGGTCTGGAGGCGGACAGCGCCGTTATGGAGGGTCTGAAAGCGGATCTGAACGGCAAGCTGGCGAAAAAGAGAAGGGAGTCCGCCAATTACGACGCCGAGATTAAAAAGGCCCAGCAGGAGGCGGCGGTAGCGAAGAAGCTCCTGCAGCAGGATCAGCAGAAGCTCAAGCAGCTTCAGGCAGCGCAGAAAGCGGCCAGCATCACGATCTCCACGACCAGCTATACCGCGTTAATCGACAGCGCGACGGGGAGCGAGCAGGGGAAACGAATCGCGAAGTACGCCTGCCAGTTTGTGGGAAATCCCTATGTGGCCGGGGGAACCAGCCTGACACAGGGAGCCGACTGCTCCGGATTTACCTATCGGATTTATCAGGATTTCGGCTACAGTATTCCGCGCACCTCCACCCAGCAGCGAAGCGCCGGGACGGCGGTGGCCTACGAGAACGCCCAGCCCGGGGATCTGATTTGCTATGACGGCCACGTGGCTATGTATATCGGCGGCGGTATGATCGTACACGCCAGCAGCGCGAAGACGGGAATCAAGATCAGTCAGGCGCAGTACAGGACGATTCTGGCGGTGAGGAGGATTGTGTAAGGGAAATCCCCGGAAACCGACTTGCCTTTTAAAAAAGAAGTGGTACAATAGGGAATAGAAAAGAAATCTGTTTTGCGGAGGATAAAGAGCCGTGAAAATCATTATTGCCGGAGACGGTAAAATGGGGGCTACCCTGACGCGCCAGCTGTCGGCGGAAAAGGACGACCTGACGCTGATCGATTCTAACCTGAAGGTGCTGGAGTCCAGCGAGGAACGATACGATATCATGGTGGTGGCGGGAAACTGCGCCTCGAAGGATGTTTTGATCCAGGCGGGAGCCAGAGAGGCCGACCTCCTCATCGCGGCTACAGGGGCGGATGAGGTCAATCTGCTTTGTTGTATGACCGCCCACAGCCTGAATTCCAATATTCACACCATAGCCCGGGTGAGAAACCCGGAGTACACGGATCAGATTTATGAGATGAGCGAGATGTTCGCCCTGTCGATGGCGGTGAACCCGGAAAAGCAGGCCGCGGCGGAGGTGGCGAGGCTTCTGCGCTATCCGGGCTTTTTAAAGCGCGATACCTTTGCCAGGAGCCGGGTGGAGATTGTGGAGCTGCGGATCGATGGCAGCAGCAAGCTCTGTAACGTGGCCCTGAACGATATGTCGGGCATCGTAAAGTGCAGGATTCTGGTGTGCGCGGTGCTGCGGAGCGGGAAAACGATCGCGCCGGACGGCAATTTCGTCCTGCGGGAGGGCGACCGTATCTTTGTGACAGCTTCTACCGAGACGCTGACCTTGCTGTTGAAAAATCTGGGGGTTATTACCCATAAAGTGAAGCGCGTCATTGTCTGCGGGGGAGGACGTCTCAGCTATTATCTGGCGAAGCAGCTGGAGAGAACAGGAATCAGCGTACAGATAGTCGAGCGGGATCGGGATCGCTGCGATCACCTGGCGGCAATGCTTCCGGAGGCCTGTATTATCCATGGCGACGCCAGCAGCCAGTTTTTGCTGGAGAGCGAGGGAATTTCAGAATGTGACGCCCTTGTGACCATGACGGGGCTGGACGAGTTGAATATGGTTATCTCCCTGTACGGAACAGGCTGCGGGGTACCGCAGGTGATCACAAAGATTGACCGGATGGATAATACGAATATTCTGGGAAATCTTGAGCTGGGCAGCGTGATAAGCCCGAAGGAGCTCTGCTGCAATACGATTGTCCGGTATGTCCGCGCTATGAAAAATCAGACCGGCGCGGCTTTGACGATGCATACCATCGCCGACGGGCAGGCGGAGGCGGTGGAGTTTCAGGTGGATGAGGATACGCTGCATTGCGGAGAACCGCTGAAAAATATCCGGCTGAAGAAGGGGGTTCTGGTTGCCTGTATTTCCAAGGGTGCCAGAGAGGAGATCCCGAACGGCGAATCCTTTTTCCAGCGGGGCGATACGGTGATTATCGTGACCAACGGGGAGAAGCGGATCTATCAGCTGAACGATATTTTTGAGTAACGGGTGAGGTTTGCCATGAACTATAAATTGATGGGAAGATTCATCGGCAAGATTCTGACAGTGGAGGGGGTCTTTATGATTCCTGCACTGCTGATCAGCCTTTGGGAGAGAGAGTATACGGCGGCTTGGGCCTTCTGGTGGAGTATTGCCGTCACCTTTGTCATTTCTCTCCTGCTCAGATGGCTTTGCCGGGGATCGAAAAACAAGTTTTACGCGAGGGAAGGCCTGGCCTGTGTGGGGATCAGTTGGATCGTCATCAGTCTGCTGGGGTGTCTTCCTTTTTACATTTCAAGGGAAATTCCAAGCTTCATCGACGCCTTTTTTGAAATCGTGTCCGGTTTTACGACCACAGGGGCCTCGATCCTGCCTGCGGTTGAGGATTTGTCGAAGGGAATTCTTTATTGGAGGAGCTTCAGCCACTGGCTGGGCGGTATGGGGGTTCTGGTCTTCCTGCTGGCGATCTCCTCGGTAGGCGGCAGCGACAACGGTTTTACCATGCATCTTCTTCGGGCGGAGAGCCCCGGCCCCAACGTGGGTAAGCTGGTGCCCAGAATGAAGAAGACGGCAGGGATTTTATACATTCTCTATATCCTTCTGACGGTGCTGAATGTCGTCTTCCTCCTGGCGGGAAGGATGTCTCTGTTCGAGGCGGTCTGTACGGCCTTCGGCACGGCCGGGACAGGAGGCTTCGGGGTAAGAAACGACAGTATCGCGGGCTACAGTCCCTATATCCAGAATGTCTGTACGGTGTTTATGCTGCTTTTTGGCGTCAATTTCAGCTGCTATTATCTTTTGCTGATCCGTCAGTTTAAAAATGTATTCCGGGATGAGGAGCTGCGGACGTATCTGGGGATTGTGGCGGGGAGCATTCTTTTGATTACTCTGAATCTGAAGGGGTATTATGAAACCCTGGGCGAAACAGTGCGCCACGCGGCTTTCCAGGTGGCATCCATCGTGACGACTACCGGCTATGCCACGACGGACTTTGATCTCTGGCCGGGCTTCTCGAAAGCGGTTCTCCTGGCGCTGATGGTAATCGGGGCCAGCGCAGGAAGCACCGGCGGCGGTTTTAAGTGCGGCAGGGCGCTGTTGGTCTTAAAGAGCCTGCACAGAAGCGTGCGGCAGGTGGTACACCCGCAGAAGGTGGAGGCTGTAAGGGTCAACGGCAACCCGATCGGAGAGAAGGTCTTACAGAGCACAAACGCTTATCTGGCGGCGTATGTGATCATTATCGGGGTCAGCTTTCTGCTGATTTCCATAGACGGTTTTTCCATTACAACGAATTTTTCCGCGGTGCTGGCCTGCTTTAACAATATCGGGCCGGGGTTCGAGGCGGTAGGGCCTTCCTGTAATTTCGGGGCCTACAGTGTGTTCTCCAAGCTGATTCTGATCGCGGATATGCTGGCGGGAAGACTGGAGATATTTCCCATCCTGATTTTAGCGTCCAGAGCGACCTGGAGGCACCGCTAAAAAAAGGTCAGGTGAGCCTGCGGACAATATCGTCCAGCAGATCGAAATATCCCTCGAAGGTCTTGCGGCAGCAGTCCGGATTGCGGATTATGATTCCGGGCGCGCGCAGCCCGATCAGGGAAAAGCCCATGGCCATACGGTGGTCATCGTAGGTTTCTACTGCGGAGGGAGAGGGGAAACCGGGATGAATCGTGATGCTGTCGTCAGTCTCCTCACAGAGGATTCCCATTTTTCCCAGCTCCGTCGCAATGGCGGCGATGCGGTCGCTCTCCTGATGACGGATATGCCCGATGCCGCGGATCGTGGTAGGGCTGTCGGCAAAGGGGGCAAGAGCCGCCAGGGTAATCGCCTGGTCGGAAAAAGAAGACATATCCACATCGACGCCGTGATAAACTCTTTCGGCGGGAGGCTGAACCAGAACGCCGTAATCTGTATCAGGAACAGCGCAGCCCATCTGTTCCAGTACTCCCAGAAAAGCGATATCTCCCTGGAGGGAGCGGTCGGTGCGGTGAATATTCTGTACGGTTACGGGAATTCCCAGCAGAGGGGACAAAGCGTAAAAATAGCAGGCCGCGGACAGATCCGGCTCTACCTGATAGTCCAGGGCGTGATAGCGCTGTCCGGCGGGAACGCGGTAGCCGTAAGGCTGCGTACTGTTGATGCAGCCGCTGCAGTTGTGATTCTCCCCGTTGCCGGAGCAATAATACAGCGGCTCCGCCTGCACGCCGAAGGATTGCATCATCCTTACGGTCATCTCGATATAAGACATACCGTGGGAGCCTTCCGTGGTAATCCAAAAGTTCTGCTCCGACAGGCAGGAGGCGATGAGCAGGGCGCTGAGAAACTGACTGCTCTTGTCGATATTGACGGCAATTTGATTCTTGCGGAAGCCGTTGCCCTTCAGGGTAAAGGGGAAATGTCCTTCCTCGCCTTCGTAGATGATTTCGCAGCCAAGCTCCTTCAGGGAATCCAGCAGGGGAGCCATAGGGCGCTTTCGCATCTGCTCTGAGGCGTCCATGTGATAAACCCCCTTTGACAGTCCCAGCCAGGCGGACAGAAATCTGGCCGCGGTGCCTGCGCTCCCTACGTTCAGCCGTGCCTCCTGCAAAGGAACTTTTCCGCCCATCCCCTCTACCACAATCGTTTTTTTTGTCTCGTCGACCTGTGTATTCAGCCCGAGAGCCTGAATACATTCCAGAAAGTGCCGGGAATCCTCCGAAAACAGAACATCCCTCAGGACGGAGGTTCCATCCGCCAGGGCGGCTAAAAGCAGGGCGCGGTTCGTGATGCTCTTAGAGCCGGGAACCTGAAGGCAAAGACCTGCGGAAGATTTTACCTTTTGATCAATACAGGGAACCTGATAAATTTCGCGATTCATTTTTCCTCATTTCTGCGCCTTTTGCGCCAGGGCGGATGGCAGTAGGCGAATGCGGGCTAATCTGTCGTCTCCGCTTCCAAGCCGTCCGCAGAATTAACGCCCCCGCAAAGATTCGCCCTGGTATTCGCAAAAGCCCTGCTGCATCTGCAGGGTGTCCAGAAGCTCCAGACCTTCGGGGGTCCGGCGGTAGAGCTTTATCGTTCCCACGGCGGCCGCGCCGGTAAACAGCGGCTGCCGTGACTTGACGCCGTCCGGATTTTCGTATCGCAGCCGGAGCATCTGCGCTTTCGAGCAGCTGCCGGAAATTTTGATGACGGAGGTCTTATTCTGCGCCATGATATGCCAGATATAGCGCTTGTTCGTTTCCTTTGTCTCCCATCTGCACCGGGAGAGGAGGAAGGGCTGAATGCCGAAATCGTAGTCCTCCCCGGTATAAGTCAGCTGGATCAGAAGCTTGCGCCGCAGGGGAAGGAAAAAGAACCTGGGGCAGCAGCCGTTTATGGCGAGAACAGAATGACGCAATTCCCGACCGCTTCTCTGGCTGGTCAGCCTGCCGCAGGAAAACTGCAGCCAGGGCCGATTGAAGCTCCTTCCCCAGTGCTTATCCGCGTATCCGCAGCATTGGTCGGGAGAGACATCGTAAGCGACGCCGTCCAGCGTTACCGTGCCCCGGAAGAAGGTCTTGATCCCTTCGCCGTGCCAGTAGCTGTCGAGGGCGTTGAACGCCTGAAACAGCGGGCTTGCCAGAAGACCTGTGTGGCAGGATACCGCCTTGTGTACCTCCAGCTCCCATTCCATCACGCCGGCGTCCGTCATAAAGGAGCGATGTCTGGCTTCCTCCTCCGATACAAATACGGAGCCGCTGAGCCGATCCTCGCTGTAGAAGCAGTCCTCCACCTGCATGACAAAGGGCTTAAAGGCGGCCTTCAGGGAGGAGATCGGGTAGAAGGAATGGAGCTGCCTTCCGTCGTTTCCCTCCGCGTCCGGGAAGGCCCCCGCCTTTACCAGGACATAGGCGGGCCGCATTCCGCGTTTTTTATAGTAGGGATGCTGGCCTAAGATGGGAAGCTCGCCGCCCAGAGAGGGATTTAGAATCATAAACTCTATAAAAAAAGAGCGAGTCTCCCCCGTCTCGGCCTGTACTCCCGAGAAGGAGTGCCACCAGCGCATGTAGCCTCTTCTGGCAAGGGAACCTCGCAGCATATATGCATTTCTTGTCAGATCCGACAAATTCATCCGATTGTCTCTCTTTTCCCGGACGGAATATCTGAGGTATCATATTCCTCACGAAGTCAATATTTCGTAGTATCAACAACCATTATACTACCAGATATTGTGAATGACAATAGTGTCGGATAAAATGATGCAAAAAATTCATGAAAATTTTATATCTAAAGTATATTCCGTCCGTAAATCCCGCTGATATCTTAATAATTTTTTAAATCGGACTCTCTTTTGAGACGCACGTAAAAACGCCGG
>JAMPIG010000002.1 GCA_023662875.1 Roseburia sp. | reverse complement strand
CACGAGGATTTTCAGTCCTCTGCTCTACCAACTGAGCTATCTGGGCCTGTAACGTAAATCCATGCGCCGCAACATTGATTATTGTACACACTTATTCCTGAAATGTCAAGGCCTGCGGACAAACTTTACAAAAATAATTTCGGTTAAATTTCAGATTTCGGTGCTGAAGGGACTGTTGCGAGCCGAAACAAAAAACCGCCGGCTCTCCGCATAAGGCTGCCGTTATCGCTATCTATCATGCTATACATCGGGATCGGGCAGGCTCTGACTCCCTGCCCGATCCCGCAGTCTACATCTTCCGTTACCGAAACGCCTTTACGGACGAAGTCCCATACCGCCCTCCAGGGTCAGCGTCTCGCCTGTCAGATACTTAAAGTCCGGGGACGCCAGCTGGACGCAGACACGTCCGATCTCCAGCTCGGAGTCGCCGTAATGTCCCGCAGGCGGCATCTTTACGTTCGCCTTAAAGGCATCCGGATAAGCCTTTTCAAAGTTCTCCAGCTGCGCTGTCCAGGCAAGAGGACAGATGATATTGACGTTGATGCCGTCCTTCGCCCACTCTGTCGCCGCGACTCGGGTCAGACCGCGGATTCCTTCCTTCGCAGCGGCGTAAGCGCACTGTCCGTAGTTTCCGAACAGACCTGCGCCGGACGCAAAGTTAAT
Organism: Roseburia sp.; assembly: GCA_023662875.1. GTDB lineage: Bacteria > Bacillota > Clostridia > Lachnospirales > Lachnospiraceae > Acetatifactor. The sequence continues at coordinate 120,725 of JAMPIG010000002.1, read as the reverse complement.
CACGCTGCCCTTTGTCTCTACGAGATGAGGGTAGCAGGCCTTCATGTAATAAAACACGGCGTAAAGACCGGAATAAAGCGCCAGATTGAACTGATCCGTGGTATGCTCCGCCAGCGGCACGCCGGAGGCGGACGCCTGCGCGTTGTTGATCAGAACGTCGATTCTGCCGAACTTCTCCATCGTCTGTCTTACTACTTCCGCCACTACCGCCTCATTGTCCGCATTTGCGTTTACGTCCGCGGCAACGGTCAGCACCTGGATCCCGTAGAGGCGCTCCAGCTCCTCCTTCGCCGACTCCAGCTTCTGCACATTCCGGCCGGTGATTACAATATTCGCGCCTTCCTTCGCATAGGCGGTCGCAATACCATAACCGATCGAACCGCAGCGTCCGTCACTTAATACCGCACGTCCCGCGCCCGTAATAATTGCTGTCTTTCCAGTTAGATGACCCATATTTGATTCCTCCTTAAAATCTTTGTGTCCTAACTATAGCATAACGAGAGAGAAGTGTCAAAACAAGATTGTATGCTCCTTCCTGTGCTCCTTCCTGTTTAGAAGCGCAGCTCCCCGCAAAGACATTCCATACCTGTCAGCTCCCTGCTCCTGGCATCCGGCTGGCTTCCTCCGACATATATTAAAATTTTACCGTCAGGCCTTACTCGTTTTCCATCCGAAAGCACTGCGGCAACCCAATATTCGTCAATTTTAACGGCGACACGTTTTTTCTCGCCCGGTGCCAGCCCTATCGGGCAAAGACCGCACAGCTGGAGAACCGGCGTATCTGTGCGGGTATCCTGAAACGCCGCGTAAATCTGAACCTTTTCCTGACCGCTTCTTTTTCCCGTGTTTTTTACCTCAGCCGTTACCTGCCAGCCGCCGTGAATTCTGGTTATCGTCAAATTATCAAAGGAAAACTCCGTATAACTGAGGCCAAAGCCAAAAGGATATAATACCTTTTCTCGGCAATAGCGGTAAGTTCGACCTTTCATATTATAGTCTTCAAACGCTGGCAGTCCGCCGTTGCCGCAATAAAAGGTAATCGGAAGTTTCCCGCTGGGAGAGTATATTCCAGCGAGAAGCTGAGCCACCGCCAGACCGCCAAGCGCTCCCGGATACCATGCCTGAATCACCGCCTTCGCGTGGGCTGTTACTTTTTCCCCTAAATCCAAAGCCCCGCCGCTCATCAGTATCACCACTACATTTTCGCAAATATCACAGATATCCTCCGCCAGACGGCGCTGTGTTTCGGGAAGGTATAAATCCCTCTTATCCCCAGCCTGTGTATACTCTCCCGAAACACAGCCTTCCTCGCCCTCAATGCTGCTGTCAAGTCCCAGGCAGAGGATCGTCACATCGGCATGGGATGCCGCGGCTATTCCGTCGCTGCGGATATTGCCAAAGCCGTTCCATTCATTTTGCCCCTCATACCACATATGGCAGCCCTTCGCCACCAGAATTTCCGACTCCGCATAAATCTCCCTGATACCGTCCGCCACGGTAATATAACGGGAAGCATACCCGTTATAATTTCCTTCCAGCGCCGTGATATTCATAGAATTCGGCCCCACCACCGCAATTCTGGATATGCGTCCCGGCTTCATCGGTAAAAATCCGTTCTGGTTTTTCAGCAAGACCATGCACTCCCTGGCAACCCTTAAATTCAGCTCTCTGTGTTCCTTACAATTCACCCTGTCATAGGAAATTTCCGCCCAGGGCACCTTCTTTTCAAATTCTCCAAGCAAAAAGCGCACCATAAAAAGCTTTTCAGCCGCTGCCGTAATCTCTTCCTCTGTAATCAAATCCATCTCATAAGCGTCAATCAGGCGCTCATATGCCCACCCGCAATTCAGATGACAGCCGTTTTTGAGCGCCAGCGCCGCGCTTTCCTCATCGCTATCCGTATATCGATGACCCTGAGAGACATCCCGGAGAGCGCCGCAGTCGGATACCACATAACCGTCAAACCCCCATTGCTCCACCAGTATATTTCGCAGCAGCTCCTCCGAGCAGCAGCACGGCACGCCGTTTAGACGATTATACGCCCCCATCACCCCGGCTACTTCCGTATGCTTTATAACCCACTCAAAAGCTGGCAAGTAAGTCTCCCACAGATCCTTCGGCGATACTTTCGCATCAAAGCTGTGCCTCAGGGCTTCCGGCCCGGAGTGCGCGGCCAGGTGCTTGGCGCAGGCGGCGGATTTCAGGAACTCTCCCTCCCCCTGCAGGCCGTTTATATATTCGCAGCCCATTACAGCGGTAAGATAAGGATCCTCCCCAAAGGTTTCCTGTCCTCTTCCCCAACGGGGATCCCGAAAGATATTCAGGTTTGGCGTCCAGAAAGTCAACCCCTTATAAATATCCCGATCTCCCTCTTTCCTGTTCTCATTATACTTTGCTCTGGCTTCCTCCGCCACTGCCTCCCCAACCGTTTTTATCATCGCGGGGTCGAAAGTTGCCGCCATGGCGACCGCATGTGGAAATACCGTCGCTGTGCCTGCCCTCGCCACACCATGGGACGCCTCGTTCCACCAGTTATATTCCTTTATCCCAAGCCGCTCTATGGCCGGGGAATTGTAGAGAAGCTGGGAAGCTTTCTCCTCCAATGTCATCTGCGCGACCAGCGCTTTCGCCGCCTTTTTGGCATACGCTCTGTTCATATTCTGTTTCCTACCCTTTTACCGAGCCTCCTACAATACCCGCCACAAAATAGCGGGATGTACAGGCAAACAAAAGAATCAGCGGGATCGCCGCAATAGTCATTCCCAATATCTGCGTGCTGTACTCCGACCGAAACTGCGATCCCATAGTAGCGATGCCGATCGGTACGGTATATAGCCTTTGCTTCTTCAGAATCAGGGAAGGCCCCAGATAGCTGTTCCATGCCCCCACAAAATTCAGCAGTCCCAGGGATGCCGCCCCCGCCAGCAGATGAGGCGACGCAATGCGGAAAAAGATACAGTATTCGCCCGCCCCGTCCACTCTGGCGCTGTCCAGAATTTCATCCGGGATAGCCCCCTTTGACAACTGCATAAACCAGTAAACCGCATACGTATTTCCCATGGCCGGAATAATAAAGGGCAGATAGGTATCGATCCAACCAAATTTTTTCATCTCCCAGACCCATGCGATCGTGCCGAGAGATCCCGGAAGCATCAGCGTAATATATACGAAAGATATCAAAAACCTTTTTCCTCGGAACTGATACTTCGCCAGCGCATATCCTCCCATAGAGCCGGAAAGCAGCGTCAATATTGTCGCGGGTACGGCAATTATAAGCGAATTCAGAAAATACCGGATATATCCTGACTCCACCAGCCGCGTAAAATTCTCCTTCAGACTGTCTCCGAACCAGAGTTTCAGACCGGAAAACAGACCGGCATTGCTGTGCGTCCCCATAACAATCATGCAGTAATACGGAAACAGCGTAGATATGGCAAAAAGTCCCAAAATGCCATATGCCGTCCCCTTCTCAAACATCTTTTTCTTTTTCATGTATATACCCCTTACGCGTTTCAGCGCGCCCGTTCGCAGAATTTGTTGCGATGCCCTCAGGCTCTCCTTACGCCGCCTTCTCCCTGGTCATAAGCCTGACGCTGATAAATGAAAAAAACGAGATAAAAAGAAACATACCGTAGGAAAGCGCCGCTGCGTAGCCATAATGCATATTGCTGAAAGCTTCGTCCATAATCAGCATCACCATCGTCAGACAGCTTCTGTCTACCCCTCCGTAGGGCAGACCTCCGGATGGGCCTGAGCTGAAAAGCATCACCGGCGCATCATACAGCTGAAATGAATTAATCAGGCTGGTAATAATTACAAATATCATCACGTCGCTGATCATAGGGATACAGATCCTGCAGTATATTTTTACTGATCCCGCGCCGTCCATCCGGGCCGCGTCCACCACATCATCCGACACCGACGTCAATGCCGATGAAAAAAAGAGCATGGTACTTCCAAAGCTTGACCAGACGATCAGAATTGCCAGAACGAGCCTGCATCCCCAGGCGCTTCCCATCCAATTAATACCGCCCGCCGAAATTCGCAGCGCCTTCAGCAGCCAGTTGACCGTACCGCTTTCATAGTCAAAAAGCGTAGCCCAGAGAAGCCCTACCGCTACCGCCGTCATCAGCGCCGGTAAGTAAAACAAAACCCGAAAAATATGTTTCCTCCTGACCGTCCTCTTCTGCAGAAAGTAACATAAAAACAGCGCCAGAAATATTCCCGCAGGCACGGTCATTACTACGATGACCGCTGTGTTCAGCAGGGTTTGCAGGAAGCGGGGATCTGCAGACAGATTAAACATACGGGCATAGTTTTTCAGTCCAATAAACTCAATCCTGCCAAACCCGTTCCAGTCCGTAAAACTCAGTACAAAAGTAAAAGCCATAGAAAACAGGGTAAACACACAATAAGTAATAAAAAAAGGAGCGCAAAACAGATACGGCGCTATTCTATTTGTCCGATGGCTTTTTCTGTCGGAAGATGCCATAATTCTCCTCACTTTCCGTAATCCCTGCAATCATACAGGCAATCGATCATGTCTTCTTTCTCTCCCGCATGTAAATAAACCGGATCCCCTAATTCTTCCCGATATTTTTCGGCAAGAGACTCCGGTGCCTCTTCCAATCTGGCATCTCCCCAATTCGCCCACTGAGGATAATCGTACCATTTCCAGTTGATATAACAGGTTGCCTTAATTACAGGATTTTCTCTGATAAACTGAAAGTACGGTTCAAACCACTCCTCCCAGCCCTCTCCCTTTGTAACGTCGTATCCGTAAGGCGTCGCCTCCGTAATCATCACCGGTTTCTCATGAAAGACAGCGTCATTTAAAAAAGCCTTTGTTTCCGCTGATTCAGCGCTCCCGATCCGAAAAATATCGATCGCCCACCAGTCTACATAGTCGTCCCCCGGATAATATTTCATGTAATCCTTTTCTGCGCCGTCCGGGTTATAACACCACAGCAAGGCGATGTTCTCCGCCTCGCATTCCTCTATCAGCTCCGCGAAGCGTGCAAAAGCCTTTTTATAAATTTCTCCATCCGTATATCCGTTCCATTCACCATTAAATTCAAAGCCCGGCCGGCAGAACACCGGACGCTGGAAGGATTTCAGTGTCAGAATAAGAGATTTCAGCTCCATATCCATTCTACCCTCCGCGATCTCGTCATAATAACATTCATCCGGATTCTCGTCCCTGTTGAAGTGAACCCCTACCTGCAAAAAAAGATAGCTTTCTTCTCCGTAGGCTTCTATTCCTTTCTTCATATAGGACGCCCAGTCCACATAGTTATGATGGGGAGCCGCATATCCCATCGTTATCACCGGCATACTATCCTGACCCATCATGTTCGTATAATTGTCAAATGTGACGGTAACTCCTGACTGATCCTGCCCTGCTCCATGAAGGATATAATTTCCCTTTGGTTCAAATTTAGCTCCAAAATCCACACGCGTCTCGTAATTTTCAGACAAATTGTCCGCAGCCTTATCCTGCCCATCCCCGAAAAGGATCCGGCAGCCGGTAAGGCTGCCGCAAATAGTAAGTGTACTCATAATCGCCGCTGCCATTCTCCATATTCTTTTCATTCAAATCTCCACTTCATTCCAAGGCCTCTGAATCCCCGCTACTCGAAAAGCTCCGGCAGCTTCAGCTTCAGCTCCGCCATCACATTATTTTTACATTCCTCCGCAGACAAGCCGTTTTTCATGGAATTCAATACCAGTCCAAGGGAATCCCCAAATGCCGTATCATACTTTGTCACCGGCCGACCGTTCACTTTATCCATATTCTCCGAAAAGAATTTCAGGATATTCTGTCCGCCAAAAAAGGCATCCTCCCGATCATACATAGGGTCTTTATATAATGTGGCAAGGGTTCCAATTCCTCCGCTTCCTCCATGGGAAATCAGATTTGCCTGTACATTCCTCTGTCCCTCTTCACTTAAAAGCGTCCACTCAATAAACCGCCATGCCCCTTCCTTGTTTTTCGAGCCTTTATAAATACTGAAACTGGTTCCCCCGAAACTGAACATTTTCCCGCCTGCAGGCAGACAGATCCCCAGATTTCCTGCCTGATCCGGGGCATTTTCCTTAATATGATAGTCAGGACACCATGCCGGACAGATATGAAAAGCATATTTATCATTGTTATAGGAGCTGTAATAAGCCGCTGTCCACTGATCTATCCTTCCGCACAGACCTTCCTTCATAAAAATTTCCATCAGAGGAAACACTCCGTCACAAACCTTTTCAATATTCTGTTCCCCGTCAACCATATACGGGATGTTCAGCATACCCACTACAACGCAGTACACATCCCCCAGGCTGGCGAAAGGAATCACCTCGTGATTGCTTTCGTTATAAATCGTCCAGCAAGCTTCCAGAAAACCATCCCATGTTGAAAACATGGCGGAAAGCTCTTCCTCATTGTCCGTTCCCAGATATTTCCTGCAAATATCCCGCTTGAATAATAAGCCTGTAGGAGCGGGCCCGCTTTCGATCCCCAGAAGCGCTCCTTCCTCATCCCGGCAAAGCTCCAGCACCCAGGGGCTGACCAGGCTCGTATCCAGCTGATACGGAGCTTGCGACAGATCCTCGCAGATATCCAGCGAAAAGATTTTCCCTCTGCTGAAGTAATCCCCCCAGATAATATCCGGAACCTCAGATTCCGCAAAAAGCGCTGTCTGAAGCAGCTGTTCATACGAATTGCCATCCACAGGCACTATCTCAATCTCCGTGTCAGGATATATCTTCTGATACTCCTCTACCATTGCCTCCGTCGTCGTGGTATCATAGCTCCAGATCATCAGCCTGTCGCCGACGCCGTCTTTTTCTCCGCAAGCCGTCAGACAGCCTGTAAGCAGTAAAAACATAAAAATTAAAATTCCTGTTTTCCTCATGCCCGCTCCAATCACCCGCCTCCGCGGGTCTTCCGACATATCGTCATTACCCGGTTAATCTCTGACAAGCCCCAGAGTAAATGCATACTCTCCCTCATATTGATCCTCAGGGTTCCCAATATGGGCCGCCGCCATTAACCATACCTTTTCCTCCGGAAACAGCTCTGGAATAATTGTAATATAGGAAGAATTAATGTTGTCGAAGGTCTGCAACTGTTCGTTTAAATAAATACAATATCCTTCTTCCGCCTTTTCAAGCCGTATCGTCACGGTATCACCCTGGGCATACTCTACGCCCTCGCTCTTCCCTAAATAGCTCCAGCTTTCTCCCAAATCGATCACATCCCTGTAATGCGGCTGTAAATAAACCCTTCCTTCTTCGAAACCGATCATGATAAATAACGTCTTGGAAGGATCTTCACCGTTCCAGCTGTTGAATAACTGACATCTGTCCTCCAACGCGACGACATACCAGTGATCTCCCGCAAACTCCATTTCCTGATCCAGTCTGTAAGTAAAGGTTAATCCGTCCAGAGCAAGCTCCCCGTCATAGTAACCTCCCATAGCGCTGGGAACCGGCATATTTACCGTATCCGGCCAGCTGAATCCTCCTTTTCCTGAAAACATAACGGCATTATCCTCTACCGGAGATACCGTAACCGAATAATACTCTCCGCCCTCGCCGCCAAGTAATCCTCCGGGTACAAAAGGCTTGAACCCATTGACCGCATCCGCCACCGGCAGATTTTCCGGGGCATTCTCCACCGGCTTCGCTTCTACGGTAATCATGCAGCTCGCTTCTTTATCGCCCGCCATAACCTTGACGACCGCTTCCCCCGGGCTGACAGCGGTTATGTTTCCCTCCTGATCCACTGTAGCCACGCCGTTATCAGATACAGCAAACGTTACCTCCTGCGGAGCGTCCTCCGGCAAAACCTTCGTGGAAAGCTGGTACGACTGCCCCTCCTCCAGCGTAATGGAGGGCTGATTTACCCTGACCTCCTCAACCTTTCTCTCCCCGCATCCGGAAAGCAGCCCTGCGCAAAGGCAGAGCGCCAACAACATGTTCAGCATCTTTTTAACCTTACTCATCTTCTCCTCCTTGTCTCCGCCGCATTTCGGCATTTTCCTTTCGTATCTTTATCTTACAAAAACGCTTTTCCCTTTTCTACAAACAAAATCAAGGATTTTTTATAATTTTTCAGCATATTAACATAATGAAAGCGTTTCCAAAAGGAAACGCTTTCATTATGTCACAGGTTTCTACCCTGCATTCGATTTTTATACTCGCTGGGCGTCATACCGTAAGCCTTTTTAAAACAATTACTGAAATATTGCTGATTTAAGAACCCAACCGCTTCAAAAACCATATTCAAGGGCTGACCGCCGTCAATCAACAGCTTGGCCTTCTGAAGCCGGTATTGATTGACATATGCGCTGAACTTCTCTCCTGTCTCCTTTCGGAACAGTGAGCTGAGATATACGCTGCTGATATTCAGCTGATCCGCCATTTCCTGGAGACTGATATCGGAAGCGTAGGTTTCCGATATCCGGCGGATACACTGAGCCACCAGTGGATGATACCTTTTCACGCAGCGCTCCGTCAGCATTGACGCAATCTTCAGGATTTGCTCCCTCGCATATATATAATTACAGTACGGCTGCAGCTTTTCCAGCTCTTCCTCAACCTGCCTTCCATCCGTAATCTCTCCCTGCATCCTTTTATAAAAGGATTCCAGCTCAAACGCCATACTCTTTTTCACCTTCATAAACTGTGAAAAGGTAATTTCCTCCATACTTTCCAGAGAAAACAATTTCCGGATCTGAGCTTCGTATTCGCCGCCCGCCTCCATGATCTCCAGCGCTTTCCGGCCAGTCTCGATCCACTCGTCAGGATTTTGCTCCCTTTTACGACTACGGTTTTTAATACTATTGTTATACCGACTCACCATATAGGGATAGCTGCCGCAGTGCATGGATTCCTTCATCTGCTCCAATTCATCCAGGCATTCTCCGAATTGTCGAAAGTCTTCCTTTTCTCCGGAGCTCAGGATCATCTGATCCTCCCCCAATACTTCCAGACCCTCTCCGTAAATCCGCTCCTGCAGCAGCTCAATCCTTTTTTTCGGCTCCTCCGGCAGGCCATCCTCCCGGCATAATACAACCATATAAAACTGCTGATCCACATAGAAGACAAAGGGGATCGAAAAAAACGGGCCTCGATACTGCCTCAGACGCTCCTTCACCCTTTCGCAGGAAACCTTTCTGCTCATGGGATCCTCTTTCAGCTGATTCTGGACAAAGGTCAGGCTGGTAACGATCATTACATAAAAGCTCTTTTCTCCGTCCTTCATGCCAAAGATATCATTCAGCGCCCGGATGCTCCAATCTCTCTCTTCCCCGTCATTATGCCGGAAAATCATACGCTCAAAATTTCTGTCCGCCGCTTCGCGCCCCACATCCTCTTTCAGGTCTCCGTATCGCTCCAGAAGCTGTTCCATAGATTCCGGATTAATCTCCTGATCCACCAGAATATTTTTCGCGCCCATACGCATAGCCGCCATGGAGTATTCAAAAAGACATTCCTTCATTAAAAAGATCAGATTTGTTTCCGGAAAGTGCCGCAAAATTGTCCTTCCCACATTAAAGCCCAGAGGATCCCCCACCTTTGCCTCCACAAACACCAAAGGTGCAGAAAAAGAAATCTCCAGTGCCTCCTGATATCCCATAAAATTTATCCGACACTGTTTTCCCGCAGACGTGGCCCGTATCAAATCCTCATAGCCGCGATTTTCCCCTACGATCAGTATCCTCATTCCAACCCCCACTTGCTTACTTTCAGCAGATTACGGACGGTCTGCCTGTCAACATCATTAAGCCATACCGGAGTAGATAATTCCTGTTTAAATAATTTTACCAATTCTTCGTTTGTCTCTATTCTGCAGTCTCCCCAGTTAGACCACTTGGCATACTGCGTCCAGTCCCAATTAATATAGCACGCCGCCTTGATAACCGGATTTTGCTTGATGTAACGAAAATAGGAAACAAACCACTTCTGCCATCCCTCGTAGCTTGTCCCATATCGGTAGGCCGTCGCTTCTCCCAGCATAACCGGTTTTCTGTGCTTCTCCGCATCCTCCAAAAACGTATAGGCGTATGGCGCGGACTCCTCCGGCGTCTGGAAAATATCGATTCCCCACCAGTCTACATACGCGTCTCCGGGATAATACTTCATATAGTCCTTCTCTCTGGCGGCAGGATTGTAATTCCAGGAAAAGCAGCAGTTTTGACACTCCACTTCCTCCGCAATATCCTTCATCCTGCGAAAGGCTTTTTTATAGTTCTCAGGATCATAACCGTTCCATTCGCCGTTAAAACCGTAGCCGGGACGAATGAACACAGGCCGGTCGATCGTTTTCATAGCCCGCATAAATCTGCGGATTTCCTCATCCCGCTTTCCGGCCGCAATCTCCTGCTCGTAATTTGTCCCCGGCATTTCGTCTCTGCAAAACTCTACGCCGATCTGCGGCAATATATAGCTGCTGTTTGTGTAAGAATGAATATGCGTATTGATCAACGCCGCAAACAGATCATATCGAACATCATCATAAAGTCCCACAAAGGCGATCGTCATAATCGGCGGAGTCTCCGGCAGACATTTTCGATATCTGTCATAAGAACTGAATTTTTCCAGAATATCATACTGTCCCGTCCCGTGAAGAATATAATTTCCCTCAGGCTCAAATTTTGCCTGAAAATTAACTCTTTCCTTATATTCCATCCGTATTCTGTCTCTCCTTATCTCTTCCTGTTTTAACGAAGCGTTTTACTTTCATCGCAAATATATACTTTTTGTCAATCCCAAACAACTCCCAGCTCCTGCCTGTAATACTGCATCAGCAGCCGCACTACCCGATTATAGCTGAACTTCCCGTCGGCGACCCCGTTCACCTTCAGGTTCGTATCGATAAATACGTCCGCCGCCGCGTCCACAAACTCCGTGTCCAGCAGCGCCTTGCCGTTGATTCGATCCCATTCCTCGTCAGCCACAAAGATATTGTCCTTCCAGACCTGTTCCGAAACGGTAACCGGGGTAATGACAGCCAGCGCGGCCTCGTAAGTCCCGGGGGCAGTCGTCCTCAGCTTGTATACGTCGTTGTACAGGTAGTTTAAGACGCTGAGGTATCCCGCATATTGAAAGAAAGGATTCTCCGACTGCACGCAGGCCAGATAACCGATAAAGTTTGCCTCATCCTCATAAATATAGCCTCTCAGGTGCGCCAGCTCGTGGCACATAGTCGAGGGGATATTCAGGATATGCATGACGTCGTTATAATTTGCCTCCATGGAAAAGGGGAAATAGTAGCCCTGCATATACTGCTGGCACATAAAGTCCGAAAAGACCAGCGCCTTGGGCCGCGGATACCAGCCCCTCAGCTGCGGATACCGCTCTCCCAGCTGCCGCATCAGGCCGCCTGCCTCATCGGCCATCTCTCCCAGCCCCTTTTTCCAGCCCTCGGCGTCCCGCACGGAAATTTCCGTACCCTGAGGACTTTCGTAAACCGCCTCCCCGGCCTCGTTTCGTTTTATTTCTCCCGCCAGACGGTTGCACTCCTCCGCCACCATATTGTAGAGGGCGACCAGCTCCGCCGCGGAATATTCCCCGTTGTCCTCCCCGAAATAATGCTCCGAGAAGGTGGAGGCATGGTATAAAATCAGGCAGTTCAGGGTCATGATCAGGCAGACCGCCAGCAGCGTCCAGCCGAAGAAGCGGTAAAATTTTCCGGCAAACCTCAGAAAAGCTTTCTCGGCTCTGAGCGGCTTTTCCCTGACTTGCGCCGACGCCGCCGCATCTGCACGCATCGAAGCTTCGACCGCTTTTCCCGAACTCCCGCACACACACTCGCCTTCGGAAACGGTGTCCTTAATGCGCTTCCCGCGCCCCGCCAGCTTTACAATGCCGCAGACGCCGCAGAGAACCGCGATCACTGCCGCCGCCCCCAGCAGCAGAACCCCCGCGGCGATCAGCCACTCCCCTACGGAAAAGGGGAAAAGCCCCGTGATACGGCCGTAGGTATTGACCCAGATCGGAAAGATATGCGCGATATACCAGTCGCAGAAAGCCGTACTGCTCCAGGCCGCTATATTCAAGGCCAGAATCAACCCCGCTATCGCGAGAATCAGCCAGCCTCTTCCTCTTTTGCTTTTTCCTCTTCTGTCTTTTTCCCTTTGTCCCTCTTTCGTTTTTATTCTCCTCAACTCCTGTTTTGTAGGCTCCAATTTCTCATCCGGCCGCATACGTCGCAACCCCAAAATCCTGCTGCCGACATCATGTACTGCTATTCTCTACATTTGCCAACTGTTCAGGTCAACCATTGATTAGCTTTCATCGCCGACGCAAAGCCGCCGCGCTAACCCGACCCATTGCCCGTGGAAGTCAACCTCATTAACCCGGCTTGCCCGCGGAAATCAACCGCGTTGATCCGGCTCGCTCCTCCGGGTCTTTATTTTCGGTCTCTTCCAAAGTCCGGTCAAATACAGCAGATACAGGATCGCACTGCAGATACCGTTGCTCACCACGACAGAGTACCAGATACTCCTGACTCCCATCCTAAGGACGCTCTCGCAGAACCAGAGCGTCAGGAAGCGGAAAATCCAGAGTCTGGAAACGTTTACCGCCATCGTGACCTCCGTATGTCCGGTTCCGTTAAACAGGCCGATCGTCGAGTTATAGACGCCGTTGGCGAAACACCAGAACGCCATGACCCGCAGGAAGTCCGCCGCCATCCCGATAACCGCCCCGTCCTCGGAAAAAATCCCCGCGATCGCCGTAGAGATACCGACCCGGGATAAAATCATCCCGCCGATAAAGAGAAATACTACTGAAATCCGCATGGCGATGCGGTAGCCCTTCCCCGCTCTCTCCGTCTGGCCCGCCCCAATATTCTGTCCCACGATCGTAGCCACCGCAGAGCCGATCCCGTTGCTGGGCAGCGTGATCAGTCCGTTGATCTTGTTCCCGATCCCGTAGGCCGCCATCGCCTGGCTGCCGTAGGCGAACACATTTCGGCTCATCAGCAGAAAGCCCAGCTGCATGGTGCTTCCCCCGATCGCGGTAGGCAGTCCGATCCGGACAATCATAGATACCTTTTCCCTCTCCAGCCGCATACAGGACTTCTCCAGCCGGATCTCCTGCTCTTTCCTCGTCAGGAGGAAAAAGGCCACTACCGCCGGCGCCAGCTTCGCCAGAAGGGTTGCCAGCGCCGCTCCCGCTACTCCCAGATCGCAGAGAACGATCAGCGCAGGATCCAGCGCCATGTTCAGGAGGATTCCGCCCAGATTCAGGAACATGGGCTTTACCGTATCGCCCTGGGCCTGATGGACGGCGGAAAAAATATTGACCATGTATAAAAATGGCATATCCCAGATCACGACCCGCAGATAGGCCACCGCGTGAAGCCGGGTCTCTCCGTCCGCCTTCAGCCAGCCTACGATCGCAGGCGTAAAGAGAAAGCACAGCGCGGCGCAGGCCGCGGCGAAGCACATGGCGCAGACAAAAATCTGGTTTGCCATGCTCTTCGCATTTTCTCTGACGCCCGCGCCGATGTACTGTGCAATCAGCACGGAACCGGCCATCGTGATACCGGATCCGAAATTTACAATTACCTGCTGCACCGGCGACACCAGATTGATCGCCGCCAGCTGTTCCGTTCCCAGCTTCCCCAGCCAGTAGGTATCCGTCAGATTATACATGGTCTGCAGAAAGCTGTTGATAATAACCGGTATTGCCAAAGCGAGGACTGCCTTCCATAAGCTGCCCCGAAGAATCTCCTCCCGGTTTTTTAAAGCGGATCCCTTCATTTTACGCACTCCTTTTCCTTAAGATATTTTCTCGCAGATAAAGGGATTTGTACAGTAAAATTTTACGGTATCCGCCTTAAAATATGTTTTCTTATGAAGTCGGCGCTTTTCTTCTACCGGAAACATCGCTCGCTTTTTTATTCATGATAACAGAATTTTCGCGAAGCGGGAATTCTGTTATTCCATCACCAGATTTGACCAACTATCGGAGGGAACCAGGGAAATATAGGTTTTCCCGGTATTGATCTGGATCTCGTTCCCCGTCTGCTTATCGTAATAATGCGTAATTCCGCTTTCTGTAGCCTTCGTCCAGGATACCGCGATCGCCTTGCCGTTGGTAATATAATAACCGTCGCCGCTGCCGATCGCATTGTAAATCATATATCCGCCGTCATCCAGCTGATTGAACGATGTACTCTGCAGGATTACGTTCTTAAAGGTCAGCTGTGCGTCGTCGTGCAGCGGATCCAGATGGTTCGCGCCGTACTCGGAATAATCGTATGTACCTGTCTCGTCGTTATATTTCAGAGTTGATTTATTATGCGGGAAGGGCAACTCAATCCTGCTTGCTTCCTTCGCGTCGCTCCTGCCCGAAAAGTCGATCTCCGCATCCGCGAACAGGAAGTGAGGCCCCTCATAATAATCATTATAGGTAGTCGTATACTTTGACTTCTCAAAGCGCTGCTTCAAACCGTCATAGGTCTTGTTCTTCGTCGTGTTGGTATAGGAGTCGTAGGTCACATACTCGGTATATTCCGTCTTTTTACCGTTCTCATACCGCGCAAAACCGCCGCTCAGGTTCGCCGAATAGCTCTTCTTTACCCAATCGTCGATGTAAAAAGGGCCGCCGTCGTGAATCAGCACAGCGTTCCACTCCGGCGCGAGCATGAAGTTCGTAGGGCGCGCGCTTCGGATGCTGCCGAACTGGGTGATATTGCCCCAATCCTTCACGATCGCCATAAAACGGGTAATTCTTCCGTTGGCGGTGCTGTTCATGATCTCATAGACCACATCCGCTTCCGTCAGGCCGTAATGAGGCAGGGCAATCTTTTCATTGTCAACCAGTACGGCGATAGGACGCTGATCCTTCAGGCTCTCATCGATCCATTCGTTGGTAATCTCGCTGCGGTACATGCCGTCGTGATTCTCCTCCGGCGTCTCGCTGGATTCCGGCGTAGTCTCCGGCTCCGGCGCAGTCGTCGGCGATTCCTCTGAAATCGGCTCAGGGTTCAGCGTGGTTACCGGGGAAATGTCGTCGTCGCTTTCCCCTCCGCAGCCTGCGAAAATGCTCAGCGACATTGCTATTACAAGCGCTGCTATTAATTTCTTTTTCATAGAGTATCCCTTCCTTGTAAAAATATTTTCTACTCTATTTTATCGCTAACTTCTCCGTTTGTCTATTTTTTCAATGGCGAATTCTGTAGAAAATTTATACCAAAATTGATCATTTTTACCAAGACGAACCCTTTGCTCCATACTTTTTCATGCCAGCGCGGTCGGCATAAACTATCCCTCGGAACCTGTTCATTCCAGGAAAAGCCGCTTCCCGCCGCGCCTCATACCATCTCCCAGACGCCTACGACCCCTATCGTCATATCGTCCCGAATCCGGCCTCCCGCGGCGACCAGCGCCTCCCGCAGCAGCCTGTCCGCAATTTCCCCCGGATTTTGCTCCGTTATCCCGGCGACGGCCATGCTCATGGTATTTTCATAGTCCAGCTCGCCAAAAGCGTCTATGACGCCGTCCGACACCATAATCAGGTAATCGCCGTCCGTCAGCTCCCTGCGGATCGGATCCGCCTGCGCCTGCTGAAAGATGCCCAGCGGCAGGCTTCCCTCCGCCAGCTGCTCTACCTCTCTCCCGCGCTTCAGAAAGGTCGCCGCGCCGCCTATCTTGAGCAGCTCGCAGGCTCCGCTGCTCAGATTGATATCGCAGATATCCAGAGTCGGATGGTTTCTGTCCTCCCCCAGGGCAAACAGCGCCGAATTGATCATCCTGACCGCGGCCTCCGTACTATAACCCGCCTCCAGAAACTTTTCCATCAAATCCAACACCTGCTCGCTGTCCCTTCCGGCCCGCTCGCCGGAGCCCGTCCCGTCGGACAGCATAACCGTAAGCTTCTCCCGCTCTCCTCCCAAAACAGCGTAGTTATCGCCGGAAACAGTCTCATTCTCCCGGATCGCCCTGGAAAAGCCTGTCAGTACCAGAAACCGCGCCTCCCGCTCCAGAATAAAGCTGTGGGGCGTCCGCCCTATGGAAAAGGGCCCGGCGGAGGAGAGTCTCAGCCGCCGGTTCAGCAGGACAGAGATCATATCCGCCGCCTCCTCCGCCGGAAACCCCGGCTTTTTATCGGTACTCATAGTCAGCACGACCGCCTCGCCCCCGTCCTCACGGGACAGATAGCAGGGCTGCTCCACCCGGATCCCTTCCTCCCGCATGGCGTGCGTCAGCAGGCGTTTCTTTTTCTCCTCCATCGGCCTGTAACAGAGTACTTCGCAGGCCACGTCCGTCATAATCCTCGCCATCTCGTTCAGATGACTTTTTAAAATCTGTCTGCTCTCCCAAAGTCTTCTTTCGGAAAGCACAGCCTGCCGATCCCCGCTCTCCGGCCGGAACTCCCTGTCATAGCTCCGGGCCAGCTCGTAAAAGCTGTCCGCGTAATTCAGCAGCTTCCGTCTGCATAAATCCGATACCTGCGCTGTCCGAAGCTCGCGCTCCTCCGTTCTCATTTCATCCACCAGCCTTTCTGCCGCCCTTTTTTAACGGTAAGCCCGATTATAGATTTCGCTCCCCGCTTTTTTTGTCAAAACCGGGAGCCGACGCCTTAAAGTTTTGCGACAAAAAACGCAAAGAAAAAGGAGCCTGCGCTCCTTTTCTACTGCTTCTTTTCTTTAAAAAGAATCTCACCTTCATAAACCAGCCCCAGCTTTTCCCTGGCGATATCCTCGATATAGCCCTTGGTCTGTACCTCCGTGGCGAATTCCTCCAGCTCCGCCGCGCGGGCCTTTTCCGCATCAATCTGTTCCTGCAGCCTCTGTTCCTCCTGGACCTTGACGTCGATCTTCCTCTGCAGCTCCACGCTTTGCACCGCTACGGCAATCATAATCATCACGACCACCAGCGTCACCAGGAACATACTGAAGCGGTTTTGGCTTCTCTTGCGGTATGTAACTCTGTTTCTCGATCTCTGTTTCGCCATAGGCCCTCCTTTCCGGCTCCTTTTATTTTACTTCCTTAAATTCATTTTAAACAGTTTCAGAAAGCGCGTCAACCTGTTTTTTATTCTTCTTCGGATTCTACCCGCGATCCGGGCGATTTTGACCCCCGCCTTCCGCGCCCCTCTGCCCGCCTTTCGCCCCAGACGGACGAAGGGACCAAGAATCCATCGAAACGCCCTCCCAAGAATCTCCAGGAGCCGCTTCAGAAGCAGGGAGACATACTTCACAAGGATTCCGCTGACCAGCCTGCGATACGCCAGCATCCCCGCCAGCGCTCCCAGCACCGCAAACCACCGTAGATTTCCGTTGCTCTCATAATACATCAGCAGAAAAACCTCCGCCGCGCAGTAAATCCAGAAGCCCAGATCCTCCAGGGAAACCAGAAATCCGTTATGGGGAATCACTCTGCGGAGGATTCTCAATATGTCGTAGATGAATGAGATATATATGCCCATCAACAGGGCATGGAACAGAAATACGTTCTCGCTTACCATAGGTCTACCGGAACAGTCTCGCCAGGAACGATTCGTTCTTCTGGCCGGTTCCGCCAGCATCCGAATAGGTAAAGCTGTCGATTCTGCCGTCTACGTCTACTTCTCCCTTATCCAGGGACAGCCTGTTTACATGCAGATCGTCCCCCTTTATCATCAGCATCCCCTGCTCCGTCTCCAGAAGAACCTCATGTATATCAAAGGAAAGTACATCCTTAACGCCGTTTATCGCGCAATTCTTCCGGTTCGTCATCGCTACCTTATGTACGCGTGTACTGCTGCCTAATTCCTCCATAAGCCCTCCCTCCGGCGCTGCCAAAGCAGTCCTCTCTATAAAGCCTATGCGCCGCCGGGCCGGTTCATGCGTCAAAGATAGCGGAAAAGCTCCTTCGCCTCATCCTTTTTAACAGTCTCCTGTACATCCAGAATTTCTACTTTTACCTCCTTATTGCCGAAGGAAATCGTCAGAATATCTCCCTCTTTTACGTTGGCGGACGCCTTCGCGGGCTTGCCGTTAATCATGACGCGTCCGCTGTCGCAGGCCTCGTTCGCTACCGTGCGGCGCTTGATCAGCCGCGATACCTTCAAATATTTATCCAGTCTCAAGCCTGTCTCCCTCCCTTATCGGATATTCTCCTGCCTTTCGCGCGAAAGGCAGGCTCGGGAAGCGCCGCTTCCCTCGCTCGCGTTGCTCGTCAAATACCTTTCGCGCAAAACGACAAAACGGAGAACCTGGAAGGTTCTCCGCTGCATTCAAAGTTAAACTTAGTTGAGCATGTCCTTTAAAGCCTTACCAGCCTTAAATCTGGGTGCCTTGGAAGCCTTGATCTTCATAGCCTTGCCGGTCTGGGGGTTTCTTCCCTCTCTCGCCGCTCTCTCGGATACCTCAAAAGTACCGAAACCAACCAGCTGAACCTTTCCGCCCTTCTTCAATTCATCAGCGACAACATCCGTGAAAGCCTTCAGCGCCTTCTCTGCGTCCTTCTTGGATACTCCTGCCTGCTCAGCCATAGCTGCAACCAACTCTGTTTTGTTCATATTGAACTCCTCCTGTATTGAGTTTTCTTGTTTGTACTCTTTTAGATGCCTCTCTCGAAACGTCTATTAATATTTATATCTGGTTTCACACGGTTTGTCAAGGTATTTTCCCCATTCTTATTGATATTTCAAAGGTTTTTGACCAAACGGCATCCGATTCGCTACATCCTGCCCAGTCCGGCGCGCCCATCTCAGTTCTGCGCGCTGTTATTGGATACCGTCCCGCTGTATACCAAATCCGCAAAGGAGTAGGAAATATCCTTCTCCTCGCTGTCGATCTGTACGGAATAGCTCCTGGTTTCATAGCCGGACTTGCGGAGCGTGATGACATGGGTTCCCTCCGTCTTGCGGAAGCTGCAGGGCGAGATTCCCACATAATTGCCGTCCAGGTAAACCTCCGCGCCCTCCGGCGCGTCCACATATACCTTATAGTAATCCGTCGTCGTAGCCGCGGAAGAGGAGGAGGCGGAAGAGCTTTCCTCCGTGTCCCGGTTGGGATCCAAAGCCACATTGATCGCCAGGGTTTCCTGGGCAACCCGGATATACTGGGTGATGGACTGATAGCCATCCGCCCTGGCGATCATCTGGTGAATCCCGTACAGCAGCTCCGCCGGGCCCGAGGTATCGATTTTAGAGCCGTCAATATAAATCTCAGTGGAGGAAGGATCCGTGGAAAACAAAACCGTTCCGTACTGAGGCTCCGGTACTTCCAGATCCCCGATATCCAGGGCGGTCTCCTCGTTCCGGTTGATAATCACGCTCTTCACTCCGCCTCCGCCCCTGTTGCTGATACTGACCTGATAGCTGCCCTCCGGCACCAGCAGGAGCATGTCCTCCGTAATTCTCTGGATCAGGGTCTGTCCGATTTCAATCCAGCCCCCGACAAAGTTTTCATCGTTCACCAGCCGCAGATAGCCGTGCCCCTTTTCCACCTTCACCGTCAGAATCTGACTGCCGATTCCCTGAAAGCCCAGGACGTCCGCCGCGTTCAAATCCATGCTGTCGATGCTCCTGTCCTCGGAGAAATACTGCGTGTTGGAGGTCAGCTTATAGACCTCCGAGCCAATGCTTACCTCCCCGCGCACGGTATTGAACTCATAATTCTCCACCCCCGCATAGCTCCAGGCCGAAGGGGAAAGCTGCAGCGTCGTCAGATGCTTCTTCTCCTTCAGAAAGGTCACATCCACAATATCCCCCAAAGCAACCTGGGAAAGAGAGATGCTCTCCCGATACTTATCGTAAAATCCTGTAGTACCGTCCGCCGACAGGGTGTAGCGCTTCCCCAGCTCCAGATTCAGGAAGGTAAGCGTTCCCTCCTGCCGGTCTCTGTCCACCAGAATCGCCGTATCCGCCGAGTCATAGCTCTCCGGGCCCGTGACGACGAAGCCCGTCTCGATTCTTTCCTGAGAGGACGGCGGCGTCTCCGCCGCGTTTTCCCGTCCCTGCCAGGGCGTCCCCTGACAGGCCGTCAAAAATACGGCGGCCAGAGATGCCAGCAGCCCGATTCTTACCCTATCTCTTCGTTTCTCTCTTTTGTCCGTCACCTGATACCCCCTTGCGCATCCTCGCCTCTTACGAATCCCGCGTTATCCATTCTTTGCAGGCACAGTCGCCTGACCCGTCAGCAGCCCTCTGTAAGAACCTTTTCTAATATTCTGCCGTACATATGCTTACAGCTCCCGGAATACCTCCTCCAGAAAACGCTGCTTCTCCTTTTCCTGCGCGATCAGCTTCTCCAGCTTCTCCTGGTTTTTCCCGGGAATCCAGGCCTTTCCGGAGTTATAATAAAAATTTACTATCTTCCAGAACTTCTCCGGATAAGCCAGCCGATAATAAAGATCCACCCTGCTTCTCGCCGGTACGGGCCGCTCTCTCTCGTAAGCCTTAAGCAGCTCCTTCCCGAGCGCTACGGACCAGTTCCCCTTCTCCAACAGCTTCCGCAGCAGCAAATATAAATCTCTGACGGGATCGTCCGACAGGCACTTCTCGAAGTTGACGATAAACCAGCCTTCTGTCCCCATCAGGATATTGTGATATTGATAGTCGCCGTGGCAGAAGGTTATCGTCTCCGCCCGCTCCTGTTCCTTCCGGAAGGCGGCGCTGTACTGCTTCCAGTCCTCCGTCACCTCCAGCGCCTGCTCCAGAAAATAGTCGCAGGCCCCCAGCAGGCTGATCTCAAACTGCTGCTTCTGCCCCTTCTGCTTCAGAAACTTTCTCACCCTCCGGATTTCCCGATTGTGCTTCTCATATTCCTTTTCCGGGGAAAAAGCCGCGGGAAGTCCCGGCGTATCCGCCGGAAGCTCCAGGTATCCGTGCAGCTTTGCCAGAAGCCTTACCGCCTGTACGCATTCTCCCCGATCCTGAATATTGCACTCTCTGCCGTCCCGCCAGGTTTTCAGCACATACGCGGTGCCGTCCCCTTCCCGCGCCAGAAGGCTTCCCTCCCGGGTGGGGATAATTCGCTCCGCCTGCACAGCGCCTCCCGCCTCGATCGCCTGCAGCAGCCTGTTCTGCAGCTCTATACGCTCACTGTTACCGGTATATTCCTTCAGAACCAGGCTGCCCTGATCCGTGTCGCAGATCAGGGTTCCCCGCCCCTTTCTGGTTCGAAGCACCTCTATATCATACTGTTCCAGTAATTCCACCGCCCTGTCGTTCACTGCCGCCCCTCCTGATAGTCCTGAATCCGACCTAATCTATCATATGAAGGGGGGCGGAAAAGTATGAAGGCCAGCTTCACATCATTTTTGCCGCTTCCTCCAGCAGTTCCTCCCGGGTATTCCGGGACGGCTCCTCCAGCACCAGCTCCAGCAGCCCCTGCAGCACCGCTCCCAGCTCCCGCCCGGGCTTCATTCCCGCCGCGATCAGATCCGAACCGGAAACAGCAAGGGTCTTCAGGCTCACGCACTGCTTCTGTCTTTGTACTTCCTCATACATCTCTTCCCAATTTTTAAGCCTCTCCTGCTTCTCCTCGCGCAGATAGTCGCTCTGGGCGGCAAGATCCGCCCGCTTTACCTCAAAGAGCGCCGGGAAGGCGTCCTCTCCGATCCTGTTCAGGGCACGGCGCAGAATCCGCATGGTGGGATCCACGCTGTTCCCGTAATCGTGGTACATCACCAGCCTGCACACCCTCGCTGTCGTCTCATTGTCAAATTTCAGTCTGCGCAGAATCTTCCTGGCAAGCTCCGCGCTGACCGCCGCGTGGTCGTAGAAATGCGTGATGCCATCGTCGTCCACCGTCCTGACTGCAGGCTTGCCGATATCATGCAGCAGCATCGTCAGACGCAGGATCCGATCCGCCCGCACCGCCAGCATTGACTGCAGGATATGCTCCCCGACGCTGTATTTATGGTGGGGATGGTTCTGCTCCGTCTCCATCGCCCGGTCGAACTCCGGCAGAAAAATCTTTGTGATCCCCAGCCAATACGCCTCCCGGAGCCGATCCGGATGCGGCGACGTCAGAATCTTTACCAGCTCCGCCTGAATCCGTTCCGCGCTGATATTGCGCAGCGCAGACGCAAGCTGCCGGATCCCTTCCAGCGCTTCCCCGTCGATACGGTAGCCCAGCTGGGCGGAAAAGCGGATCGCCCGCAGCATCCGCAGCGCGTCCTCGCCAAAACGCTCCCTGGCGCTCCCCACGCAGCGGATGATACCCTCCCGAATATCCTCCATCCCGCCGAAGATATCGATCAGCCCCGCTCTGTCATTATAGGCCATAGCGTTTATGGTAAAGTCCCGCCGCCTCAGATCCTCTCTCAGGCTGGGGGTAAAGGTGACCTCTTTCGGATGCCTGCCGTCCTCGTAAACGCCGTCGATACGGTAGGTCGTAACCTCGTATCCCACTCTCTCCCGAAGAACCGTCACCGTCCCGTGCTGCAGCCCCGTGTCGACAGTATAGGGAAAAAGGGCCTTGACCTGCTCCGGTCTGGCGGAGGTCGTGATATCCCAATCCTGCGGCTCCCGGCCCAGGACGGAATCCCGGACGCACCCTCCCACCGCGTAGGCCTCGAATCCCGCGCTCTGAAGCGTTTCGATTATATAGTTTGCCCCATCCGGTATCTTTATCCAGATATCGCTCACTTTTTGTTTTCCTTCCGTCAAAATCGCCGCCGTTGATAACGGTGTGTATCAAGTCTCTCTCCGCCCGCGCTTCCCTTCATGTCGGCATAGCTGATACAAACAATTCCCGCCATGCCGCTGGTTGCACATAGAAATTACTTCGTAATTTCTATTATCCAAGTTCTACAATAGAATCGATGGACGATTCTATTGTCTAAATTCTATTGCCAAGAACAATTGGTACAAACTTGTCCGGGTAGAAAGGGCGGTGAGAAATCCCACCGCCCTCCGTGACCGTTATTTTTCGCGTTACTCTCCGCTGCCTTCTCCGCCGTCAGAAGCCGCGTCGTTCCCTTCGCTTTCGCCGTCTTCTCCCTCGTCGTCAGAAGCCGCCGCCAACGCCTCCTGCACCTTCAGGTAGTTAAGATTTCCCTTCGGATCCTCTACCTGATAGCCTGCCTGAATCTCCTCCATATAATCGCTCATCGTCTGCTGCAGCAAAAGACTTTCGATATTCATCTTCCACTGAGGATCGTTTTGCCCCACATAATAGACCACATAGGACGTGGTTCCCTCCGCTCCCGTGATCGCCGCGGTATCTCCCTTTACCCGGGCGCTGTCGCTCAGCCAACTCCCCAGCTCCTCCGATACGTTGGAGGGAAGCAATCCCTCATACAGTCCGCCTTCGGCCGTAGAAATTTCTGAACCGTACTTGTCCGCAATCTCCGCAAAGCTGTCCTCCGTCGCCTCGCCGCTCTTCCACTCTTCCAGAATCGCGTCCTCGCGCACCGCCGCGTCAGACGCTACAAGGATAATCCTAGCATCCTGGGAGGGGGTCTCGTCCCGATAACGCTTTACGAATTCAACCGCATAATAAAGATGGCTTGTCTCGTTCTCTACAACCGTCGTATCTCCGGCCTTCCTCTCGCTGTCAAACATCCAGTCCCTCAGCTGGCTCACGACGCTGGAGCGAAGAACATTCTCCCGCAGCTCGCCCTCTGTGGAAATCGTTTCCAGCGCGCTCTCTGCCTCCTTCTGCGCTACCGTCATGGCAAACGCAATCTCAGCCTCGGAGGGCTCATATGCCGCCTCGGTATCCGTCTCTTCTCCCTCCGCGCCTTCCTCGGTCTCTACGGGATCCGCCAGCTCCGTGGGCTCTGTAGGAAGCTCAGCATTGACCGTGATCAGGCGATAGTCAACGGAGTCATAGCTATCCTTATTCTCCTCGTAATACGCTTCGATCTCCTCATCGCCCGGAGCCTTCTCCTCCGTGAGCTGACCGTAATAGGCGGCGGTCTCCAGGGACTCGCAGATCAGCCCCTTCAACCGCGAAGCCGTAGCATAAGGCCCGTAGCATTCCTTATAGTAGTCCTTCACAGTCGATCCCGCTTCCGCCGCCGCGTTTTTCAGGGTTTCCAGATATTCCTTATAGTCCTGCGTGACGTCATAGGTAAAGCCCGCCGCCTTCGCCTGATCCCTCAGCGCTATATCGCCGGAGATACTGTCTACCGCCATCTGCTCGAAGAAATCCTGCCAGGTCATCGTATCCGAGTACATCTGCCCGGAAAGATCGCCGCTCAAATCCAGCCCGAACATACTGAGATAATATCCGTTCTGAGAGATATAATTGTTTTTTACAATGTTATAATTGTAATCAAACTCCAGCTTGGAGATACTTTCTCCCCCTACCTTAATGTAGGTTCCGTTTACCGTGAGCCAGGTGCGGATCGGGAAGCTTGCCACAAGACAGGCCAGCGCCGCCACAATCAAAATCCCGCCGATTGTGCTCATCCGCTTCTCCTGCTCCGCCTTTTTCGCCTCCTCGGCTCTTCTCTGCAGCTTCTGGTCATATCGGGTCATAACCTTCTCCTGCTTTTTTTCTTCTTTGTTCTCCGTAACCTTCTTAGACATTAAAAAACGTCTCCTTCCATACTTACATGGGATTCATTATACCGCACGCCTCAACCCTTGCGCAAGTTATTTCACATATTTTTCAAGTTTTTCCACAATATTTTTCATGCATCCGGGTTCAAACGGATTATCCAGACCGACCTCCCGGATCATGTTGGTGAAGAAATCGCTGGCGGAAAGCTTGCAGAGCTTCAAATAGCTCTCCCACGCCGCTTTGTAGTCCTCGTCCATCTTCACCTTGTACTGCAGGGCGCAGGTCTGCGCCAGACAATAGTCGATATAGTAAAGCGGCGAATCGTAAATATGCGCCTGCCTCTGCCAGTAGCCGCCCTTGCCGAAGAACTTGTCGTCGCCGTAATCCATGTGCGGCCTGTACTCCTTCTCCAGCTTCAGCCACGCCGCGTGACGCTCCGCAGGCGTCATTTCCGGGTTCTCATAGATGATATGCTGGAACTCGTCCACCATGCAGCCGTAAGGGATGAACGCCGCGGAATCCTCCAGATGCATCTCGATATAGTCCTGCGCCCTGTCGCCGAAGAACATCTCCATCCACCCCTGCGTGAAAAACTCCATCGACATGGAATGAATCTCCGCCGTCTCCATACCGATATCGGAATGCTCCCGGATCGGATCCTTGCCGGACAGATAGCCCTGGAACGCGTGGCCGCACTCGTGAGTGATCACGTCCACATCCCCGCTGGTCCCGTTAAAGTTTGCAAACACGAAGGGAGAATTGTAAACCGGCATGTATGTCATATATCCTCCCGCCCTCTTCGTCTTGCGGCCCAGCACGTCGAACAGCTCGTTCTCCATCATGAAGTCCATAAATTCCTTCGTCTCGGGAGAAAGCTCCCCGTACATCTTCTGCCCCGCCGCCAGAATCTCCTCCGGAGTTCCGAAGGGCGCGGGATTTCCTTCTTTAAAGTATACCGCATTGTCGATAAATTTCAGCTTATCCAGCCCCAGACGTTGTCTTCTGCGCTCGTGAAGCTCCTCCGCAAAGGGAACGAAATCCTTCTTCACCTGCTCCCTGAACGCCTCCACCTCTTTCTGACCGTAGCAGTTGCGGCCCATCCGATAGTAACCCAATTCCAAATAATTTTTGTACCCCATCGTCCTCGCCTGGGCCGTGCGGTTTTTCACCAGCTTATCGTAAATCTCGTCCAGCTTCTCTGCGTTCGCCTCAAAAAAGGCGCTGAACTCCTTGTAGGCAGCCTCTCTGACACTCCTGTCAGGATTCACCATGTAAGGGCGCAGCAGGGACAGGTTCAGCTCCTTGCCGTCAAAATGAATCTTCGCCCCCGCGATCAGCTTATCGTATTCCATAGTAAGCGCGTTCTCCTCCTGCATCAGGGGGATCAGCTTCTCGTTCATAGCCTTCTGGGCGATCTCCATATTCTTAAAGGCTACCGGCCCTATCTTGCTCACCAGGTACTCCCTGTAGGGCGAATCGTAAAGCTTTTTCTCATAGGCCAGCACCATATTGCGATACAGAGGCAGCTTTTCGTCGTAATACTCATGCTCCTTCTCATAGAACTCGTCCGTGGTATCGATGTCAAAGCGGATGTGCGCGATGGTAAACAGGGTTCCCACCCTGTCGCTCAGCTCATAAAATTTCTGATGCACCGCAAACTGCTCCTCGCCGCTCTTTGCCGCGTCGAACTCCTCCATCAGGCCGTTCAATTCCTTCTCCACCTGCTCGAAGTCCACTCTCTCGTAAGGCATATCCTTAAATTTCATACTATTTTCCTCTTTTCTGACGCCCGAAGCGCCGATTTGCTCTCTATTTTACACGATTTTGGGCGAACTGTAAAGTTCTGCTTGAAATCTGCATTTCCCTTGCAAAAGCTATTGACATTTTACTTGAAATTATTATAATAAAAACAGTAATCGTTACTGTTTTGGAAGGAGACTGATTTGGCTACTCGAAAATACAGCAGGCAGCGGGAAATGATTAAGGAATTTCTGCTGACCCGAAAGGATCATCCCACCGCGGATACGGTCTATCGGAATGTGCGGCAGCAAAATCCGAATATCAGCCTGGGTACAGTCTACCGCAATCTCACTCTGCTGGCGGATCTCGGAGAGATCAACCGGCTGCGGCTGGGTGACGGCGTAGACCATTTCGACGCCGATACCTCCCCTCACTATCATTTTCTCTGTACGGAATGCGGCGGCGTCTCGGATTTAAAAATAAACAGTATCGAAGAGCTGACAGAGACCGCGGGCGACGGCTTCGACGGACGAATTGACGGACATGTCACTTATTTTTACGGCGTCTGTCGGCATTGCATGATGTCAAAAAAGCTTTCTAAGCTTTAAAATTTTATAAAAGAAAAGGAGAACTGTTATGAAGTATGTATGTCAGGTATGCGGTTATGTTCACGAGGGAGACGCGGCACCGGCGGAATGCCCGATCTGCCACGCTCCCGCGGAAAAGTTCACGGCTCAGTCCGGCGAGAAGACCTGGGCTGCAGAGCACGTTGTAGGTATTGCGCAGGGCGTCCGCGAGGATATCGTTAAGGATCTGCGCGATAACTTTAACGGAGAGTGCTCCGAGGTCGGTATGTATCTCGCTATGGCAAGAGTAGCTTTCCGGGAGGGCTATCCCGAGGTTGGTATGTATTATGAGAAGGCTGCCTACGAAGAGGCGGAGCACGCTGCAAAGTTTGCCGAGCTGCTGGGTGAGGTCGTTACGGATTCCACCAAGAAGAACCTGCAGATGAGAGTTGACGCCGAGAACGGAGCTACCGCAGGCAAGACCGATCTCGCAAAGAGAGCGAAGGAGCTTGGCCTGGATGCGATCCATGACACCGTACATGAAATGGCGAGGGATGAGGCGAGACACGGCAAGGCGTTTGAGGGACTTCTGAACAGATACTTTGGCTAAATCGCAAACGCCTCGGCGTTTGAAGGGCTTTTGAACAAGTACTTTGGCTAAATCGCGAACGCCTCGGCGTTTGAGAGGCTTTTGAACAGGTACTTTGGCTAAATCGCGAACGCCTCGGCGTTCGAGGGACTTTTGAACAGGTACTTTGGCTAAGATGAGAAAGGGAATGAACCGGAAATGGTTTGTTCCCTTTTTGAGTCAACCGCATCCCTCCAGGGGCCGCTCCGATAAAAGGCCACGGACAACGCCATCCCCAGGATCCAGCCCAGAGGCCAGGCGCTCCAGATTCCCGTCACGCCGAAGGAGGCCGAAAGGACAAAGGCCAGCACTACTCTCAAAATCAGATCGGTAAAGGTCGCCGCCATAAATCTTCCCATCAACCCCGCTCCCCGCAGGATTCCATCCGCCACCAGCTTAATCGAAATCAGTAGGTAGAAGGGCGAAACAATTTTCAGGAACTGTACGCCGGTATCAATCGCCGTCCCGGTAATGTCCTCCATAAACAAGTAAACCAGATAGCGGCCCGCCGCCAGATAAAGGACGACGAAGGGGACACAGATCATCAGGACAATCTTCACGCCCGCGCGGAAGCCCTGCTTTACCCGGTAAAGCTTCCCGGCACCCAGATTCTGGGAGGTAAAATTAGATATTCCATTGCCCAGCGTCGTCAGGGAGGTAATCACCAGGTTGTTCAGCTTGATCGCCGCGGAGTAACCGGCCATAACTGCGGGGCCAAAGCCGTTGATCAGGCTCTGCAGCACAATGTTTCCCACAGAAATAAAGCTTTGCTGCATGATGCTGGGAATCGCAATCACCGCAATCCTGCGGAACAGCTTCCAGGAAAAGACCGCCGCCCTCCGCTCTGTCCGGATCGCCGCCAGCCGCCTCAATACGAAGAGCAGCGCCAGGATACAGCTGACTCCCTGGCAGAGGAAGGTCGCCCAGGCGACTCCCGCAACCCCCATATCAAAGGCGCACACAAAAAGGATATCCATCCCCACATTCGCCAGGGAGGACGCAGCCAGGAAAAAAAACGGCGTTTTCGAATCACCCAGAGCGGAGAAGATACCGGTACAGACGTTATAAAAGAACAAAAAGGGAAGTCCCCAGATATAGATGTCAAGGTAGAGCAGGGAATCCGCAAATACCTTGTCCGGCGTATTGATTATCTGCAGCAACCGGCCGCAGCCAAGGATCCCGAACAACATCAGAATCACGCAAAGCGCTCCGGTCGCGATCAGCGAGGTATATACCGCCGTCTTCATCTCGCCGTACTCCTTCGTCCCGAAAAGTCTGGATACGATCACCGAACAGCCGATATTGCAGCCGAAGGCGAAGGCGATAAAGATCAGCGTAATCTCGTAACTGTTCCCCACCGCCGCCAGTGCGTTCTCCCCCACATATTTCCCTACCACAAAGCTGTCCGCGATATTGTAGAGCTGCTGAAAAATAACGCTGCCAAACAGCGGCAGACAAAAGCGCCACAAAACCTTCTCCGGTTCTCCTACGGTCAAGTCCCTGTTCATAAAACTCATCGCCCTTAAATAATAGAGTCTGCTTTTGACTCTATTATAGCCCAATTTTCATTTCTGTCAAACAAAAACCACTAACTTCAAAAATGCTTGACATTCCCATTTCAAAGCCCTGTCAGCTCTTTATTTTCTGCTGCCTCACCCGATCAGCACTTTCTTCCCCTCAAAGGCAAACCCGTAATGCCGAATCCGCTCCTTGGCAACCCCTCTCGCCGTCAGCTCCGTGTCATAAGCTTTCTCCTCAATCTGCTTTCGTGCCGCTTCCACAGTGTCCGCAAGGGAAGCCCCGTCATCCCGGTCATGCACCTTGAACTCCAGCACGAATGCCGGATCCTCCGCCCTCATAGGCTCCAGCATCACGTCATACCGCCCAAATCCGCTCTCCCGGTTGGACGTAATCCGGTATCTTCCTTTGAACTCTGCCATCAGCCCCAGCACAAACCCATGGTAGAACCGTTCCGGCTGTGCCTCCTCCGAAGGCTTCTTCCCGGAATCAAAGGAGCTGAATGTCTCCTTGATCACCTGGTTCATGTACTGGTTCATCGCCTTCACATCGCCCTGCAGCATCGCTTTCAGGAAATCGTTGTAAGGCACGCTATCTCCAGTAAACCATTTCCGTATTATATTGCGGAACATAATGGCGACTTCCTTATTTGTCAGCTTTAACGCGTAGAAGAAAGTCCCATTTTCCGGGTCGAAAGTCTGTTCTTCCACCCTTAGGTAGCCGCTTGCCAGAAGCAGGCTCCAGATAGCGCCTACTTCCCCCTGAAGCTGGTTAAACACGATTTCCTCATCGATTTCTGCAATCAGCGCCTTCCCATCCAGTAAATCCTCTAACGTTATTTTGATATCCGCTTTTCCCCCACGGATCAGGACACTAATCAGGCTGTTGGAGCTGGTGTTTGCCCAATAAGGCTTATACCGCTTCTCTTTCAGAAATCCTGTAATGGACCACGGATTATAGATGTCATGCCGGCTGCCGAAAGTGAAACCATCGTACCATGCTTTCACCTGCTCTTTTTCTTCCGGTACGCCAAAGAAGTCTAAGGCGTGGAACACCTCTTCCTCCGTAAAGCCAAACCGTGTGTTATACCCTTCGGAAGTTGTCGTTATCACAGTCAGGTTATTCAGGTCTGAGAAAAGGGACTCTTTGCTTATCCGCGTAATCCCCGTCAGGAGTGCGCGTTCTATATAAGGGTTTGTCTTAAAGGCAGCATTGAACATACCGCGTATAAACCCTACCATTTTATCCCAGTACCCACCCACATATGCTTCCTGCAGAGGCGTATCGTATTCATCCAAAAATATAAGAACCTTTTTCCCATAATAATGGCTTAAGCAGATGGAAAGGCGATGCAGGGCCATTGTCACCACGGAGTCGGACATATCCATTTTAATATAGTCAAAATAAGCCTTTTCCATCGGGCTTAAGGCATCGCCCTGTGTCAGAAAATAATATTGTGTATACAGATTAATGATAATCTGCACGATTTCGTCCCGCGCTGTTTCATAGGTGTCGCCCTTTACCGTGGCGAAGCTTACGGAAATGACAGGATACGTCCCCTGCAGCTGCCTGTACTTCTCCGACTCCCAGATAGCCAGCCCCTCGAACAGGTCGCCCCGCCCCGCATATTGGTTGGAAAAGAAGCAGTCCAGCATGTTGAGATTCAGCGTCTTCCCAAAACGGCGCGGGCGCATGATCAGGGTCACATCATCCTGATTCTCCCACCATTCCTGAATCAGCAAAGTTTTATCAATGTAAAAGGAATGATTTTGCCTTAGTTTTTCAAAGCTCTGTGTCCCCAATGAAATTACCTGGTTCATATCGCCGCACCTTCGATCCTATAATAATTCCATTGTATCACAGAAGGCCTGTTACTTAATAGCTATTTACAAAAAAATTTTGCCTCCCCGTGAAATCCCCCGTTGAAAAAGCCCTCCGTCTGAAGCGAAACGCGCTCCTCGCTCTCCTGCCGCAAAACCCAGGCGATTCCGTATCTGCACTCCTAAAACTGGATCGGCTTTACCTCCTCCGTCAGCGGCTCCATCCGGTACTCCGGGAAGCTGTCGATCAGCTCCTCCAGGCAGAGTGTCGTGTTATAGACAATATCGTGGGCCAGCATGACGACCTTCTTCCGGCCCAGGGTACTCTTTACCGCGTTCTCTACCAGCTTCTCCGGCGTTGATTTGGAAACCGCGTCCTCCAGACTGCCGTTCCAGTCAAAATAGGTAAAGCCGCGCTCCGTCATCTCCGCGATAATCTCCTCATATACCTCCTCGTTGTAGCAGTTGATACTGCCGCCCGGGAAGCGGAAGAATTTTACTTCTACCCCGGTTATCTCAAGAACCGTGTCATAAGCTTCCTGAAAATCCGCCAGATAGCTCTCCGCGCTCTCATAAATCTCCTCGTAATCATGACGGTTACAGTGAATCCCGATGGTGTGCCCTTCCTCCACGATCCGGCGGGCGACCTCCGGGTGCATTCGCACATTTTCCCCCACCACAAAAAAGGTAGCCTTGATTCCCCGCTCCTTCAGGATATCCAGCACTTTCGAGGTATTCTCCTCCGAAGGGCCGTCGTCAAAGGTCAGGTACATCGTCTTGGGATAAAAATAATAATAGATTCCCTCCGCGATTCCCTCCGCCAGCTTCTCCTGATAGTCGGCGTCGCAGAGCTGCTTTCTCTCCTCCGCGTTCGTCAGAAATCCGGTCTCAATCAGGCAGGCCGGCATAGAAGTCTCCCGGATTACATAAAGCTCCCGGCTCTCCTGCAGCTCCCTCTCCCGGGCTTTCGTCTTTCCCAGGGCTCCCTTGTGTATCAGCTGGGCCAGACGCCTGCAGTCCCTGTCCCGTCCGCAGTACCAGGTCTCAATCCCTTTTGCAGACGAAACCGCCTTCTCGCTGGCGTTCTGATGAATACTGACAAAGATGTCAGCTCCCTTTTCCTCCGCCAGATCCACTCTCTCCTTCAGGGAAATCTCCTTCTCGCCGTCCTCCCTGGTCAGAATCACGTCAAAACCCATATCCCGCAGCCGGACCGCAAGTCTCTGCGCCACCTCCAGGTTGATATCCTTTTCCTGCACGCCGTCCCCGCTGCAGCCCTCGTCCTCCCCGCCGTGTCCCGGGTCGATCGCGACCAAGGGGATTTTCGACTCCGGTTCCGGCTCCTCCATCACGATTGCCTCCGGTTCCGGCCCCTGTATCGGCCCAGCCTCCGGGGCAGCGGCAAGCATTTCTTTTTCTGACACAATCGTCGTTTTCTCCGCGTCGATCGGGCTTAAGAACCAGATAATCCACATGCAGGCCGCGAAGGCCGCAGTCATCGCCGCCAGAACAACGGCGGCCCGTCCGACAATCCTTCCACCGCTCTTTCTCTCGCCTCGTACCCTGTCGTCCCACCGGTTCATCCTGACCAGCCTTACCTCATACCCTTTTCTCCCCGCCTGTCCGTACATGCGCAATCCCCTCCTCCGAGAAAAATACCCTTTCCCTGCGTTCAGCGGCTTGCTTTCGCAGCCTGCGAGCCTCCGGATTCTCCGTGAAGCCGTCCGCGCCGTAATCAGAAATTCTTCTCATACTTCAGGATACGAGGGGACCCCGTCAAAATATCATCCTTTTTCCATATTTATTTCATCTTTTTTCCATCGGAATTGCATCATGGGTTTTTACCGGGAAATCTTCAGGAACAGTTCGTTGATTCCCTCGTAAAAACCGATGGTCACAACGGTGCTGCCCTCCTCCATCCCCGCAAAGACATACTTTTTAAAATAGGGAGTTGTCTCGGAGAGGGGATTGGTACTCTCGTACTCCCGGGGAGCCTCCAGCCCCATGTATTCCGCCCATTTCTCTATGAGCCCGTCGGCGTCGATATCCTCCCAGGAGGAAGCGTCGATCCGGACATAAAACTCATACGCTTTTCCCGTGTCGGCGTCAACGTAGGCGTCCAAAAGCCGGTTTGCCTTATTGGCGTTCTGCTTGCCAGATTCCAGCGAAATTTTCCAGACCAGCACGTTATTGCGGGGCTCCGGTATATCGATGGCAGAGTACATGACCGCGCTGTAGGCCCCCTCCCGCAGCGGCCGTACCCCGTCCGGCAGGATCCCCAGCCCTTTCAGCTCCTCTACCGCCTGATTGCAGAGCTCGATTCCCACGCTCTCCCGAACCTCCTGCCCGGAGGAGTCCTTCCGGTTTACCACAAGGGCATAGGAGCCCGTAAGCTCCTGATAATCCACATTCAGACTGTCGTTCCGGGTCAACTCGTTCTGCTCACTCTCCGGCAGAATCTGGTTATTCAGGCATTTCGACAAGATATACAGCTTCTCGTTGCCGCTCAGGGAATAACGATATCCCTCCGTTCCGGTCTCCGCCTCCCGGTTGCTGATCTGATTCAGAATACTTATATCCCGGTACTCGGCCAGCGCCTCCGGACCCCAGACCGCGGCGCTTACGACAATAACCGCAAGCGGCAGCAGCAGAAAATTAGCGATCCTTCTTTTCATCGGCCCGCTCCTCCTTTCTCTGCGGCAGAATAAAGCTGATACAGGTTCCCTGACCTACCCTGCTCTCGATCTGAAGCTCGCTTTCGTGCAGCCGCAGGATTTCCACGCAGAGGGCAAGTCCCAGCCCCGCGCCGTTTCGGCTCCTCGACCGCGACTTATCCACCATATAAAAGGCCTCCGTCACCTTTTTCACCTCTTCCGCCGGGATTCCCACGCCGTAATCCCGGACGCGGAACTCGTACCCCTTCTCCAGATTCCGCCCCGATACCTCTACAATATCGCCGAAAGCGGAAGCCTTAAAGGCGTTATCCACCAGATTCAGCAGCACCGACTTAATCAGGTTAATCTCCGCGCATACCGTCCCCTTTTCGAAGGAAACCCTCAGCTCCTGTTCGGAATTTCCCGCGAACATCGCTTCCAGATATTCAAAAATTTTCCCTGCCTCGACGTTCTGTGGCAGAATCTGCTCCCGCTTTGTCACGATGATATCCAACAGGCGGAAGGACATATTTTCCAGCCGCTTCCCCTCCGTATAAATATAGTTGGAGGAAAGGAAATGCTTCTCGTCGTCCAGCTTCCTGGAGCGCAGCAGATCCGCGTAGCCGATAATCGCCGTCAGGGGAGTCTTCAACTCATGGGCAAAGGCCGCGATAAAGTCCTCCCTGGCCCGAACCTCCTCCTTCAGCTCCCCGATCGTCCCTTCCAGTACGTTCGCCATGCTGTTAAAATCCTGGGTCAGCTGCCCCAGCTCGTCGCTGCTGATCTGCCTGGCCCGATACCCGTAATCTCCCGCCGCCATCTTCCGGGTCGCCCCCGCCAAAATCCGGATGGGCTTTGTCAAAAACGTTCCGATCAGGAACATCACCGCCGCGCTGGCTGCCAGCATGGCAAGGGTCACCTGCCGGTAGACAGAAAATCCCATCGTCCGCTCGGCGAACACCTCGGTCACATCCTCCATAGTCTCCATATAAAGCCTTCTGTCAAGCGCGTTGACCGGCATCCCCGTCTGGATATAATAATGCTCCTCCAGTCGGATTACCTGCCAGCTTCTGGTATTCTCCGTAATGCTCTCCAGGAGCGCCTGATCCTCTGGAAAACCCTCGCTGACATAAAGCGCCTTCTTATTCTCGTCAGAAATCCGCAGCAGCCGCCCGGAGCCGTTTCCTCCGCCCTCCAGCTTCGCGCCGATCTGTTCTATGGCGGTATCCCGGAGCACATTATATTTCGTAGGCACGTTCAGCGCCGCCGTCTCAAAGGCAAACTGCAGGATATTACTGTCGTCCAGCGCCTGCTCGATCTCCCGATCCAGCGCCGTCTGGAATACATAATTTACGAAAAAATACCCGCTCAGCCCGAGGGCTGTCGCCATGATGATAATCACCCACAGCAAGATTTTATAGAGAAATTTCATATCCCGCACTTGCCCCCTCAAATCTCCAGCCGGTAGCCCACCTTATATACCGCCACAAGGTTGTCCTCCCAGCCCATCTTGCGCCTCAGACGCTGCACGTGCAGATCCAGCGTCCGGCTGTCCGCCAGATATTCGTCCCCCCAGACTTTCTCATAAAGATTCTCCCGAAACAGCGCGATATTCTTATTCCGGATAAAAAGAACCAGCAGGCCGTACTCCTTATTGGTCACGACGACGGGCTTCCCCGCCTTCGTCACCTTTCTCGCCTCCGTGTCTACCACGACATCCCCCGCCGTGAGCACGCTCTCCGTCTTGTTGTAGCGCCGCAGCACCACCTCTACCCTCGCCACCAGCTCCACAACGTCGAAGGGCTTTACCAGATAGTCCTCCGCTCCCAGCTTCAGCCCCTTTACCCGATCCTTTACCTCATGCTTCGCGGTAATAAAAATCACCGGAATTTTCAGCGGCCGGATGTATTCGATGATATCGTAGCCATCCGCCCCCGGCAGCATGATATCCAGCAGAATCAGGTCAAACTGCTCCCGATCGATCAGGTCGATGGCCTTCAGCCCATCCTGCACGGAGGTGCACTCGTACCCCGCTGCCGTCAGGTTAATGCCGATCAGGTCGCAGATCGGTTTCTCGTCATCCACAATCAGTATCTTAATCATTTTCTACCGTCCACCCCCAGTATTCCCGAATCATTCGTACCAACCCGCTTACCGTATCCGCGCCGGTGCAGGTATAGTAGTCCTGAAATTCCTTATCCTCCGCAAATCCGTCCGTTCTCTGATAGTAAATGGAGCATCTTGTATCGATCAGCAGCTCATTCTCCGGGCCGGAATAACTGTACCTTCCCAATACCACGATATCCTTCATCCCGTCCCCGTCCAAATCCTTGCAGGCCATTCCCTTCAGGGCATACAGGTTATCGTAGTCGGCCATGGGCTGGAAGCTCCACTCGATATAGCCCTGCCGGTTCACCAGGTAAATCATAAAGACGTTATACTCCGCCATCTTAATAATTCCCGGCACTACCTGCAGGGTTCCCTGCTTCTCGAAATTCCGGTAATAGCAGTGCTCCCGGGTCATCTGAAAGCCGTTATCGAGCAGCTCCTCCAGCGTAGTCGCCGTATACAGAATCTCCGTCGAATTCCCGTCCCGGACGTAGGAGGTAATAAAATCCACGCTTTTATTCATGCCAAATCGGTTGATTTTATCAGAAATCCTCCAGTCCCGGTAAAAGGAACCGTCCCGCTGAAATAGCACGTCGCCGATCTTATAGTGCCTTTCAGGCTCCTCTTCTTCGTTGATGCAGTCCGTAATCAGAACAATATCCGTCAGCCCGTCCCGATCCAGATCCTGGAAGGAGACCGCCGCAATCCCCCGGTTCGGCTGCTCCATAAGCCCCAGCCATTGATGATTCGTCTCCAGCTGATTCGACTTATAAAGAACCCTTCCCTTCTCGTCCGCAATCAGGATTCCCAGCCGGTTATACTCCTCATACATCACCGGGATAAACTTGACCTCTGTCTCCCCGTCCAGAAAGGATTCCAGCACGACGGGAAAGCATTGATCCTCGATGACGAAAAAACCGTTCTCCCCGATATCTCCCGTCTTCTCAATCGCCGCGAAGGCCGCCTCGTATTCCTCGTACGCCCGGATAATTTCCTCCAGCTCCTCCCGCTCCGCCGCGGCCGCCGCAGGAAAAGCCCATGCCACACTGACAACCGCCGCCAACAGCAGCGATACCATTCTCCTTCTCACCGGATCCCTCCTCTTTTGTTTCTCCTGCCCGTCTTCCCGGTTCTCCCGCCCGGTATTCCCGCCTCTCCGGTCAAGACGCGGATTCTTCCCTGAAAACTGTGTCTATGCTTTTCAGACCTTTTCTACGCCGTTTTTAGAAGAAAAATACTGGCTTTACACATATCGCAAAGCCAGTATAACTCATGATTGCATCATTTCTGCATGCCCGCTCTATAAACAATCAAGCCGGAACAGCAGCTAAGCTTCGAAATATTTTAAAACCGCGGCGCAGGTTGCGGGAAGCTTTATCTGGATCCTTCCGCCCGTGATCGGGAACTCCTGCCCCTCGCTGAAGCCGTCGCCATCCGTCCAGACTAACGCCCGCATCACGCCGTGCTTCGGCGTCCCAAGCTCCCAGACAAAGATCTGCCTCTCTAAAGAATAATCGTTATTATTCACCACGATCAGGCACTGGCCCTTACGATGAAACCGCCCGTAGGCCAGAAAATTGTAGTCCCCGTCGACATGCTTGATGGAGCCGGTGCGCAGCTCGTCATTCTCTCTCCTGATTCGGATCAGCCTCTTATGGTACTCGATCAGCCCATGATCCTCATTCCCCCAGGGATAGGTTCTCCGGCTGTCAGGATCCGTAAAGCCGCAAACACCGGCCTCGTCCCCGTAATAGATCGTGGGCGCTCCGACCCAGGTCATCTGAACCAGAACCGCCTCCCGGAATACCGCTTTATTAATACCCTGCTCCGCCGCCGCAGGCCCCGCGCTGTCCGTTCTTCCGACCCTGTGGTTCGTCCTGGTCAGAAAGCGGGAGTGATCGTGGTTCGACAGCTCATTCATGGCAACCTGCCAGCTGGGCATGGTAAAGCTGGCACCGTGATGGTACATCGCCCCCCAGAAGCTTTCCGCATTCCCCAGCAGATCCTCCCGGAAGTCGTCGCTGTGCTTCTCCATCCCCGTCAGGAACCAGGTCAGCGGCTCCATAAACGCGTCGTAGTTCATCACCGTATCCCACTCGTTTCCCTGCAGCCAATCCCTGGCGTTCCCGTAATGCTCCGCCAGGACAAGGGCCTCCGGGTTCGCTTCCCTTACCGCCCTGCGGAACTCCTGCCAGAAGCGATGATTGAACTCCTGGCTGTAGCCCAAATCCGCCGCCACATCCAGTCTCCAGCCGTCCGCGTTGAAGGGCGGCGACACCCACTTTTTCCCGATCCGCAGAATGTAATCCCGAAGCTCCGCGGATCCCTCATAATTCAGCTTCGGCAGCGTATTGTGTCCCCACCAGCCGTCGTAGCTTTCATTGTAGGGCCAGGCATACTCGTTATAGAAACGGAAATAGCTCCGGTAAGGGCTCTCCGCGCTGACATAAGCGCCCTTTTCATACCCTTCCGCGCCCTCGTAAATACGCTCCCGATCCAGCCACTTATTAAAGGAGCCGCAATGATTAAAGACGCCGTCCATGATAACGCGGATCCCGCGCCTGTGCGCCTCCTCCACCAGCTCGATAAAGAGCTGGTTGCTGGCCTCCAGATTCGCCGGATTCGTCACACGGTTGATGTACCGGGAAGCCTGCCGGTTCTCCCTCCAGCCTTCCGGAAGAACCTCCCCCCTGTCGTCCACGATCCTGCCAAGGTGGGGATCGATATAGTCATAATCCTGAATGTCGTATTTATGGTTGGAGGGGGAGACAAACAGAGGGTTAAAGTAAATCACCTCGACCCCCAGATCCTGCAGGTAATCCAGCTTATCGATCACTCCCTGCAGATCTCCGCCGTAAAAATCCCTTACGTCCATACGGGCCGGATAGCGTCCCCAGTCCTCCACCTTCCTCACCGGCTCTCCGATGTAGCAGTACTCGTTGGTCTCCACGTCGTTCGAGGGATCCCCGTTGCGGAACCGATCCACATAAATCTGGTACATCACAGCGCCCTTCGCCCACTTTGGCGTCCGAAAGCCGGGAATCACCGCAAAATTGTAATACTCGTTCACATCCTGTACCAGACCTCTCACATCATAATAACCCTTCAGTCTGCCGGATTGCACCTCAAAGCAGTATGTAAGCTTCTCTTCTCCCAGCCGTACCACATAGCGATAGTAGTCAAAATGCTTATCGCTTTCCGCCTTTTCCATAACGTACTTCTCGCCCCCGTAGAGCAGGAGCACGCGATCCACGTTATTCTTAGCCGTGCGGAACCGGATCTCAACCTCCTCGTTCGGCCCCGGCTCCGGAGGAATCAGATATTCCCCGGTAGTATCCGAAAACAGGGCGCGCTTGTTGAACACAGGGCGCATGGTCGCAATATACTGTCTATTATTCTGTAATGCCTTTATTTTTTCAAACGCAAGCTTCTCTTCCACAGTCTTATTCTCCCGATTTACCGATACCTCTATTTTACAGAATATACTGTCCTAATTCAAGAGGATTTCAGAAAAAATCCCCCGCGGCAGACTGCTCCCCTTCGCATGGAGTTTTTTACAGTAAAAAGGGCAGCCCGTATATGACTGCCCTTTTTAGAGAAGGTATTTCTTCTTATGGGGTGTAACAAATACCATAATGTATTGGGGGGGTTACGAATATTATAATAGCATTTTCTTTGTCTGTTTGCTATTTCCAAAATTCACAAACTTCACAAAAACAGCCGCCTGTTTTTGTGCAATTTTGCCATTTCGGCTCCATAATTGCCCGCCGACAACGATTCTCCATATTCTCCTCCGGAAGCTTGTCCGGAAATCCCATCAAACCTCATATTATCCTGCAGCCGCCTCAGGTCTCCGCAGCAAACAGCGCCTCAAACTCATCCCGGCCGATCTTTTCCTTCTCCAGCAGGAGCGCCGCGCACCTGTGAAGCACGTCCTCATGCTCCAGAATAATCTTCTCCGCCCGGGAATAGCACTCGTCGATAATCGCCTTTACCTCCTTGTCGATCTCGCCGGACACCACCTCGCTGTGGGATTTGGCGTGGGCCAGATCCCTGCCGATAAAGACCTCGTCGTCATCATCGTCGTAGCAGATTACGCCGATATTGTCCGACATACCGAAGCGAGTCACCATCCTCCTGGCTACCTTGGTCGCGTGCTTGATATCGCTGGAAGCGCCGCTGGTGATATCCTTAAAGATAATCGCCTCGGCGATCCGGCCGCCTAGGGACACCATGATATCCTGCATCATCCGTCCCTTTGTGATAAACATCTCGTCCTTTTCCGGCAGCGGCATGGTATAGCCCGCCGCTCCCTGTCCGGTCGGGATAATCGATACCGTATAGACAGGGCCCACATCCGGCAGCACATGGAACAGGATGGCGTGGCCTGCCTCGTGGTATGCCGTGATCTTCTTCTCCTTATCGGAGATAATCCGGCTCTTCTTCTCCGTCCCGATACCGACCCTGACAAAGGCTTTCCGGATATCGTCCTGGGAAAGGTAACGCTTCCCGTTTTTCGCCGCGTTGATCGCCGCCTCGTTCATCAGGTTTTCCAGATCGGCCCCCGTAAAGCCCGACGTCGTCTGGGCTACCTGCTTTAGATCCACCTCCTCGGAAAGCGGCTTGTTCTTCGC
Source organism: Roseburia sp. (assembly GCA_023662875.1). Classification (GTDB taxonomy): domain Bacteria; phylum Bacillota; class Clostridia; order Lachnospirales; family Lachnospiraceae; genus Acetatifactor. Next base: position 80,599 of record JAMPIG010000002.1, on the reverse strand, counting down.
GTGAACCTTAAGGATTTCCTCCCTGCCGCTTACGTCCGGCGTACTGATCGCAATCTTTCGGTCAAAACGACCCGGGCGCAGGATCGCGGGATCCAGGATATCGACCCGGTTGGTCGCCGCCATAACGATAATTCCCTCGTTGACGCCGAAGCCGTCCATCTCTACGAGCAGCTGGTTCAGCGTCTGCTCCCTCTCGTCATGCCCGCCGCCCATACCGGTTCCCCGGCGTCTTGCCACAGCGTCGATCTCGTCGATAAATACGATACAGGGTATATGCTTCTTCGCTTCCTCGAACAGATCCCTGACACGGGAAGCGCCGACGCCCACATACATCTCTACAAAGTCCGACCCGGAAATGCTGAAGAATGCTACGTTCGCCTCGCCCGCCACGGCCTTCGCCAGCAGGGTTTTACCGGTTCCGGGCGGGCCCTCCAGCAGAACGCCCTTGGGGATTCTCGCCCCCACGCTGTTATACTTTCCCGGCTCCCGCAGGAAATCCACGATCTCCGCCAGCTCTTCCTTTTCCTCCCTCAGCCCGGCTACCTGGTTAAAGGTGACGGTCTTGTCTCCCATCGAAAGCCTGGCCCGGCTCTTCCCGAATTTCGCGTTGACCGCCCCGGCGTTCGCGTTCTGTGCGTTGATCATCGAAAACAGGAACATCCCCGCCACAATAACGATCAGCAGGGGCACCAGCGTCGTCAGGAACCAGCTCTCCCTCTCCACATCATATACCATCGGATCCAGGCCGTAAGACCTCGCCGTCTTCTCGATCTCCACCACATCCGACACATACAGCGTTTTTTCAGCGCCGCCCTTCAGATAAATATAAAGCGCCCCCGTAGGAGTCTCCTTGTTGAGCTGAATCTCCACCCTGGTTACGTTGCCTGCCTCCATATCGGCGACAAACTCCGCCTTGGAATAATCCTCCTTCTCCCTCTGCTGCCTCACCATACTCGTCACGAATACAAACGCCAGCATCACAAGGATCGTTATAAAAAATGAATAAAACCTTATGTTTTCCTGCTTCAACTCGCAAGCCTCCTAATCGTCAAACTCCACCACTCCGATATACGGCAGGTTCCGGTATCTCTGGTCATAGTCCAGCCCGTAGCCCACCACAAATTCATCCGGGATCTGGAACCCCGTATAATCCACATTTACAGGTATAACACGCCTGTCCGGTTTATCAAGCAGCGTACAGAGACTTAAGGACGCAGGCCCTCTGTCCCGCAGCATCTCCAGCAGATAGCTCAGCGTCCTTCCGCTGTCAACGATGTCCTCCACCACGATGACATCCTTGTCCTTCAACGACTCGTCCAAATCCTTTATAATCTTTACGACTCCGCTGGACTTCGTATCGCTTCCGTAGCTGGATACGGACATAAAATCCAGCGTCACGGGAACCGAAATCCTCTTCGACAGCTCGCACATAAAGAAGCTGCCGCCCTTCAGCACACATACCAGATGCACCGTTTTGCCCGCATACTCCTTACTGATCTGTTCTCCGATCTCCTGGATTCTCCTGTCTACCTCTTCCTCCGATAAAAGTACTCTGATACGCTCCGCCATCCTTCTCCTCCGTTTCGCTGTCCTCACAGCTTCCTTTTAATTTTACCTGCAAAACCCGTTTTGTATTCCCGTCCACCTTATAATATTCGCTGATCCGGTATCCGACCAGCCAGATCACATGGTTCCCCTCCGCCAGCACAGGAATCCGGTCTCTCAGCTCCCGGGGAATTTTTTCTGTCACCAGATAATCCTGAAGAGACTTATGGCGGCAGCCTCCCTTACCGTCCGATATGGTAAGATAGTCCCCCTGCTCCCGAAAACGCAGCGTCGGCGATTCTTTTATTTTATCATAATCAAACCATTTCGTATACTGTTTTTTGGGAACTTCTTTTCGATTTGTGATGATTATTTCCGATTTTTCCAGCTCCGGCAGAAGCGCCGCTTCCCCCTCTTCCTCCCCGGAACGGCTGAAAACGACCCTTTCGTACCTCCTGCTGCAGCAAATTCCGAAGGGAAGGGAGACGCTTCTGTTTCCCTCTTTTTCAAACAGCGCGAACACGCTCTCCACATGAACGGCGGAGATATCCTTCCCGGTCGGCGACAGCTCCTCCAGAAGCTCCAGAAGCACGCGCTTGCGGATCGCCGGGTGAAGCTCCAGGAAGGCGGCGACCTCGATTTCCTCCCTGCCTGCGCTCTTCTCTCCGCCGTCCGGCTCTCCCGCGCTCTTCTCTCCGCCGTCCGTCTCTCCTGCAACGCATCTTTTCCTGGCCGCCGCAGTCTGCTCTCTGAAATAATCCTCCGCCTCCGACAGTATATCCGCCGTTTTACAGAGGCGGGCGACTGCTCCCGGGGAGATCTCCCGCTCCGCGTAAGGCAGGATATGATGGCGAATCCGATTCCGGACATAAGCGTCCTCCGCGTTGGTTTCGTCCGTGCGCCAGGAAATTCCCCGCTCCCGCAGATACTCCTCGATCTCCTCCCGCTCCAGACAGAGCAGGGGCCTGATAATGTCCCCCTGTACCGGCTCTATCCCGCGGAGCCCCCGCAGGCCGCTCCCCCGAAAGAGATGCAGCAATACCGTCTCCGCCCTGTCGTTGGCGTTATGCGCCACGGCGATCCGCGTCCCCCGCTCCTCCCGGCAGATTTCCCGAAAGATACCGTAGCGAAAGCGCCGCCCAGCGTCCTCCTCCGAGCATCTCTCCCGGGCGGCCAGCGCCCTGACATCCCCCGCCGCAAGCCGAAAGGGAATCTCCCGCTCCCGACAGAGCTCCTCCACAAACGCTCCGTCCTCCGCCGCAGCAGCTCCCCGGAGTCCATGGTTAACGTAAACCGCAATCAGGTCGAAATCCTTTTTTTTCCGGTATTCCAGCAACAGAAATAAGAGGCAAACCGAGTCTGCCCCGCCGGAAATTCCGAGGACAATCCTGTCCCCGGAATTCACCATTTCATTTTCTTCCAGGAAGGAAAAAAATCTCTCCTCTGTCTTCTGACGCTCTTTCATAGGGAAATCGTATCTCATTCCATGAAAAATTCAACTGGCGGACGTTTATCACGCTCCGGTCACCGGCGTCTCCCGGGGAACCAGCTCCAGCTTGATCTCCATATCCATCGCTGCCGCGATACGCACGAGCATCTCCAGCGAGGGGTTATAATAACCGCTCTCGAAACGCGTGATATTCGGACGGGATATCCCGGAAAGCCTCGCCAGCTTCTCCTGCGTCATTTTCTTACCCTTGCGGCACATTGAATATTCCGCAATAACGCGCGACCGGGTGTCCTTCTGCAGACCCTCGATCAAAACCTCCTCGTTGTCAACGGTAAAAACATAATCCATTGCTCTTCTCATCGTTTACCTCCTTACGCTCCCGCCTCACCGTCCGCTGACATATTCCTCCTGACATGCTTCAGCACCTTACGCATCCTGGCGCAGTCTTCGGCTTCATCCACATATTCCAGGCTCTCCACCTGAATACAGGCCGTCCCCTTCGTGGATTCCACCCGCAGGATATCCCCCGGAACCACTGGTTCCTTCAATCCGTAGAGCCAGATACCGCTTTTTTCGCTCACGAAATCCCATTTCCAGTTCCTGTACCGCACATACCGCCCCCGCACCGCCTTAATCAGCGGGCTGGACGAGCGGATCTGAAGGATCCGGGGCCTGACTCCGTATTGCTTCGCCAGCAGGTACGTCACATATCCCGTACGGATATTCCAGGCCTCGTCCACAACTACAGCGCTGGCAAAGCGTCCTTCTTCCAGAAAATATTTCTCGTAATACTTCAGCTTCTCCGGTTTTGGCATACTCATCCCTGATACGTTAATTTTATCCAAGTTTAAAATTGATGTCAATTCCACAATCATAAATTAACCTCTTTTCTGTTGTTTTTTCTTCAGAATCTCTCAAAACCGACTTTATTTTGTCGACTTTTCATTAAAATTCCGAAAAATCACGCGCAACTCCCCGTCCTCCCGACCCGGATCCGGCGGCCGGCCGGAAAATATCCGCCAAATACCTGGCCTCAGAGGAATCTTAAAAAACACGTTTCAGAAAGTATACTTTACTGTATCATATGGGATGCTCGCTGTCAATACCAAAAAAATAGAATTCTATTTGCGCAAAAAAAGAATCCCTGTTATCCGTTTCCGAATAAAAAGGATTCTTTTACCGCCATTTCTCCATATCTCTTTGCCAGACTCACAAGGCGGACGCGCTTTATCCCGCTTCTTCAGGCAAACTCCCGTTATACCCGCCTGGGTATGATGAACGCCGCTATAATGTACGCCAGTATCCCGCTTCCGCCGGCAAAGCAGAAGATCACCCACGCCAGCCGGATCAGGGTCGGATCAATATTAAAAAATTCTCCGATTCCGCCGCATACCCCCATGATTACTATATTTGTGTCTGATTTATACAATCTCTTATCCATGCCTTAACCCCCTTTTCCGTTTTGAAACGCCCTCCGCCGCAGTTTTCCCGCCCGCTTACAAGTTCTTTCGTTGCTCTTCTTTTCCGGCGCTGCCGCCCGTCGTTCTCCCGCCGGTTGTAATTTGAGTATAGCTCTTCTCTTTTGACTCTATTATACCTGAACGCGCTCCCCATGAAAAGAGGAAATATAGCATATTACAGGCGCATAACGTGCATACGCCTCTGGGAAAACTGTCCGGAAGCATTCCGCGCGGAGGCTATGGACTCTGCTCCCCTTCTCCCGCGCTGGGGCGGCACTGCTCGATCAGGCTGTAATAATCGTTCCGCAGAATATAGGCGCTGAACTGATATCGGTCCTTGACCTCCTGCTTCATCCGATCCATATAAGCGTCCTGCTCCTCCGCCGAAAGCTCCTTAAGCCAGGTCGTCGTCTTTTTCTTTTTATCGTACGCCACCGTATCGGAGACAAAGCTCTTGTCCTTGAAGATGACAAGCCCCTCCTCGTCGGAAAAAATATCCCTGCCGGCGTACATTCTGGAATCATAATCAAAGTTAAACAGGTTTAACAGCGTCGGAAGGATATCCACCGAACAGCAGGCTTTCTCCACAATCACCGGCTCCTCCATGGAAGCGCTCCAGAGAATCAGGCTGTTCCGGTACAGATCCAGATCCGCGGACAGATCCTTTCCCGCCAGCTCCTCGTACTGCTCCTCGGTCATCCCGTAGGGGTAATGATCGGCGCTGAGGCAGATTACCGTATTCTCCAGCTTCCCGGCCTGCTCCAGCTGCTCCAGGAGATAGGCCAGCGCCTTATCCAGCTCGATATGACAGGCGATATAGGCCCTCGCGTTCTCGGACATATCCAGCCCGGCCACTGCATCCTTATTCCGGGCGGACATCTGGTTTCCCGCAAAGTTGTAATTCATATGTCCCGACACTGTCATATAATACACATGGAACCTCTCGTCGTCGATGTACTCGGGAATCGTCCCCTGCATCATCTCATAATCGGAGGCAGGCCACGCCTTGGGATTCTCCATGGGAAAGATCTGATCCCCCCACTCTTCCCGGGACAGTTTTCCCAGCCTCGCCGCTTTAAAGTCGTAGCCCAGGTTTGGATGGGACAGATGCCTGTCATAATAGGAAAGCGTATTGTCGTGATAGGCCCGGCTGTATACTCCCTCCGTACTGAAGAATCGGGGCAGGGTATACGCCATATTGATATCCGCGCTCTTCCGCATACTGTGCTGCCCGTCGGGAATCAGGCCGGTACAGTTTACGTACTCCCCGTCGCTGGTGCTGGTCTGCCAGAGAGGAACATAATAATTCTCAAACACGAAGGAGGAATTCACCATCTTATAAAGGGTCGGCGTCAAGTCCTCCCGGATCGCATAGGTGCAGAAGCCCTCCGCCGTCAGATAAATCAGGTTATAGCCCTCGAACAGGCCCGTGTATTCGTTTCGGTTCGTGGTCGCCAGTCCGGCGATATAATCCGCCAGCCACTTCTTTTCCTTACTGCTCCCTGACAGCTCCGCAAGCTTCGCCAGATCAAGCTCCCAGGCGTGGGGAGAGGTATCCGGCTCCTCCGCCAAAGCTGCGTCCGGACTCTGGTCCCCGCCGCCCGCCTCTGCGCCTTCCGAACCGCCGCTGCCGTCCGAGCTGGCTCCTTCCGAATTTCCGCCGCCTATACCGTCTGCGCCCGACGCCGCAGGATCCCCGTCACCTGCGCCATTCGCTCCCCGGCCGTCCGCGTTTTCGTCGTCCGCGCCATTCGCTTCCTGGCCGTCCGCGCCGTCTGTTGCCCGGCCTTGCGAGCCTCCCGCGCCATTTCCGTCGCCGCCGACTTCCCTGCCGGACGCCGAGACCCGGCTCGGATCCATGACGCTATCGTCCCTGGACGCTCCTGCAGCCGGTATCGTACCGCTTCCCTGAAACAGACCGGTCATCAGGTTTCCGATCTCGTAAGCCCCGTCCCGCTGTACCATGGTAATGACTCCCATATTGCACATTACCGTCTCCGGGTCATAATACTCCTGATATTCCTCCGAATACGCCGCCTCTACCATACCCCCGATCGCCATGCAACAGCAGCAATAAACCAGGCATACCCAGGACACAAGCCCCATCCGCAGCTTCTGCATCCCGGTAAAAGCCCCAAACTCCCATTTCCCTTTTTTCCGCAGCACCTCGACCAGAATTATCGGCGCGGCCAGCAGCAGCAATATCGGAACCGCGGCCAAAAGACCCTGCAGCGCCTCGCGCCAATAGCTCGTCAGGGCGTCCTGCCCCTCCATCATCGCCGCCGCCATGCGCAGCGGCTGGCGGAATATGCCGTAATAAACCGTCTGCGCGGCAAAAACCGCATACTGGATCCATACCATAATCCGGAACGCTATCTTTCCTCCCCGCGGGCCAAAGCAGCCGCCGATCAGGGTCTGAACGGACGCCACCAGCAACAGCAGCCCCAACGGGAACAGCGGATTTCCGAACTGCAGCCCGAAGAATCTCAGATGAAACACTGCCTCCATATAAAATAAAATGCCGACGTAGATAAACCAACTACTCATCTTTTTTCCTTTGTCTTCCATAATTCATTTTTGTCAAAAATGTGTACGCAGACTTATACCCCTACATGCCTCGGCGGCCCTGCGTGTCTGCACTTACACTATACCGCAAAATTCCGCTGTAAACAACCATTTTTAATTCTTATTTTTTGTTTATAAAATCGTTCCCGCGGAATTGGCTGGTCTTCCCGGCCTGCAGGGATAAAGCGCTCCGGGGCAAATTACTTTAGTATACGCTTGAATTAATTCATGGAAGGATATATAATTGAGCTATCTTTCTGGCGCAAATGATCAATTCCTGCGGGAGGTATGTATGCTGTTTAATTCCTATATTTTCGTTTTGTTATTTCTTCCCCTGTGCCTGGTCGGCTATTTCGCACTGAATCATTACGGAAAATACTCCGCCGGACAGCTGTTCCTGCTGATAATGTCGCTTTGGTTCTACGGCTATTACAATCCGTGGTATCTTGCTGTCATTCTGACAAGTATCCTGCTGAATTACGGTTGCCATCTGCTTCTCAGCCATTTCAGGGGGGGCGGAAAGCTCTGTAAGGGCATCATGCTTGCGGGCGTGGCCTTCAATATAGGAATCCTGGTCTATTTTAAATATATGGACTTTTTTATTGCCAACGCAAACGCCCTGTTCGGATCGAATATCGGGTTTTTGAGACTGGCTCTCCCGTTGGGAATCAGTTTTTTTACCTTCCAGCAAATGTCGTTTATCATCGACACCTACCGGGAGGATATCCCAAGATACAATTTTCTGCATTACGCCTGCTTTGTGGCGTTTTTCCCTCAGCTGGTTGCCGGGCCCATCGTGTCTCACGACGAAATCATCCCGCAGTTTTCGGACCGCGGGAAAAAAAGATTGAATTTTGACAATCTCGCGAAGGGCGTCTATATTTTTACCATCGGTCTGGCGAAAAAGATATTGCTTGCGGATCTCTTCGGGGATGCTGTGACTTACGGCTTTACTACCTTCAACAAGCTCACCTCCGTGACCGCCTTTATTGTCATGCTGTCATATACCCTTCAGATATACTTTGACTTCAGCGGTTACAGCGATATGGCGATCGGCCTCGGGAAAATGTTCAATATCGATTTGCCAGTGAATTTCAACTCCCCCTATAAGTCCCTGACGATTGTAGAGTTTTGGGACAGATGGCATATGACGCTGACGAGGTTCTTCACAAAATACGTTTATATACCGCTTGGCGGCAACAGAAAGGGCAAGGTCAGAACCTACGTCAATATCATGATCGTCTTCCTGTTAAGCGGATTATGGCATGGCGCAAGCTGGAATTTCGTATTTTGGGGATTCTGCCACGGCGTGTTTGTTGTGATAACAAGACACTTTTCCAATTTCTTTAAAAAGCTCCACCCTGCCCTGAACTGGCTGATTACATTTTCCTTCGTCAATGTTATGTGGGTATTTTTCAGAGCCGAGACCTTCCAGCAGGCCCTTACTCTTTTAAGGACGCTTGTTTCCTGGAATTTCCAACCCATAGACGATATTTTTATCCAATTATTCAGAATCATAGAGCTGAAAAAGCTCCTGGCTCCTCTGCGCATCGAGTCCCTGTATCCGCCTGTGTTGATCACATCCTTCTTTGTCCTGGCTGGAGTCCTGATTCTTGGATGCCGCAATTCCTGCGAGAAGCTGGAACAGTTCAAGCCATCCGCCCGGAATATGCTGTCGACCTTTATCCTGGCGGTATGGTGCGTATTTTCCTTTGCGGGCATGAGCACATTCCTGTACTTCAATTTCTAATCCGGAGGCGTAAATAATGAGCAAAAGCAAAAAATGGATTGTTTCTTTTCTATGTATTTTTATTACTTTCCTTCTCCTGACCGGCTGCTTTATGATTGTGCTTGACCCCTATTTCCATTTCCATAAGCCCCTGCCCGGCATGTACTATGTTTTGGACAACGAGCGTTACCAAAACGACGGCATCGTAAAACAGTTCGATTACGACGCCATCATAACCGGGAGCTCTATGACGGAATGCTTTAAGACCTCCGAGTTGGATGAGCTGTTCGGCGTCAACTCCATAAAGGTTCCCTATTCGGGAGGAAGCTATAAAGAGGTAAACGACAACCTGCGGGTCGCCACGGAGCATAACGAAAATATCAAAATGATTGTCAGATGCCTGGACGCCAACCGCTTTTTTGACGACAAGGACGATCTGGATTACTCGGATTATCCTACCTATCTGTACGACGATAATCCGTTCAACGACGTAAATTATCTGTTCAACGTATCTATCTGCCTGGTAGCGCTGCAAAATCTGCTCACTTCCTTCACGGACAGGCCGTCAACGTCCTTTGACGCATACTGTAACTGGAGCAATGACTTCAGCTTTGGAAAAGAGGCCGTAGACGCCCGCTACGCAAGGGATACCGTTGTAAAGGCCGAGGAGATGCTTCCCATCACGGAGGACGACTACCTGAAGATCCACGACAATATAGAGCAGAATGTCCTCAGTCTGGCAAGAGAGAACCCGGAAATACAATTTTACATTTATATTTCTCCCTACAGCATTTATTATATGGATTATTGGTGCCTGCTGGGAGAATTAGAGCGGCAGCTCGCCGCGGAAAAATATGTTATCGAGCTGCTTTTAACACAGGAAAATATTCATGTGTTTTCCTTCTATACGGAATATGATACCATCGAAAATCTTGACAACTACAAAGACGTAGCCCATCACAGCGGAGCGCTTCATTCCCAAATACTTCAGTGGCTCCATGAGGGAAAAGACGAACTGACCAGTGAAAATTACGAGGCGTACTGTGAAGAAGTATGGGATCATTACATGAATTACGACTATGATCTCCTGTTCCAGCAATAGGATTCGCGTCAGGCAGCACTTTTTTATCGCATTATAAATCCGATAGACATTCTCTGAAATGCCGGACATAATGGTTAAAAAAAGGAGCATACCTGACTATGGACACTTTACACAGCAACATCGACCGTTATATGGAATATTGCAGATACCGCAGGCATCTGGATTCCAAAACCCTGAAGTCCTACCGGGCGGACCTGGCGCAATACGAGCTTTTCTGTTCGGAAGCCTCCGACTATTCCGCCCGGGATACGGTGGATCAATTTATCACGCAGCTGCACAGACAATACAAGCCCAAGACAATAAAGCGCAAGATCGCCAGCCTGAAAGCCTTTTTCCACTATTTGCAGTACAAGGAAATGCTTTCCGCGGATCCCTTTATCGGCCTGGACATCCGCTTCCGGGAACCCCGGCTTCTGCCGAAGACCATCCCCTTCCATACAATTCAGACCTTCCTGACCACGCTTTACAGTCAAAAAGAAAAAGCAGTCTCTGAATATCAGAAAAACTGCTGCATCCGCGACATTGCCGTGATCGAGCTGCTGTTTGCCACCGGCGTCCGCATCTCGGAGCTCTGCTCCCTGCAGCCGACAGATATCGACCTCCAAAGCAATACCGTCCTGATTTACGGCAAGGGTGCCCGGGAAAGAATCCTTCAGGTCGGCAATTCCGATGTGGTTTCCGCCCTGACGCTCTATCAGGAAGCCTTTCAGAAAGATATCGCCGCCTGCGGCTATTTTTTTGTAAACCGGCAGCATCATAAGCTCTCCGACCAGTCTGTGCGCTTTATGATCAACCGCTACGCGGATCTCGCCGGAATCAGCCAGCATATCACTCCCCATATGTTCCGGCATTCCTTCGCCACCCTTCTGCTGGAGCAGGATGTAGATATCCGATACATACAGCGGATGCTGGGCCACAGCTCCATCAGCACAACAGAAATCTATACCCATGTATCGAATACAAAGCAGAAGGATATTCTTTTAAACAGACATCCCCGGAATATTATGAGTATAGGGGAACACGAAAAAGACACCGCCGCAAAGCAAAGTGCATCTGTGATGCACGGGCATCAAGCTTGAATCGCCCCAAAGGGATTGTGACCCTGCGGCGCTTTCCGGTCAGGATAAGATATTTTCGCTTTCCTCTCCCCCGGAAATCAGCTTCTCGATCAGATGCTCCACCTCCTGAAGCTGCTCCTTCGTGCTTTCCCGGTGGCTGAGCTTGCGGTACTGAGAGGGCGATATACCCTTCATGGCGTGGAAGGCCTTGGTAAAGACGAGCGCGTCGCTATACCCGCAGGACAGGGCGATACTCTCGATGGAATAGGTCGTGGAGTCCAGAAGCTCCCGGGCTTTTGTGATCCGGAAGGTCGTCAGAAACTGCTGGGGCGACATCCCCAGGTAACTCTGAAAGAGGGTATACAGATAGCTTCTGTTGATACAGACGTAGTCCGCCACATCCGTTACCTTAATCGGGTTACAGTAGTTGCTCTGGATAAAGGAAACCGCCTTTTTTACATACTGATTTCCCTTATCCTCCTCTTCCTTCGCCACAACCCCGGCGCTCTCCGCCAGAACGGAAAGAAATACGCCCATCTGACCGTTCCGGCGGAGGTCGTTCGCCAGGCCGTAGGTATTGTGCTCCATCATATCCCGCACGATGGCGTAAAGCTCATCGTCCCTGTCGCAGGAAAAAATGGGATGTCTGGCCGACAATCCCATATAATTCAGATATTCCTGGACGCGGGAGCCGCCGAAGCCTACCCAGAGGTAGCTCCAGGGTTCCTCAGCGTCCGCCTGGTAAAAAGCGAGCTCGCCCGGCTGTATCAGAAAACCATACCCCGCCTCCAGCCGGTATTCCTTATCGTGGAACCGGAAGATCCCCTTGCCGCTCAGGACATAATGGATCAGGTAATGAGGCTTGGACGCGGGGCCGAAGCTGTGGAGCCCCTCCGTCCGGGAGCATCCGCAGCAATTTACATAAAGGCTTCCTGTTTTATCGTTTTCAAAATCAAGTTTGAACGCTTTTTCCATCTTTTCTATACCAAACGAGCCTGCCACGTCATCTCTGTCCTGCGCTCTTCCCGAAAATTCTATTGTCATGCATCAAAGGCCGGTACAAATCGTTTTTCGCTCCGGCATTACAGCACAAATTCCTTCCGATCCAGATCCGCCTGAACCTTCTCCAGATCCTGTCTGATCGAGAGCTTCTGAGGGCAGGCCTGCTCGCACTTGCCGCACTTGATGCAATTCTTTGCCTTATGCTCCTCGCCCACGCCGTTTTCCCATCTGTCCCTGACCATATTGTAATTCCGGTACATATGATACACGTTCCAGATGCGGAAGTTCTGGGGAATATTGACCCCTGCCGGGCAGGGCATACAGTAGCTGCAGCCGGTGCAGCCGTTCTGTATCCTGCTGTTGATCAGCGCCACCACCCTGTCTATGGTTGCCTTCTCTTCATCGGAAAGGGGAACAAACTGTCCGAAGGTTTTCAGATTGTCCTCCACCTGCTCCATGGTAGACATACCGCTGAGCACTACCTTCACATTTGGCAGACTTCCCACCCAGCGCAGTGCAAAGCTTGCCATGGAAGCTGACGGATCCAGACTGCGAAACATATTTGTAATATCCTCCGGAAACGATGCCAGCGAACCTCCTTTTACAGGCTCCATTATAATCAACGGCACCTGCTTCTTTTCCGCCAGAAAATATCCCTTCATCCCTGCCTGCTGAAACTCCTCCTTCTCAGCGGCGTCCATATAATTCAGCTGAATCTGGCAGAAATCCCAATCCCTGTAATTCAAAATCTCCTCAAAAGCCTCATAGTTGTCGTGGAAAGAAAAGCCCAGATTTTTAATCTTTCCTTCCGCCTTGAGCTCTTCCAGCCGCGCGACAACTCCCAGCTCCGCCATCTTCCGGAAGCTTCCCCGGTTCAGGGCGTGCAGCAGGTAGAAATCTATGTAATCCGTCTGCAGCCTGTCAAGCTGCTCCTGGAAGAGTCTGTCCGCGTCCTCCTTCTCCTGAACCGACCAGCAGGGAAGCTTTGTGGCAAGATAAAAGCTGTCTCTCGGGTACTTCTTCAGCACCTTCCCTACAAAAGGCTCGCTCTTTCCGCCGTGATACGGATAAGCCGTGTCAATATAGTTGACACCGGCGGCAATAGCCTTATCCAGCATTTTCTCCGCCTCCGGCTCGTCGATCCCGCCGTCCTTCGTCACCGGAAACCGCATACAGCCAAACCCCAGAAGGGACGTCTCGATTCCCAGTTTTTCCATCTTTCTCTTTTCCATACCTGTACCTATCCTTTCTTATTTTGAAAAATACTTCACTGCCATTTCCTCTAAATTCTGCAAGTCTTCTTACAATTCTCAACGCTCTGTACAATTTTGCGAACAGATAATTTATCAACTAATATGTGCTTCTATTTTTATTCCATATTGTCCAATTTGGTTTTGAACTGTATTCAAGAATTTCTCACAGTTCTCTGTTATATTATACTTAAAATGTATTTCTATAATTGCCATCACAATTTTTTCTTTTGGATACTGTTCCTCGTATTGTTTTGCTTCCAAATAACGAATGTATGCGTTAATTTTCTCTTGCAAAAGAATTAAATGGTCATATTCGCTTAGTGAATTATTCCCATTCCATGCAAAGTGGTCAGTTAATAGCAGGCATAGCGCTTTTCTATTTTTATCTACTCCCATACCGTCAATTACATTTGTATTATCTATTGCCATTTCCCTTTCCTCCATCGATCTCGATTTGCCGCGCCAGTATAATCTATTTTCTAACGGACGCACAATTTCAAAAAGGAATTGAATCGAAATCCCGCCTTAAAACCGGAAAACGCGAACGCCTTCTCGTACTCCTCCAAGGAAAAGAGAGTAATCTCCGGGAACTGCGCACGGCCGGAAGCCAGTGCCTCCAGCGCCGGGACAAAGGGGCCGCACCTGCTGCCCACGATACTGATCTCGTTTACCGCGATCAGGCTTAAGGGCAGGGAAACTTCCCCCGCATAAGTGCTCTTCAGTACAATCGTACCCTTCTTCCGCACCATCTCCATCGCCTGCAGGATTCCGGAGGGAGAACCTGTCGCTTCCACGACAATCTCATACCCCTCCTTCTTCCTCTCCAGGGTCGTCTCGGCAAAGGGTGCAAACAGCGCCAGCTTCTCCGGATGCTTCCCGACCACCGTGACCTCATGCCCTTCCGCCCGCATGGCCTGCACGACGCAATAGGCGAGCCTTCCGTCCCCCAGGACGGCGATATTCCTGTCCTTGCCAAGCGACACTTGTGTCATGATTTCGAAAGCTGCTGCCAGGGGTTCTGTGTAAATCGCCTTTTCTGTTGCCAAGCCCTCCGGCACGGGATGCAGCAGCTCTGTGCGGATCGTCATATACTCGCCAAAGCACCCGTCCTTCTCCTTCATCCCTAAAACCCGCCGGTTTGAGCAATGGGTCGGTCTCCCGGTGCGGCAGTAAATACATTTTCCGCAGGCGGCGTTCAGCTCACCTACCACCCTCCGTCCCAGCAGGGACGCATCCGGTGACTCCTCTACCACGCCTACAAACTCATGTCCCATCACGCCCTTGAAATCCGGCCGGTAGCCCCGCAGGATCTCCTTGTCCGTATTGCAGACCGCCGCCATCAGCAGCCGCACAAGGCTCTCCCCTTCCCCGGGAACCGGCTTCGGCAGATCCTCCCGGTAAACCGCCCTTTCTCCATCGAAATAAATCCCTCTCATACTTGTACCCCTTTGCGCGCTCCGGCGCGCCTGCCAATCAATATTTGCCTTTGGATGCCAGACCGACAGGTCTGGCATTGGAAGTTTACCAAACTTACACCCCTTACGCGCTTCCTGCCCATTTAGCGTTTCTTCAACATCTTGATCTCGTTTTTATTGTAGATCTTCATGACCGCAAATGCCTCCAGGATAATCAGAACCGTACCGAGGAGGCTGACAATCCCCCCGACAATCAGACTGACGATAATCGTCACCTCCACCACCACGCCGAAGCCGATCACCAGAAGCCCGCAAAAACGGTTATATTTCTTGACATCCACCACCTCGATGGGTCTTTTGTTAAAGACCTTGTTGCGCTCCTCGGAGCTGAGAATCTTTCCCGCCACATAGGCGCACACGCCGCCCACGAACATAATTAAAATCAGATCCATTATCCTGTCCTCCTGTTTTCCGCTTCTCCGCGCCAATTCCGTCAGCCGTCTTTCTTTCCAGGCTTTGACCGGCTTTCTGCGCGCCAATTCCGTCAGCCAATCTTCTATCCGTACTCTGTTCAGGCCTTTCCTCCGCCGATCCCGTCCGCCTGCCCGGATGCCGCCTTACCGCATCAGGCGCTCGAATCCTTCTTCCGATTTAGTCAATTTTCAAAATCAATCCCAGAATCCTCCGGGCGCAAATCTCCATCTCCTCCCGGGTCAGCGCGCCCTTCTCCTTCGCCTCCAAAAGCCTCCTCGGGAAGCCGGTTCCCATCTTGACGTCGTTTCCGGCCTTTACCTCCTTGTACTGCTCGCTGTGCGCCCACCAGTCCGTGGTCACCATTCCCTCAAAGCCCCATTCGCCCCGCAGAATATCCTCCAGCATCTCTCTGTTCTCGGAGGCCCTGCAGCCGTTGATGATGTTGTAGGAGGTCATAATACTCCAGGGCTTCGCCTCCTTTACAATAATCTCGAAGACCTTCAGGTAAATCTCCCGAATCGCGCGCTCGGAAGCCCGGGAGTCGCTCTCCACCCGGTTCGTCTCCTTGTTGTTCAGAGCGAAGTGCTTTACCGTCGCCGCGATCCCGCTGCTCTGGATTCCCTTCACCATCGCTCCCGCCATCCTTCCGGCCAGAACCGGATCCTCGGAATAATATTCAAAGTTTCTGCCGCAGAGAGGACTCCTGTGGATGTTGACGGCGGGGGTCAGCCACGCGCCGATATTGTTCTCCTTCGCCTCCAGTCCTCCGGCGGCTCCCACGCGCTCTACCAGCTCCGGATTCCAGGTGCAGGCCAGCATAGTGGAGCAGGGCCAGGCCGTAGTACACACGCCGCACTGGGGTGCGATTCTTACCCCCGCAGGCCCGTCCGCCGTCATAATATTCGGCACGCCGTAGTCCGGCAGGTTCCCGTACCCGAAGGTATTCGCCACGCCCGTATTCGGCTGCCCGCCCAGCAGCACCGCCAGCTCCTCCTCCGGCAGCTGCGCCGTAAACTCCTCCAGCGTAAGCCTTCCCTCCGCCACGTCGATCAGCCTCGGCCTGTTATCCCTGTGTCCCCAGAGATGGCGGTTTGACCGATATCTTACCTCCGGAGTTACCCCGCCCGCTTCCTCCTGGGTCAGCTTCGCGGGGAACACACTGGCGTTCGTATCGATCGGCTCTCCCTGGGGAAGCTCCTCAAAGCTGCCGTCCGCCAGCATCCTTTTGCCAAGCTGCACGGGAACCATCTTCGGCGAAAGCTGCCTTGCCACCTCGTCCTCCGCCAGCGTCAGGACATAATCCGCCTCCACGGCGTCACGGACAGAGGTTCCCACAAAGAAGCGGTACTCGCCCTTTTCCAGTACGTAAGCCGATTTTGCAGCCTTGCCCAGATCGTCGTAGGACGCCATGTCGCTTACCGCAAAACGCATCGTAACCCGCTGTGTCTCTCCCGGCGCAAGCTCTCTTGTCTTACAGAATGCCGCCAGCGCCCTGGCCGGTTTCCCAAGCTTTCCCTGAGGCGCGCTGTAGTATACCTGAACCACTTCTTTTCCCGCCCTTGTCCCGATATTGCAGACGTCCGCGGTGACTAAAATATCGTCCCCCTGCCGCTCCGCCTTCCTGCCGGAGACGGTAAACTCCGTATAAGAGAGGCCGAAGCCAAAGGGATAATTTACTTTCTCCGCCGCTCCGGGAATCGTCTCAAAATAGCGATAGCCCACATAGATGTCGTCCGTGTATTCCACATAATCCGCCGATTCATGGAAATTATAGGTGGAAGGATAATCCTCCAGGCGCTTCGCGAAGGTATCCGACAGCTTTCCGCAGGGATTTCCCTCCCCGATCAGAAGCTCCGCAGCCGCCAGACCTCCCTCGATGCCGCCCTGCCAGGCCATAAGCACCGACTGAATCCGGTCGTCCCCGGCGAACCAGTCCGTGTCTACCATGCCGCCCACGTTCATCACTACGGCGACCTTCGGGAAGCGGCTCTTTACGGCCTCTACCATGGCCTTTTCCGCATGGGTCAGATAAAAATCCCCGTCCTCAAAAAGCTCCGGCTCCTTGCTCTCGGACTCCTCCAGCCCCGCGATGACCATATCGTCCTTTGGCTTCTTCTTGTCGTAAACGCTCTTTCGATCCCAGCCCTCGCCGGAAAATCTGCAGATACTGATCACCGCCGTGTCCGTGAACGCCCTCGCCTTTTTCAACAGCTCCTCCGGCACCTTCGGCTCCACCGTCATGCCGGGCTGCCGTCCCGCGGCGTACTGCTCCTTCACATTTTCCCGGTAGTAATCCGCAAGCTCCTCAAAGACCTCCACATGACCCTTCTTTTCCTGCAGGCCCTCGTACAGATTGCGGGTGTAGGCAACGGTTACGTCCCCGCTCCCGCCGCCGCCCTTTACATAGTCAAAGGTCGCCTTGCCGAACAACGCCACCTTGCTTCCCTTTTTTAACGGCAGCAGACCGCCTTCATTTTTCAGCAGTACCATGCCCTCCTTCGCCGCATCCTTCGAAAGCGTGATATGCTCCCTGCTTCCCGTAATTCTCTTTCCGCCTTCCCCCAGAGGAAGAACCGGCTGATACTTTGCTCTGGCCCATCTTTCCATATTCGTTTTTCCCTTTCTGCGGGTTTCCTGCGGCTGTTGCTTTTCTGACAATGTCCTTTTCGCCTGGCTTTTCTCGGACCCGCCGGTCTCCCTTCCGTCAGGAGACATCAATTCTGTGGTTTCTATTGTACTTGATTTTTCTTACAATTTCAACAAGCACCTGCCTTCTTTCCCTTATTTTATGGCATTTTTATAATTCCGCCGTAACAGTTCCGGCGCTTATGGTCACAGGCGTCGTACAGCGGTTGTTCAGGGCTGTGAGTAAGGACTTCTATAACGAAAGTCCGCAAAATCACAGGATTTTGCGGACAAAAGCATAAAATAAATTCTCCCCCCCTGATGAAGACAGACCTTTCTGCCGATATAAGATATGGTATTATGTGCCATTTTGTCATCCGGCATCAATCCCGCTGTAAGCGGCAGAGTATTGCCCTTCGCAGGAACAGGCATCGCTCAGGCAATAGAATTCGCGCTTCACAAGAATTTATCAGGAATCAAGGGCACTCAATCAGGGAAAGGCAGGAATCATCCATGCAGACAGTCCATCCGGCTCACGCCGAAATCCGGGAGGTTATTTCACATTATTTTCAGGAAGGCAGGCTGCTGGAAATCCAGCCCTACGGCGGCGGCCACATCAACGATACCTTCCTGATTACCTGCGAGGCGGAAGGATGCGGACAAAAACGCTACATTCTGCAGCGGATGAATCACAATATTTTTAAAAATCCACAGCTCCTGATGGAGAACGTGATAAATGTCACGGAATATCTGCGCGGCGTCATCCTGGCCCGGGGCGGCGACCCGGATCGGGAAACGCTGAACGTTGTCCGGACGACGGACGGGGCAAGCTATTATGAGGATTCCAGCCATAACTTCTGGCGCGTTCTCTTTTATATCGAAGATACGCTCTGTCTGGATCAGGCGGAAACCCCCGCGGACTTTTACGACAGCGGCGCGGCATTTGGAAACTTTCAGAGGATGCTGACCGATTATCCGGCGGAAACCCTCCACGAAACCATCCCGAATTTTCATAACACCGTCTCCCGCTTCCGGGACTTTCAGCGGGCGGTTCAGGAGGATCGGGCGGGACGGGCCTCCCTGGCCGCGCCGGAAATCGCCTTCGCCCTGACCCGGCAGCAGGAGGCTTCCGTTCTGACGGACGCTCTGCAAAAGGGCGAGCTGCCCCTGCGGGTAACCCATAACGATACGAAGCTGAACAATATACTCTTTGACAAAGCGACGCGAAAAGCCCTCTGCATTATCGATCTGGATACGGTGATGCCCGGCCTGTCCCTCTATGACTACAGCGACTCCATCCGCTTCGGCGCCAGTACCGCCGCCGAGGACGAGACCGACCTGAATCTGGTGGAGCTGGATCTGACGCTCTTTGAGGCGTTTACAAAGGGCTTTCTGGAGGGCTGCGGCGATATCTTATCCGAAAATGAGATCCGGCTTCTGCCCATGGGCGCGAAAATCATAACCTATGAATGCGGGCTCCGCTTCCTGACGGACTATCTGGAGGGGGACGTCTACTTTAAAATCCATCGGGAAAATCATAACCTGGAACGGGCGAGAACCCAGTTCAAGCTGGTTGAGGATATGGAAAGAAAGTGGCGGCGGATGACGGATATTGTGGAGAAGTGCAGGCAGATATAATTCATTTTTCAATCGACAACGCACAAAGATAAGAAGAAAGGTATGGTGACACCTATGAAGCATTCC
Source organism: Roseburia sp. (assembly GCA_023662875.1). Taxonomy (GTDB): domain Bacteria; phylum Bacillota; class Clostridia; order Lachnospirales; family Lachnospiraceae; genus Acetatifactor. The sequence goes on along the minus strand of JAMPIG010000002.1, from coordinate 61,217 downwards.
CTGAAACCCATATTACGGCGCGCCGCTCTCGGCCTGACCGCGGCGCTCCTGCTCCTCGTTTCGATTTGTCCGGCCAGTCAGGCGGCGCAGCCTCCCGCGGACGCAGCGGAGCTGAATGTCCTCTTTACCCATGATACGCATTCCCACCTCGACAGCTTCGTCACCGTGGAGGACGGCCAGGCTTCTACCCTGGGCGGCTTTGCCCGGATCAAGACGCTGATCGATGAAGCCGTAGAGCGAGATCCGGATACGCTGATCCTGGACGCCGGGGATTTTTCCATGGGGACTCTGGTACAGACCATATACGACAGCGAGGCCGCAGAGCTCCGTATGCTGGGTTCCTTAGGCTGCGACGTCACTACCCTGGGGAACCATGAATTCGACTACCGCTCCGCCGGGCTGGCCGGGGCCCTGAACGCCGCGGCGGCCAGCGGGGAACCCGTCCCGTCTATCGTGCTCTGCAATGTGGACTGGAAAACCATGGAGGCGGAAGGACTCTCCGCAGAACAGCAGCTGCTTAAGGACGCTTTCGATACCTATGGCTTTCGGGACTATACCGTCGTGACAAAGGGCGGCCTGAAAATTGCCGTGCTGGGAGTCTTCGGCGTCGATTCCCTGGCCTGCGCCCCTACCTGCGTCCTGAAATTCCGGGACGCCTCGGAGGCTGCCGCGGAGACGGTGGCGAAAATCAGGGCGGAGGAAAACGTAGATATGATCGTCTGCGTCTCCCACAGCGGCACCAGCGAGGACGAGAAAAAATCCGAGGATGAGATCCTGGCGAAAAACGTGCCGGATATCGACCTGATCATCAGCGGCCATACCCACACCACCCTGACCCAGCCCATCCGCCACGGCAACACCTACATCGTTTCCTGCGGAGAATATGGCAAGAACCTGGGCTCCCTCTCCATGTCCCGGAAGAGCGACGGGCGCTGGGAGATGACCTCCTACTCCCTGATCCCGATTCTGCCGGAAATCGCTTCCGACCAGCCGACCCAGGAAAAAATCGACAGCTTTATGGAAATTGTGGACTCCTCCTACCTCTCCCGGTTCGGCTATACCAGGGATCGTGTACTGGCGCAGAATGACATTGTCTTCGCGACCTCCGAGGATCTGTATTATCCCCATACGGATCATAACCTGGGCAACCTGTTATCCGATTCCTTTCAATACGCGGTAGACAACGCCGATACGGGGGATTCCAACCCAGTGGCGGTCGCCCTTGTGCCCTCCGGCTGCGTCCGCGATACCTTCGCGGCAGGGGATATTACCGTGGAGGACGTCTTTAACGCCTACTCGCTGGGAATCGGGCTGGACGGCGTCGCCGGTTATCCCCTGATCAGCATGTATCTCACTGGCGCGGAGCTGAAGACCGGCGCGGAAATCGACGCCTCCGTGTCCGACCTGATGACCGCCGCAAGGCTCTATACCTCCGGCATGAGCTTCACGTTCAATCCTCACCGGATTATTCTGAATAAAATCACGGACTGCTATCTCACCGACGAGTCCGGAAACCGCGTCGAAATTGAGGACGACCGGCTCTACCGCGTGGTCTGCGACCTGTACAGCGGGCAGATGCTGGGAGCGGTTACCGACGTCTCCTTCGGCATCCTGTCGATTCAGCCGAAGTTCGCCGACGGCACTCCTATCGAAAACATCGAGGATGCCATCATCGTCACCGCCGACGGACAGGAGCTGAAGGCCTGGGTCGCTATCGCGGAATATCTGGAGACCTTCGCGGATACCGACGGCGACGGAATCCCCAACGTCCCCGCGCTCTACGGCTCCCTCCACGGGCGCAAGGTAGTCGAGGACAGCCGGAACCTGCTCGACCTGATCCGGAATCCCAATAAGTACGCGGTCATTATTGTGCTGGTTGTCCTGCTGTTGCTCGTGCTGCTTGCGCTTTTGATCCTGCTGATTGTAAAGCTGGTTCGGAGGATTATGCGGAAAAAAGGGAATCGCCGCCGTTGACGCAGGTTTTTTATCAAAGGACGACAAGTACGCAAACAGGTTTTCGTATCGGAAAATGACAGATATACAAACAGGTCTTTATATCGGAGGACACAGATATGCAATTTTCACACCTGGAAGGCGTCAGTAAAAAGTGGAAGGATCTTCTTGTGATTGGCAAAACGTTCGAACGGGACGGAAAAAAATATCATATAGTCGGAATGACGCTGGAAGAGGAGGCAAGGCTCTACGTAATTGAACCGGCGAACAGATCCTGCCATCCGAATTCCATGAAAAGGCGCAGTCCAAAAAAGGAGCGTACACAGCGAATGCTTCTGAAAGAACAGGGGGCGGAAAGTCCCCTCTCCTTCAGCTGGCGGGAAATTAGGCTTGGAAATAAAAAGCTGCGCATACGGGGCGGCAGCGGCAATGACCTGACCTCTGAAAATTATGGGGAAATCAAGCTGTTTCTCGATATGATGGATGCCGGCTGGAGCATCCCGGACTGGCTTAAGGAGGAAGATTGGGACAGACTGCAGTTAATCACTTTAACTATCGCGAACCTGAAGCGCCTCCCCAAATATTCTCAGGATATGCCGATTACGATAAGGCACGAGCCGATCTTTGAGAAGCATCTGTTAAACAGGGCAAAGTCAATTACCCTGGAGATCGGAAAGCCTTTTTCCTTCCGATTTACGGCCCATGACGGGGAAAAGGTGCAATGCCACATAAACAATGTCACGCTGATCGATGTATGGGAGGACGCCAGAAAGCGGTTTGACGACGCGGAATACCGGGAACGCTTTACAGAGGAGCAATTACAGGAAATGGAACGCAATTACTATGCCGCGCTCACGCAGAGCTGCCCGAAGGGAATGTGCTATATCGGGATTGAGTATGAGTGCAGCAGGGATATCAGCCTGCAGTTTTATTCCAGGGACTTTTTAGAGTCGTACCCGAAAACTCACAGTGGAAGCGCCGCTTTTCTTATCATGCAGCTTAAGCCGGATCAAGAGACAGGGACGCACGGCCTCCCGCTGAAAGGATATGCCATCGACACCCCGTTTTCCCCGGACACAACGACAGTCTCCGCGGAGCTTCTCTTCTATCTGGAAAAAACGGCGGCCTGGGAGGAATCTGTATAAACGCCGGTACTTAGCAGGCGTGCTTTGCCTGCCAAGCACCGCTGCGTGTCCGCCCCCAAGCGAGAGCGTATCCGCATGGGAATGTCAGCTGGCAAAGTAGCAGGCGGCTGCGGGCGGGCGTTCTCAGGCGGACTGTGCGGAACGCCGGTACTTAGCAGGCGTACTCTGCCTGCTTACGTACCGCTGCGCTTCCGCCCCCAAGCGAGAGCGTGTCCGCATGGGAACGCCCGCCCGCAGCCGCCGTCCCTTTCCGCGAAACTCGGCCGCCGCAATCGCCCTCCTCTCTACATCTCCCGCCTCAGCGCCCCGGCCTGCGCCCTCTTCGACAGCGGCCGCTTATAGACCGCCAGAGAAAGCAGATAATACAGGAAACCGCAGACCAGAAGGATCCCAACCCCGGCCGCCGCAATCATCCAGAACATCCCGGTGCCTCCGCCCAGACTCCTCAGCCAACCATTGTCGGTAAAATACATAAAAGTGGAGAAAAAGATCACAAAGAACATGATCGTACTCAGGATAAACAGCTTATAGGCCACAGCCGCGTACAGCAGAATCGTCGCCATAATCAAAACCGTGTACAAAAGCTGCTGGCAGAAATGTCCCGCCGCCTCGGGCGCAATCATAAGCCCGACCGCCCCTGCCAAAACCGAGATCAGATAACCGCACATTGCGATGAATGTCATCAGTACCGCCGGAACAGACGTCTGCAGCTTCTTTTTCAGGGGCGAGGACTGTATCAGGTTCGCCGCGTTGACCGAATAAAACAGCTGTATGGCGAACATAGCCCCCAGCATCAGAAAATATCCTATGGGAAAGTTCAATCCCCCTGTATTCAGACTCAATAAATCCGTCACCGCCGCTATGATTCCCAGCAATACTATGAGAATGGAACAGACGACCGTATTCTTTACCCCATGCCCGTACCTTAAAAGCTTCAACCCCAATTTCAGATCACTTATCATAATAACCCTCCTTCACTCTCTTCATAGCGATTCTTACCGCCAGGACGCTGGACGCGATACTCAGGAAAGCCATAATAAAACAGATCGGCTCTGTCGGCCAGATTCCCGCCACAGTCAGGGCACAGCACAAAATACCGAGAAGCGCCGCGATATACCCCGCAATCAAATTGATCTGTAAAGTGCTTCCGAATCTTGTGATAACCGTACCTGCCACAGAAAAACCGTAGATCGTAAACGCCTGAAGCGCCAGTCTGCCGATCGCCCCGGATAGGCCGATCTCTGCGGCTCCGCCCACCGCCTCAAGCGCTCCGGATACATTTAATTCCGCGTTTCCGCCGATCATTCCGGAAATAACTATTCTCACAAGTCCGCCGGTTCCTCCCGTCATCATGTATCCGCACAGCAGACAGCAGATAACAAGGATTGCCAGTGTCTCCAGAAACCGCCTCGCAAGATCCAGAATCAGAGCGCTCTTCATAACCTCCATTCCCCTGGGAGAGGTTTTCAGGTAATCCAGCTTCTCCGCGCCCTTCTCCTGAATCCCTCCCAGGAACCAATGATCCGCCAGAACCTCTACCAGGATCAGAAGCAATATCACCGGCAGGAGACTATAAATTCCCGTCGCCCATCCGTAAGCCCAGACAACCCCCGCCATAGCCAGCGGAACCGCCAGGTACAAAATCAGCCGATACCACAGACTGGTAAATACCCAATAGCTTTTTATTCTCTTTCCGATACTCATTTCGATACCTCCATGCCGCTTGCGGCGGCACAAACAATTTATGCGAACCCGGAAGAACGCCTGCTCAAAGAGGTGGGCTGCTCCCCCTCAAAGAGGTGGGCTACGCCCCCTCTTGGCCGCTTAGAAAATCTTTGCACCTTTAGCGCAGCTTCGTGTGCGCCTTCATGACCGCCACGCTGATCTGCGACAGCGTAGGCGTCTCCACGGAAATATCCAGTCCCGCCAGCTGATCCATATTTTCCGCCAGGCAGATTCCCTCGAAGCCGTAAGCGCTCTTCGACATGGTAAACAGGATCTTCTCCGCCGCCGCGGCGTCTCCCGCCTCTCCCTTGACCGAGACATACTTTTCCTTCAGCTCCTCCGTGAAGCCTTCCTCCACGATCTTTCCCTGCTCCAGAATAATGACGTAATCCGTCACATTCTCCATGTCGGAAATATTGTGGGTGGAGAAGAAGACCGAATGCTCCCCGCCTCCCTTTTCCAGATAGTCCCGCAGGATATCGCAGAGCCTGTCGCGCATCAGCGGATCCAGCGGCGACGCGGGTTCGTCCAAAACCAGCAGCTCCGTGTCCCGAGCCAGCACCACCGCCAGCATCAGCTTAATCCGGTTCCCGTCGGACAGATTTTTTACCTCCTTCGCCGCCTTCACCGGAATATTCAGCTCCTCGCAGATTTCCCGAAATCTGTCTTTATGAAAATTCTGAAATAAAACCTCGCTGACCTCCTCTACCTGCCAGATCGTCCAATGAGGCAGGAAATAATTCCCCGGGCCGGTGTAGCCGATGCGCTCCTGCACGCTTCCGCTCAGCTTTTCCTCTTTATCAAAATAGCGGATAACGCCCTTGAAATCCAGGCGGATTCCCGTCAGCAGATTCAGAAGCGTCGTTTTTCCCGCGCCGTTCTCCCCGATCAGCGCCGTAGCGTAGCCCTTCGGGATCCGCAGCTGCGGCACGGAAAGCTCAAAGCCCTTAAATTTTTTCAGTATGTTTTCTCCTTTGACAACACTGTTTACTTCCATATCGATCTCCTTTTCCATTCCGATTTTATGCGTTTTCCAGCCGCAGCAGCGCGTCCAGGGTTTCTTTCAGCTCCTCGTTCCCTATCCCCGCGACCTTCGCCGCCCTGATCGCCTCCGACAAGGCTTCCTCTACCTTTCTGGCGTGCTGTTCCCGCAGCATCTCGCTGTCCTGGGCGTTTACATAAAACCCCTTTCCCTGCGCCGCCGTCACAAGACCCTCCTCCGCCAGCTGCTCATACGCTTTCATCGTCGTAATCACGCTGATCTTCAGATCCCTTGCCAGCCCCCGGATCGAGGGGAGATAATCCCCTTCCTTCAGCTTGCCTGCCAGAATATCAGCTCTTAATTGATCCGCTATCTGCTGATAAATCGGAACTCCTGAATTTTGTAATAGTTTCAAAGTGGCCACCTCTTTCAACTGTTCATATGTTATATATACAGCATAATCAGTTAGCTGTCAACAGGTTTTTTTCATTTCACAGCAAAATTTTTTACCCCTGATATTGAAATAATAAAATTTGGATGATAGACTCTGCTTTTTGATTTTGATATCACGAAAAATACCCGCGGAAATTCAGGTTGTCAAAATCCCTGAATTTCCGCGGGCTCGTTTCGCCTTGCCGCTATTCGGTCTTTTGCTTTTCTTCCGCCTTCGAGATTTTCAGCTCCCGAATCTCCATACCGCTCTGCGCAAAGAAGGTCTTCAGAAGGAAGGTGGTTCCCGGAATCCGCACCGGATACTTCATAACCACTGTCCTCCATTCCGTATCTTCCCCGGTCAGCGTTACCGTCCCAATCGAAAAATGATTCACAATAACGCTCGCCGATACCTGCGCCAGAGCGCTGAGCCCCTCGATTACCCGGCAGGTCAGCTCCATCTGATACCATCCTCTGTCCCTTACGGTAATCTGCAGGCGGGTTGTGCTGCCCTTCCCGGTATCGAAGCTCTCTCCGGTAAAAATCAGCTCCTCCTCCAGCTCCCAGTTCTCCATATCCAGGATCACGTCCCCGTCTTCCTCCAGACAGCTCTCCAGCTCCTCGTCCAGCTCGGTTCGGACGCCCTGCTGCCTGCTCCAGGCCGGTACGCTCAGCAGGAACCGGCAGATATTGTCTGCGCTGCGCAGATACTCGCCCCGGGTGATCTCCCCTTTTTCCAGCGCCTCCAGAGGACAATCCATCTGCATACTCATAACCGCGTCCGGCACTACCATAAACAGGTCGTTCTGCGCCCGCACCATGGCGGTCAGATTGCCAACCGTCGCCTCCTGGCCCTCGTCGTTCCCCTTTGCCCACCAGTCTGTCATAACAATCCCCCGATAACCCCAGTCTTCCCGGAGGATCCTGGTCAGCAGGTCATAGTTGCTGGCCGACCACAGTCGGTTGACCGGGTTGTAGGAGGTCATAATCGACCGGGCGCTGCCCTCCTTTACGGCGATCTCATAGCCGCGCAGATAAATTTCCCGCAGCGCCCGCTCGGAGACCACCGCCTCCGCCATATTCCGCTTGCGCTCCTGATTGTTGCAGGCAAAGTGCTTGATCGTACCGGTGACGCCATACCGGTTCATCCCCTGCAGCTGCGCCGCGGCGATTTTTCCGGTCAGCAGCGGATCCTCGGAAAAATACTCGAAATTTCGTCCGTTTAAGGGATGCCTGTGGATATTCATGCCGGGGCCCAGAAGCGTATCGACACGGTTCTTCCGCAGCTCCATTCCCTCGTAGCAATACAGCTCCCTGACCAGGTCTACATCCCAGGTACAGGCGAGACAGGTTCCGTTCGGCATGGCGAAGGCGATGTTGCCGGAATCCATCCTGATTCCGCTGGGGCCGTCCGCACAGCAGGCAACCGGAATCCCGAAGCCCTTCAGACGCTCCGTGATCCCGCCGAAGGCAGAAGCCGTACCCGGCGTTACCTTGGGGCTGCACATCCCCTCGCCCCTTACCAGACAGCAGAGATCCTCGTCCGTAAGCTGGGAGAGAAATCCCTCCATGGAAACGCGGCCCTCCGCCACGTCCTGCAGGCGATAGCCCTGCTCTCCCGCGTAAGGGACTTCCTTCGGCAGCGCCTGGTTCCGGTGCTCCATGGGAGAGACGCTGCGGACGGGAGCCTGCTCCCAGAGGAGCGCGCGCTGACCGGGGTTGATGCCTGTTGCCTGCCCCTCTGTAGGCTCCATTCCGATCTTTTTGCTGCCTGCCGCGGACTCTTCCGAAGCCTCCCGGCCCGCCTTCATCCTCTCAAAGCTCTCCGCAGGTGCCATCGCCTCCCGCAGCTGCTCCGCTACGGTCAGCTCCTCGACCCACAGGCTGCCGCAGTACTCCGCGCTGCGCACATCCCCGCCCAGATAAAACCGATACTCCCCGGCCTCCAATACCCAGGCCGACTTCGCTCCGGTTACTCCCGCGTCATCATAGCCCGCCAGCTCCCTCCAGGGAATCTCCAGCGTCAGGATCTCCTCCTGACCCGGCTCCAGAAGAGCCGTCTTTGCAAATCCTGCCAGCGCCCTCGCCGGTCTCCCCAGCCTGCCGGAGGGCGCGCCGCAGTAAACCTGTACGACCTCCCGGCCGGTCAGGCTGCCGGTATTGGTTACCTTCACCTCCAGGGCGACGCTTCCGCTGCCGGATTTTCCGTCGGCCGCAGTCTCCCTCAGCCCCAGAACCTCCCTCCGAAAGGTCGTATAGGAAAGGCCGTATCCGAAAGGATAGAGTACCTTATCCCTGGCAAAGGTTTCAAAATAGCGATACCCCACATAAATATCCTCGGCATAGATATTTTTCAGGTCGTCCCCGTAGTGCTCCGCCGCCGGATAATCCTGAATATCCCGGGCCGCCGTATCCGTCAGACGCCCGCTGGGATTGACTCTTCCCGTCAGTACATCCAGCGCCGCGTTGCCGCCCTCCTGGCCTCCCTGCCAGAGATACAATACCGCCGCGGGATCATACCGCTCCACCCATTTCATGTCGATAATATTTCCTACGTTCAACAGTACAATCGTCCGCCGGAAAGCCTTACATACCAGCTCCAGCATCCGCTCCTCCAGCGGATCCAGAAGATAGCTGCCGGGCATGGCGCTGTTATCCTTATCCTCCCCCGCCGTTCTGCCAAGGATAATTATCGCCGCCTCGTTTTCCCGAGCCGCCTGCCCGACCGTCTCCGGCTCCAGCGGCATCTCCTCCTGGAACCAAGGCTCCTGCGCCCAGCCCTGACCGGCGTCAAAGGGATGCTCCTTCAACCATTCCGCATAGCAGCCCTCCAAGGTCTTGTCAATCTGATACCCCTTTTTCAGCCCCTCCGCAATACTTACCACATACCTTGTATTTACCAGTCCTCCCGATCCGGTGCCGCTCTTATAATAATTAAAATGAGAGCGCCCGAACAGGGCAATCCTGCTGCCCTCCGCCAGCGGCAGCGCCTCCCTGTCGTTTTTCAGAAGCACCGCTCCTTCCGCCGCCGCCTGACGCGCCAGCGCCTGATACCGATCCATATCGAAATATTTCCTGGCCATTTTTCCTCCTCGACCGCCGCGTCTGCTTTCCCGCGGCTTCCTCTTTCTCTTCTCTCGTATCGCAGCTCGGCCCCTGCCGTTTCCCTTCTTCAATACCGCCGACCTCTGCGGTTTCCCTTCCCCTGCCGCCGTCTGGCTCCTGCCGTTTTTCTTCTTCAATACCGCCGACCAACTCCTACGGATTTCTCTTTTCCGTCCGGCTTTCCTTCCTTCTTTATCTAAACGATTTTACACCTACAGCTTCTTTGCCTCAGAGCCTTCCGCTTCCTCTCTGCCTGGCCGCTCCTGCCGCTAAACCCTGATCTCCGCTTCTCCGCCCTTCTCGAAGGAAAGCACAAGATCTTCGCCCCGCGTCAGACTGTCAGCCCCGACCACAGAAGCCTCGTCTCCCAGATTCATCAGCTCTACCCCGCAGGGCTTTTCTCCTGTCACGCAGATCTGATACCCTTCCTCTGTCCGCCGTACCCGGATCCTCGTCTCCGGATGAGCGTCACCGCTGTAGACAACGGTCTCCGCCTCCGAGCCCTCCGGGAGCTCATATACCCGGAAGGTCACGTCCCGGGCGTAATCGTAGACCGGCCCGTCCTCGCAGGCGCCTACCGCTAAAATACTTCCCTGCTTTACATACAGAGGGATACTGAGGTAATCCTGCTTCTCCCGATGCCATCTGCCGCCCTTCCGCGCCTCTCCGGTCAGGAAGTTCGTCCAGACTCCTTCCGGGAGATAATATTCCGCTATCCCCTCCTCGTTGAAAACAGGGGCGACCAGCAGGGAATCTCCCAGCATATACTGACTGGCCAGGTAATCACAGTTTCTGTCCTTCGGGAATTCCAGCATCATGCTCCGCATCATGGGAACCCCTGTCCGGGCGGTCTCGACCGCGTTGCGGTAAAGATACGGCATCAGAGAAGCCTTTAACCGGGTAAAGAAGCGTACCACATCCACGCTCTCCTCGTCGTACAGCCAGGGTACGCGGTAAGAGGTAGAGCCGTGAAGCCGGGAGTGAGTGGAGAGCAGCCCGAAAGCGCACCAGCGCTTATAGACATCCGGCGTGGATTTACTCTCAAAGCCCCCGATATCATGACTCCAGAAGCCAAACCCGGAGGTCGTCAGGGACAGCCCGCCACGCAGGCTCTCCTCCATCGACTCATAATCCGACCAGCAGTCCCCGCCCCAATGCACTGGAAACTTCTGGCCGCCCGCCGTAGCGGAGCGGGCAAAGAGGATGGCCTCCTCCTTCCCCTTCTTTCTTGCCAGCAGCTCATACACCGCCTTGTTGTACAGATAAGTATAAAAATTATGCATCTTCACCGGATCCGCCCCGTTATAATAGACCGCGTCCGTAGGAATCCTCTCGCCGAAATCCGTCTTAAAACAGTCCACTCCCATATCCAGCAGCTTCTCCAGCTTATCCTGGAACCATCGCGTCGCCTCCGGGTTGGTAAAGTCTACCAGCGCCATGCCCGGCTGCCACATATCCCACTGCCAGACGTCGCCGCTTAGCCGCTTCAGGAAATAACCTTTTTCGGCTCCTTCCTCGAAGAGCGCGGACTCCTGGCCGATGTAGGAATTGATCCAGACGCAGATCCTGATCCCCCTTGCCTTAATCCGCCGCAGCATACCCTCCGGATCCGGGAATACCCTGTCGTCCCAAAGAAAGTCCGACCAGTGAAACTCCTTCATCCAGCAGCAGTCAAAGTGGAACACGGACAGCGGAATCCCCCGCTCCTCCATTCCGTCGATAAAGCTCATCACCGTCTTCTCGTCGTAGTCCGTCGTAAAGGAGGTAGACAGCCAGAGCCCGAAGGTCCAGGGAGCCGGCAGGGCGGGCTTTCCCGTGAGATCCGTATAACGCTCCAGTACTTCCTTCCCGTCTTTTCCGTCCATCAGGAAAAAGTCCAGACTCTCCCCCTCTACGGAAAACGCCGTCTTGCTGACCTGCTCCGTCCCCGCCTCAAATTCCACGCGCTCCGGATGGTTCACGAACACGCCGTAGCCCCTGTTCGACAGGAAGAAGGGGATATTCTTGTAGGACTGCTCTGTGCTGGTTCCGCCGTCCTCGTTCCAGATCGAGACGGACTGCCCGTTTTTCACAAAGGCGTTGAAGCGCTCGCCCAGACCGTAAATCAGCTCCTTCACCGACAGCCCCAGCTGGGCGCACATATGCGCGCCGGTTCCCTTATCGTAGGCCTCCCCACGCCAGTTCTCCTTCACATAAACGAGATCCCCGGGATTCAGGGACGTCAACAGCTTCCCGTCCCGTTCATACCGCATGGCACAGTTATTTTTATTCACGGTAAGGCTTAAGTGACCGCTTCTTACGATAATCTCCTCCGCGGTCTCCTCCGTCTCAAGCGGCAGCTCCTCCGTCAGCTCCAGCTCAAATTCCGGCTCCTGCTTCCGCACTCCCCTGTGATGCCAGACCTGCATCCGCAGGATGTCCTCCGCGGGGGATGTAATCCGGATCGTCAGGACGATGCCTCCCAGAGTGTCTCCCTTGCTTCTGACATAAAAGGTCGGCGCGCACAGCACTACTTCCCTGTCTCCGATCCTCCTCTCATATACCTGCTTGGGGGAAAAACCTCCGAAGCCCTCCTTTAACAGCCAGCAGCCATTGTGAAATTTCATGCTTGTCCTCCTTGTCTTACGTCATACCCGTTTCCGGCAGGTATACATATCGGGCGCCTTCCGTGTGTCGCATTGGCAACAGAAATCGCTCTGATTTATCTTCTCTATTCTATCAGAGATGCTCCGCCCTTGACAATAGACAACCGCAATTCATTTCAAAAACATTCTCAGCAGCCTGCCATACAGGCCGCGCTGATAGGGCTTACCGCATCGGCAGATCCAGCCAGGTTTTCTTGTCTACAATACTCTTCGCGTGGGAAAACGTGTCAAAGCCGACCTTGCCGTGGTAAGCTCCCATCCCGCTTTCCCCGACGCCGCCGAAGCCCGTCTCTAAAGCAACCTGTGAAAGTGTTTTGCGGTATGGCGAAGCGCATTCTCCTACCGCACCTTTAATGTCCTCAGGTATTCCTTCTGTTCCTCTGTAATCCGATAGCTCTCCGCCGCCTTCTGGATCGCCTTATTGTGCGTCCAGGGCTCCAGCCGCCTCTCCTCCAGGTACGGCGTTATCCTGTCGTACTGCTTCGCCAGGGCCGTCGCAAAATACCAGGCGACCATCATATTGACATAATACTCCTCCGACCGGACTCCGGCGACCAGCTCCGGGTATTCCGGCTCGAAGTCCTGATCCAGAAAGTGCTGCATCAGCATACCGATGGCAAAGCGCACCGTATAAGTCTCGCCGGAAGCAATCCACTCCCGAATCCGCAAGAGCAGCTCGGGGCGATGCTTTTTAAATACCTTGGGCGACATCTGGTCGCAGGTCGCCCAGTTATCCACAAAGGGGAGGAAGCGCTCGACCTCCGCCATGCAATCATCAAAGTCCTTCATCTCCGAAATCAGGAACCCGTGAAGCTGGTTTTCGTCGAAATAGCGATGGGGAAGAGCTCCCAGAAATTCCCCGATGTCCTCCCGCTTTATCATCCGTTTCGCCATCTCCCGCAGCTGGGGCGTGCGCACCCCGATCACGATATCCGGATCCACCGTGGGAATCAGCTTTTTCTGGAAATCCCGGTATTTCACATCCTGCTGCCGAAACAACTCCGCCCTTATCTCTTCCGTAATCATAAAATCCCTCTCTCCTTTTTTAACGTCAGAATCCTTCTGACGCTCTCGTCCAGGCGCTCTTCCGATATTTCGCCGGTCTCTACGGCCTGGAGCAGCGCCTCCGCCGCCTCCTCCAGATCCCTGGGGCAAAGCAGCATATCCACCCCCGCCTGAACCGCCTTTACGGCGATCTCGCCGCTGCTGTAATAGTCCGTCATAGCCTCCATCTGCAGGCCGTCCGTAATCACAACTCCCTGAAAGCCCATCTCCTCCCGCAGCAGCTCTGTCACAAGGCGGTAAGAAAAGAGCGCCGGTTCCTCCTCCACGTCCACAATGATTAAATGTCCCATCATCACAGCGTCCGCCCCCGCGTCAATCCCCGCCTGAAAGGACAGCAGCTCCTGAGCCCGCAGTTCATCCAGCGTCTTGTAGACATAAACCGAACCGTAGTGGCTGTCCGCTGAGGTATCCCCGTGTCCCGGAAAATGCTTCAGGGTACAGGCGACCCCGCCCTCCCGAAAGCCCTCTACCGCCGCAGCTACCAGCTCCGCCGCCTGCCCGAAATCATCGCTGTAGGCCCTGTCGCCGATCACCTTATTCTCCGGGTTCGACCAGACGTCCGCCACCGGCGCAAGATCCATGTTAAAGCCGAGACTCACTAAATCCCCGGCGATAATCCCCGCGTTCTCCCTGGCTACCGATGTTCCCTCCTCCCGATACTCGAACATCGGCCCGACCTGCGTCGTTCCCACCGTACTCATCAGGCGGCTCACCCGTCCGCCCTCCTCGTCGCAGGTCAGAATCAGCGGAATTCTCGTATAGGTCTGCACCTTCTCCAGCATCTCCCGTACCTGTTCCTTGCTGACCATATTCGACTTATCGTAGATCAGACCTCCCACAGGGTACTTTTCCAGTCCCTGCCTTGTCTTTTCGCCTGCGGCGGTTACCTTCCGGACTCCGGTGATCGCGGAAGGATATACGACAAACAGCTGATAAACCTTCTCCTCCAGGGTCATTTCCGCCAGAAGGGCTTCGACGGCTTCCGCCTCCGGGCTGCCGCCGACGTTACTGCCGACGCTCTCCTGAGTGTTACTGCTCTCGCTCCCTGCCCCGGGCTCTGCTCCCGGATCGCCGCCGTCCCCGCTTCCCGTCCCCGATGCCGCGTCACCGCCTCCCTGTGCGCTACTGCTGCCGGTTTCAATTCCCGTCTCTGCGTCACCGCTTTCCTGTGCACTGTCGCTGCCGTCCGCCCCCGGAACCGCGCCTCCTTTGCTTTCTATCCCTGCTTCCGTCCCCGGGGCTGCAGTTTCCCCGCCGCCGTCTTCTCCCCGCAGCGCCTGCCAGCTCATGCCGACCGCCGCAAAGACCAAAATCACCGCCGCTGCCGCTGTCAACGTCGCTATTACATTACTCTTCGCTTTCTTCCTTGTCCTTTTCATTCCGTCCCGACTCTGTCTCCTGCTTTATATTTCCGGCTCTCTACATCCTGTCCCCTCGATAAGTATTTCCCCGCCGGATTCAATCATTCCTTCAAATTCGGCATACCTGTAACCTTTTCAGGCCTTCCGGCATCCGCGCCGTCTCCGGCGTTACAGGCGGCGCATAATCCCCTTCTCCCGTGGGCCTGTCGTTTTTCAGAAATCCCTGATTGTCTCCTTCGTTAAAGTGTGCTAAACTGATTATACTGCTTTTCCTCAGACAAAAGAATAACAAAATTCATGCTCCGCGAGAATTCTACCGTCAGGAAGGGGAGCGAAGGGAGGAATTTTTTCCTGTGAATGAGATAAAATGGAACGACCGCTTTAACATCGGCGTAGAAAGCATCGATAACGCGCACCGCCGCCTTTTTTCTATTGTCAGCAAGCTTATCAGTCTGAACGAGGATCCCGCAAAGCAGCAGCACGCCTGCCGGGAGGGAATCAAATATTTTAAAAATTATACCCTGAAGCATTTCGCCGATGAGGAAGCCTATATGCAGTCCATCGGCTACAGTAATTACGCCATCCACAAACGCCTGCACGACACTCTTCGGGACGTTACGCTTCCCGCTCTTGAGGCGGAGATGGAGGAGCACAACTATTCCGTGGAATCCGTCCAGCACTTTCTGGGGATCTGCGTGGGCTGGCTGAACGGTCATGTTATGATTGAGGATCATGCGATCACCGGCCACACTATGAATAAATGGATGTATAATCCCGCCGAGGACGAATTGCCTTACCTGGAAAAGGCAATTATTCAGGCGCTGTTCGACCTGTTCGGAGTAAAGGCTCATATTATTACCAAATACTACAGCGGGGAAGATTTCGCATCCGGTAAATCTCTCTGTTACCGCCTGACCTTCCGTTCCGCGGAGCAAAAGACAATGCAGGCTTACCTGATCTACGAGGAAAAGATGATCCTGAATATGCTCGGCGAGATGCTGGGCCATCAGCT
This sequence comes from Roseburia sp., assembly GCA_023662875.1. Lineage (GTDB taxonomy): Bacteria > Bacillota > Clostridia > Lachnospirales > Lachnospiraceae > Acetatifactor. The sequence continues at coordinate 45,792 of JAMPIG010000002.1, read as the reverse complement.
TCCAAGAATCGATAAAACGGTAGCCGAGGCTATGGCCCTGCTTTCCCAGCGCTTTATAAATTGCATTTCTGTACATTTTGCGCTGACAGAAAATCATAAGCTTGTAAAGACGGATTTACTGACCTTCGCGCAGGTTTCAAAGCTGTTTATCACCGATAAGCAATATCCGCCCTACAGCCTGCTGTTCAACACGGATAAAAACGAGTATTTCGCTTTTTGCGTAAAAAAATAGAACGATCGCCCGCCTTAATTCCCCTGAGGCAGGTTCCTCAAGGCGGGCGTCGTTTCTTAGAACATCTTTTTCAGAAATCCGGCCGCATCGGAAAGCTTGTCAACCGTAATCTTACCCTTTACTCCGGCAACAATCTTTTCTACCAGCTCATCCGGCAGGTCTACGCCAAGAACCTTCTCTACCGCCTTTACAGGCTCCTTTTGAAACTGCTCCTTCAGACTCTCGTCCTTTGTGATCTTTTCCACCATCTTGTTGATCTGCTCTTTGATATCCATTTTTCCCTCATTTCTGCGCCGCTTTTTGTATATTATCAGTTTATGGCAGACAGCGCGCAGCCACAACTCCCGCTTAATAGGGCCGCCCACTTCGTCGGGCACCTCACAAAATTCATTATACCGGATAGGCCATAAAATTACAAGCGGCACAATTTTTCCTCCGAAACTTGCAATTTTCGGCCAATAAGCTATACTGGTATTTGGTAAAAAGAACTACGGAGGGATCCGGTATGCTGGAAAAGCTCAGGAAAAAACAGCGCCTACTGCTGATTACTTTAATTATAGTCTGTATGGGAACCATTTTAGCGGTCGGAATCGGTTATGTTCAACAGCTGCGGAGAAATCTGCAGGCCAACGCGGTTCAGGATGTTATGAACGTAACTCTGCAGCAGCGACAGGCGCTCGATACCTTTATTTCCGCGGACAAGGAGCGCCTGCACAGCTATGCAAGCTATTTCAGCCAGTTTACGCCTGAGACTCCGGAGGATGTCGATCGGCTTTTAGGACTGTTCAACGAGATAGACGCGACTTATCTGGTAACCTGCCTCGACGAGGCCTGGGTGTGCTGCACCTACTTTGAGGGCTCCCGCCAGTTGACCGAGGAACAGCTGGAGGTCTACAGCTCCCTCAGCGGCAGCGGCGTCCGGGACACCTATATCGGCTTCTTCTCCGGTATCCCGCGGTTCGGCTACTACGAAACCTTTACCTTTGCCAACGGGCATAAGGGCGTAATCACAAAGAGCTACGACCGAAGCAAGGTTTCCGAGGCCTTCTCGCTTTCTTTCTACGGGGATCAGGGTCTGTCCTATCTTGTCAATCGGGAAGGGGAGATCCTGCTGCGTTCCGTCGATGTTATCCGCAACGATATTCACGAAAATATTTTTGATATCATAGCCGATATCTACGGCGAGCAGGCGTACATCGACAACTTTCAGGAAGCGCTTCTCACGCGGAAGTCGGGCAGCACCGTATTCGACGGGGACAGAGGTGCCTATCTCTATACCTATGTCCCGATCGAAAGCGAGGCGGAGTGGACGCTGGTCTCTATCGTTCCGGTAACTGCAATCCGCAGCGAAACGGATCATATTCTGCAGAACACGCAGGCGACTCTTTGGCTGCTCGGTCTGATTCTGGTTGTCTGCGGAGTGTTCGTTCTCCTGGTAATGCGTACTCAGCGGGAGATACAGGCCAAGGATCAGACGATCGACTACCAGGCTAAGATGTTTGATATCTTTACCACCTATCTTTCCCATAATACAGACGATGTGTACATGATGTTTGACCACGAGACGGAGCAGTTGGAGTATGTCAGCCCCAACGCGGAGAGAGTGCTCGGCGTTCCGCCGGAAGAACTGGTCGGTTATCTTCGGGACTCCGACCGGCGCACGGACGCCGAAGCTGCGGAGGCCTTTTTCAGGCAGATACGGGCATTGACGCCCGGGGAATCGACAACGCCCCGATCCACCGAGCGGATCAACCCGAAAACCGGCGAATACCGCTATTTCCTGGAAAACGCATACTGTACCGATCTCCAGGACAGCGTCAAATGCGTGGCGTACCTTTCCGACCGGACGAAGGAAAGAAAGTCTCAGGATCAGCTGACCGAGGCGCTTCACATGGCGCGGGCGGCCAGCAAATCGAAGAGCGCCTTCCTGAGCAGCGTCAGCCATGATATCCGTACCCCTATGAACGCTATCATCGGATTCCTCTCCCTGCTGCGAAACGAAACGGAGAATCCCCGGATGGTACAGGAATACGTCGAGCGGATTGACGCCGCCAGCCAGCACCTGCTGGGCCTCATCAACGATGTGCTGGACATGAATAAAATCGAGAGCGGCGGAGCTACCTTAAACATCGCTGAGATAAAGCTGCCCGCTATCATCGATGAGATCAATACCATCACCCGGCCCCAGGCCAACGCGAAAAAACAGACCTTCGACATTTTTGTCTCCCGCCTGAACCATGAGCATCTGCTGGGCGACAAGATGCGGATCAACCAGATTCTGATCAATCTGCTTTCAAACGCCGTGAAGTACACTCCGGAAAACGGAACCATCCAGATGCGGGTGGAGGAGCTTCCCCAGGCCGTCAGCAGCTACAGCCGCATCCGCTTTACCGTCAGCGACAACGGCCTCGGCATGAGCGAGGATTACCTGAAGGTTATCTTCGAGCCCTTTACCCGGGAGGAGACGAAGATTACCAACGAGATCCAAGGCACCGGACTTGGTATGGCTATCACAAAGAGCCTCGTCGATTTGATGGGCGGCGTGATTCATGTGGAGAGCAAACCGGGCCGCGGCAGCACCTTTACGGTGGAGCTGGAGCTGCGTATTCAGGAGCAGGACGACGACCCCAGGTTCTGGGATGAATTCAAGGTAACCAGAATGATCGCGGTGGACGACGACGAGGATATCTGTAAAAACATTGTCAAGACCATGGCAAAAACGGGAGTCGCCACCGACTACGCCACCGACGGAAAGACCGCCGTTGACATGATGCGCTCCAACCGGGAGGCAGGCCATCCCTACGACCTGATTCTGCTCGACTGGCAGATGCCCGATCTGGACGGGCTGGAAACCGCCCGCCTGATCCGCAAGAATTACTCGGACAGGATCCCTATCCTGCTCCTGACCGCTTACGACTGGAGCGACATTGAAGCCGAGGCGAAGGAAATCGGCGTGAACCACTTTATGCCGAAGCCCTTCTTTATGAGTACTTTCAAGGATGCGATCCGCCGGGTTATGGGCGGCTCGAAAAAGGCGGCAGATACACAGTCAGCCGTTTTTACGGGCAGGCATATTCTCGTCGTGGACGATATCGAGGTCAATCGGATTATTCTGGTCAAGATACTCAGCTCGCTCGGTGCGGACTGCGACACCGCCTCCAACGGTCAGGAGGCCGTCGATCTCTTTACCACCTCCGAGCCCGGCCGGTTTGACCTGATTTTGATGGATGTACAGATGCCCGTTATGGACGGATACGAAGCCACGAGAACGATTCGCAGCAGCAGCCATCCCCAGGCGAAGGAAATCGCAATTATCGCAATGACCGCCAACGCCTTTGTGGACGATGTGCGGGAAGCGATCGTCTCCGGCATGGACGCCCACATCGCAAAGCCGGTTCAGATTGACAAGCTAAAAGCTACTATTCAGCAGGTAATGGAAAAATGGGATATGATGCAAATTGGACAAACCTGACTAAGCTGATACAATAACCGGAAACAGTTGAAAAGAGAAGACTCCAGGCTTACTCTTTCCGAATTTCTGGAAATACCGTCTGCGCGGGCGCATTAACAGCCCTGCTGCACCTTCTTTGCGTTGACTATATTATGATACAGCATACTGTATTCCTGCTGCGACATACTCTTTTCAGGAACGCAGATTCTTTTATCCACAAAAGATATTTCAATCACCTTTTTCTTGGAAAACAGATACATAACCGCCAGCAAAAGGCATATTACAGCAAGTGTATTCATTGCTATATTTACCCCGTCCGGCAGACTGATTTCCCTGTCTATCCACTGTAAATAATTATTCGCCTTATCTATCCAGCCGGAAACGGTATCAACAATCGCTTTTAATATTTCCAAAGCAGACCCCAGAAAAACGAACTGAAGGCACTTTCTATAAGAGCGTTTCGCAAGATAGCCCATACCGATAAATTTTTGCGCAAGCGCTGTTTCCTGCCCGCTACGGCATTTCTTAAATTCCTTGTTTTCCAAATACCAAAATTCCCCTCGGAAAATAATCTGCGCCCCCTTTATCTCTATTTCATAGGCGCGCTTATCGCTTTTTCCCAGCTTAAAACCAGGTGTGTCAATATCTTTTTTCCTATCCTGGTTTTCGGTGTTTTCTTTCTGATTTCCGCAATGAGGGCAGAACCGGCTGCCCTCGCTCAACTGTTTTCCGCAAGTACTACAAAACATTATTCTATTTCCCTTTTAAAGCATCCTTTGCCCGTCGTATTTGTTTTTGAAAATCCCTTACCTCTGCAAGACCAACTATGGTTGCATCAAAACAAATGCTTCCCCCGGCGTATTCTATTGCAAAATAGGTAGTGCGGCCCTTCAGATATGTTAAGACCGAGTATATAATGGAAAATATTTCCAAACACATAAACGCACCTACCACTCCGCCTATTGGTATGAATAAGAGCGATAAAACAATCGGTATCAATAGGCTGATAATAATCTTCATCATCACGGAAGCGCCATAACGAAATTTTGTCCCGGTAATATCCTCCAGATCCACAATCATTTCCTCTTTTTGGGTCGAAAGATTCTTTCCGGACACACTATAGAAAATCCCCTGGAAATATACCCGTTTATCCGTCAATAACGCTTTACAGCTTTTTATTTTTTCATACAATAAATTTTCCGCAAATCCATTACCCAGCGTCGCAATTAACGTTTCATCCGGGGATATAAATAAATTGTTGCTTACTCCCCTGCTATCGGTACTTTTACTTTTTTTACCTTTTTTTGCAACAGCCTGTCCGCACTGAGGGCAAACTACCGCGTCATCCTCTAATTTCGCTCCACAATTCTCACAAAACATTTCTTATTCCTCCGTATTTTTCTATCGGCGTTCCACTATTCGTACAAAACTTCAACTTTTCCGGTACATAGCTTCTGCATACAGGGCAAATTTCCCCCTCCCTGTTTACACGGTTTTCCTTTAACCGGATAATATGTGCAATAATACACCCGCTGCAAGGACGGCAATAATTATCAGACACCGCACTGCTGCCGCTGCCCGCGTTCCCATCATGTCCAATATGTTTATCAGATCCATTCCCATTCCCCCCTCTTTTTTGAATAATTGCATTATATCACAGAGTTTTCTTTTCTGCAATGCTTTTTGCACTGCACTTTGCAATGCATATTTCAAGTCCATTTTGCACTATTATGGGTTTATAAGGAGGTATTGCAAAATGTCTTTCCAGTTAAAACCAAACAAAAAGGAAACGGAAAATAAGACAATCCGTTTCCCCGTATTTTTGATTGATAAAATCGAAAACGCCATTAAAAACCAAGAGGTAACATTTTCAAGCTTCGTCTTGCAGGCTTGTGAATATGCTCTTGAAAATATGGATACCCATGAAGCAAACTCCAGGCAATAGAAAATGCCTGTCAATCCCCGCCTTTGACAAAATCCCCCCGTTCCGCATAAATCCGGCATTTCCCGCACTATTCGGTTCTACCGTTCCGGCGAACGCCTCAGCGTTCGCCGCACACCTGAAAAATATAGAACTTCAAATAATACGACTGATCCGCCGCCCAAAGGATCGGGTGATCCGGCGCCTGGGTGCGAAATTCCACCTGGCGCAGGCGTCTGTGCGCCCCTGCTGCCGCCTCCCGCACGGTTTTTGCGAAAAGCTCCGGCTCCATGAAATGCGAGCAGGAGCAGGTAGCCAGAAAGCCGCCGTCCCTTACCAGCTTCATTCCCCGGAGGTTGATTTCCCGATACCCCTTTACCGCGTTTTTCACGGAATTTCGTGACTTGGTAAAGGCGGGCGGATCCAGGATTACAACGTCATACCGTTCTCCCTCCGCTTCCAGCTTGGGAAGAAGTTCAAAGACGTCCGCACAGCGAAATTTTACCCTGTCTTCCAGGCCGTTGCGCCTTGCGTTCTCCTCCGCCTGGTCGATGGCAAGCTGGGACGCGTCTACCCCCAAAACGCTGTCCGCGCCCGCGATTCCGGCGTTCAGGGCAAAGGAGCCGGTATGGGTAAAGCAGTCCAGAACCCGCTTTCCCTTGCAGAGACGTTGAATCGCCGCCCGGTTGTTTTTCTGATCCAGGAAAAAGCCCGTCTTCTGTCCGTCCTCTACGTCAACAATGAATCGCACGCCGTTCTCGATAATCTCTATCTTTGTGTCAAAGGGTTCTCCGATAAATCCCTTGCTGCGCTCCATCCCTTCCTGCAGTCGCACCTTGGCGTCGCTGCGCTCATAAACGCCTCGGATTCTGACACCGTCCTCCGCCATGACCTTTTTGATCGCCTCTACGATCGTCAGCTTCCATCGATCGATGCCCAGCGCCAGGGATTCCACCACCAGTATGTCGGCAAATTTATCCACAACGATTCCCGGCAGAAAGTCCGCCTCCCCGAAGATCACACGGCAGCTGGAGGTATCAATCGTCTCCTTGCGGTAATTCCAGGCGTCCCTGACCCGCCGCTCAAAAAAAGCGGCGTCGATGACGGCATCCTTCCTGCGGGACAGCATTCTCACCGTGATTTTTGATTTCGTGTTGATAAATCCCCTGCCCATGCAGTAGCCGTCAAAGTCCCGTACCTCTACGATATCGCCGTTCTCGAAGCTGCCCAGAACGGACTCGATCTCGTTGTCGTATACCCACATACCGCCCGCCTTCAGCGTGCGCCCCTCTCCTTTTTTCAGCGTTACAATCGCCTGATCCATCGTTTGCCTCCTCGTCTGTTTTTCACTTAAATCACCTTGATTCCGCTCTGTGAAATGTCTGCGCTATGAGCAAAATATGCCGACCGTAAAAATTACTGCTCGTAATTCAAAATCCTTTTCATCCTACAAAGTTTCCAGATAAGATTCCTTCTCCTGCGAAGAGGGTTCCCGTTTCCAGCTTACAATTTCCTCCGGGGTCTGCTGTATTTCCAGCTCCCGCTCACCGTAGACAAATCGGTTGATCAGCGCGCCGTCCGGCGAGGTTCGCGTGATACGTAAGATCTCGTCATCGGTGACCTGAATCGTAAGCCTGCTGCCGTCGCACTGCAGCACCTCCCAGGATCTTACCTCATCCAGATTATAGTCGTATCGTTCCGTCAGCCGGTTCTCGCCGTCGTAAACATATCGGTATAAATAAGCGTAACTCTTCGAGTATACCTTCAGCTCCAGGATACAGTTCCCGTTGCCGTCGTAATCGTAGGCTGTATACTCGCTGTCGTTTCCGCCGTTCTGCCCGGGGGAGTTCTCCATCTCCTCCAGGAGCTTTCCGTCGGATACATACCTCCAGTAGCCCATCGTACCGTACTCCTCCCATCCATCCTGGGCATGGCTTCCCGATTCCTTTTCCGGGGCATGCGCTTCGATTCCCCCGTCCGGGTCATAACTCTCCGATTCCTTTTCCGAGGTATGCGCTTGGATTCCTCCGTCCGGGTCATAACTCTCCGATTCCTTTCCCTGTGTATGGTCTTCCGATCCCCGATCCGGGGCATATTCCCCCGATTCTTTCCCCTGTGTATAGCCTTCTAACTCTTCGTCCTGATGGTATCCCTCCGGCACGTACCACACGCTCCCTGTCTTGCTCCAGTTTGCGTCATAGGTACTGTGCCATATGTATACGATGTTTCCCTGACTGTCATATTCCGTTTCCACTGACCTGTAATTCTCTTCATCGTACTCCGCTGTATAGGTCACATACTCCGGCACGCCGTAGGGTTCTTTCCCCTCTACCTCCAGCGTTTTTCTCACCAGGCGATTCTTCTCGTCATATTCGGAGCGGGTGACATGGGGATATCGATAGTTGACGGCGTTTCGGAAATAAATCTGGTTCCCCGCCTGGTCATATTTTGCGACTCTCCCGGCGGAGGCGTAGGAGCTGGATTCAGTCTCCGTATATCCTTCCGCGGTATACTCATAAACCTTTTTCGTATCTCCCTGCGTCTCCTGCCGCACGCTTACCCTTCCCCGGCTGTCATACTGACAGGTCTCCTCATTCGACAAAACCCATACATCCTCATAATTTGTATGAGGATGAAACGTATTGATCCTGGAGAGCCTGCCGTCTCCATCATAAAAATATTGATAGTAGATCCGCAGCTCTACGCCCTCTTTATCCGCGTAAACCCCATTATCCGGCGTCCCCTGCCAAAATTTTCCGTCGTTTCCTCTCATCTGAGTCCAGTCGCTCTTCGATTTTTCCTGCCAGTCGTCTCTCCATAAATCGCTGATCCGAACCGCCATTACGACCGTTACCAGGAACATAATGATTCCTGCGACGAGCTTCTCCCAGCCGATCCTGCGCGGAGCCGTCCTGTCACTATTCGGTTGTCTGTCCTCTTTTTCTATCGGTCGGCAGCTCATCCTTTTTCACCTCGCTTTTCGCGTTTGTCGGTATTTCTTCTGCGGCAGTTTTTGCGCTTCCCTACTTGGCCTACCTGTACAGGGTATAATCCTGCATCTCCCGCAGGAACCCAGCCGCCTCCAGCGCCGCCGCGGCCTCCGACGGGTATTCCTTTACGACGACGCGCTTCTTTCCGGGCAGGATTCTTCCCCTGTGAAATTCCTCCGCAAAGAGGCATAAATTTTCCTCCGCCTTCTCCTGCTCCAAAACCCTTAAAACGCTTCCCTGCCGCTCGAAGATCGCCTCGGGACAGCCGCCGCGGAAGGCGGCCAGCGTTCCCGGGACATTGAGAAATCCCCTTCCCTCGCCGTGGGGCAGCACCTTCCCCCAAGGCTGTATGGGATCCGCCGCGTTCAGCCAGATAATATCCTCCCGGGGATGCAGAAGCGCCGCCGTCACCCCCGCAAAATCATCCCTGCGGATAAATTGCGCCCCGGAAAGTCCTTTTACAAAATATCCCCGCCTCACCTGTCCGGTGTACTCCTGTACCCGCAGCAGCTGCAGCGCCTCCTGCCAGGGAAGTCCGCAGGCTGCCGCCGTCTCCCTGCAAAGAATCCGCCAGCGGTCAAAGCAGCGATCCATCCTCTCCTGTATCGTCAGAGTCCGAAGAGGCCGCACCAGATCATACCTCCCGGCCTGCAGGGCTTTCACGCGGGCTCCGACCCTCTGCCGTACCGCCGCCTTCTTAAGCTTCTCCCGATTCATCCACTGCCGCACCGGGACAAAGCTGTCCGCGTATACCAGGCCCTTTTCCGTCAGGGACAACAGCGTCTCGTATGGGGACTCGCCGCCCAGCGCCCCATTCAGCGCCTGCAAAAAGCTGGCACCCCGCTTTTCCAGCGTTTCCGCCAGAATACGCTCCTTGTCCGACAGCTCTTCCCGGGAAATCTTTCTCTCTCCGTCCCAGTCGATCTCCTCCGCCGGGTCGAACCGCAGCTTCCCGCCCTCTTCCATATGCCAGAAATATTCTCCCCGGGCCAGCAGCGTATCCAACAGACCCTCCCTGTAATTTTTCACCCTTGCCGGAAAGATCAGGTCTTCCCAGAGGGCTGCAGGCAGGGCTATCCCTGACAGGGCCGCCACCGCCTCCCTTAAATCCTCCTCCGGCGATCCGAAACGACGAACCTGGGAGAGAAGCAGCGCCGCGTAATTCTCCGGCGGACAGGTCTTAACCTCCTCCCTGCGGTTTCGCAGGGTTCTGGTTCTGGCGCGCCTGTAAAGTCCAGCATGATAATATATGGAATGCGCGGGGGATTCCCGCTTTACAGCCTCCCATTCTACACCGTCTCGCCCGACGGCCTCCATCTCCTGCCTGACCGCCTCGCTCCGCCTGCAGAGCTTCTCCAATACCTCCCTGGCCTCTTCCTCCGTCCAGCCATACCGCGCAGCCGTCTGGGCAGCCGAAGCCCCTCCCCGGTAGCGAAGCATCCGGCGGACAATCGCCGATGCGCTTTCGCTCCCGGCATCCTCCAGCGCCTCCTCATACTCCTCCCGCTGCTCCGCGGCGATCCAAAGACCCTGCTCCAGATATAGAGCCCGCTCCTCCGCTGCAAGCTTCTCCAGCCATTCCACGGGAATATCCAAATCCCCTGCTGTCAGATCCCCCTCCGTCATCAGAAGCGAATGCAGCTGCTTTTCATCCTCCGGAAGCTTTTCCCGCTCCTGCAGCCGGGCAAGCTCCTCGCTCCCCGGCCGTATCAGCTCCTGCTCCCGGCTCAGCGCCTCCTCCACCGCCGCGTGGATTCCCCGGGGCGTAGGCGCGTAATCGTACATGACCGCCACCTCCTGGCTCCACTGCAGCGGCAGAGACATAGGGGACGCGGTCTCCGTATAAACCTCCCGAACCCGGATCTCGCCTGCCCGGATTTTCTCCAGAATTTCCCGGACGCCCTCTGCGTCCCAGAGCTGCCTCATGCACTCCTGCCGTGTCTCCCGGATCAGAGGATGCCCCGCCTCCCTCACAACCTGATCCAGCATCTCCGCGCTGCGAAGCCGCTGCAGCCAGAGCGGGGTTCTGCCATTTCCCCGGACGCCCATCATCAGCGCCCGGCCGCAGTTATAGCGAAAGGCCATGTTGAAAACGGGCGTCTCCGGAAGAATCGCGGAAAGCACCTCCTCCGTCCTTTCGGCGTCAATCCGATAGAGCAGCCCCTCCGGCACGGTCTTATCTCCATAGGAGTAGAGCAGGAAACCGTCCTCCTCGTCCACGCTTCCCACATTGACCCCCATCTCACGCTTCGCGGCTCCGGCGGCCAGTAGCGCCAGAGGACTGTTGATCTGCCGTCCGAAGACGGAGTGTATCATCAGCTGGCTGTTGCCGGACGAATCCCGAAAATGCTCCGCCAGGATTGTCCGGTCATCCGGCAGTCCCCCCGTCGCCTTAATCTGCCGTCTCAGGTAATCCGCGGCCTGCCTTACCGCCGGCGGATCCAGTCCCAGCTTCTCCAGGGCTTCCGGCAGCCTTCCGTCGTCCTCCGCTTCCTGGAGCCCACGCAGGATCCTGCCAAAGGCCGCTCCGGTCTCCTTGCTTCTGCCCTTCAGCTCCCCCTTCCAGAAGGGAAGCCGCGCGCCCTCTGCCGCCGCCGGAACTACGGTCAGCGTGTCCCGGCCGATGCTTGTCACCCTCCAGGCAAAGGCTCCCAGAAGGAAGCGATCTCCCTTTCTGGTCTCATAGACGAATTCCTCGTCCGCCTCCCCCACCTTTACGCCCTCCTCCGTGCGCACGGTATACAGGCCCTTATCCGGAATCGTTCCCCCGGCGGAGACCGCCAGCATCCTGCTGTAAGCGTCCCCCTCTACCCGCCCGTGAATCCTGTCGTACAGAATCCGGGGTCTCGCGGGAATGTCCCTTTTATGCTCATAATCTCCCGCCAGCATTCCCAGAACAGATTCTACATCCTCCCTGGTCACATTCCGGAAGGGCCAAGCTCTGGGCAGGACTTTCATCACTTCGTCGATCTCATAGCCCCGAAACGCCGCCATGGATACCAGATGCTGCGCCAGCACATCCAGACAGCCCTCCGGCGGATTCAGCCGCTCTATTTTCCCTTCCCACGCCAGCTGCGCCGTCATCCCGCACTGCACGCACTCCGCCGCCGTTCTGGGAAACAGGTACATCACGCTGGTGCGGGCCGGATTATGCCCCGCCCGGCCCAGCCGCTGCATGGTTCCTGAGATCGTGTGAGGGCAGCCCACCTGCAGCACCTGGTCAATCTCGCCCACGTCGATTCCCAGCTCCATGGAGGACGTTGCGCACAAAAGCCGCAGCCGCCCCGCCCGCAGCGCTTCCTCTGTCTCCTGGCGCTGTTCCCCGGAAAGGCTGCCGTGATGCACCCTGGCAAAGCCCTCTCCTCCCAGAAGATTCACGTAATAGGCCAGCTTTTCCGCATACCGCCTTCCCTCCACAAAGGCGATCACGCTGCGGCTTCCCTGACAATACTGGTAAACCAGGGCGGACAACTCCTCCCAGACCGGATCCTTTTTCCGCTTCCCCGCGTCCGCGTATGGACTTAAGATCTGCAGCTCAACCCTCTTTTCCATAGACGGCGCGGCGATCGTCACCGCCTCCGGTGCCAGGTATTCCGCCGCCTTCTCCAGAGGGGCAATCGTAGCGGAAAGCCCGATCCTCTGAAGCGGCTTCCCGCACAGTCCGTCCAGCCGCGCCAGCGAAAGCATCAGATGCGCGCCGCGCTTCGTATCGATCAGCGCGTGCAGCTCGTCCACAATCACCGCCCTCGCCGTACAGAGCAGATTTTGTCCCGTCTTCGCGGTCAGCATCAGGTACAGAGATTCCGGCGTAATAATCAGGATATGCGGCGGCTTTCGGAGCATCTGCTGCCGCTCCCGCTGGGTAGTGTCCCCGGTTCGAACCGCTACGGAAATTAACTCCTCCCCGCCGATTCCCTCCAGGGGACGCCTCAGGTTTTCCCGAATATCCGAAGCCAGGGATTTCAGGGGCGACACATAGATCAGCTGCAGCTCCCGTTTCAAATCTCCGGCCAGCGCCATCCTTTTTAACTGATCCAGGAAGACCAGAAAGGCGGACAGGGTTTTACCGGTTCCCGTAGGAGCGGAAACCAGCACATGGCCTCCCGCCGCGATCGCAGGCCAGGAGGCCTCCTGTACCGCCGTGGGACTGCCTAATGTATTTTGAAACCACTCCGCCGTTTCCCGGTCAAATAATTCCAGACAACTCCCCATTTTTGCACTCCTTTGCACGCTTCATACGAGGGCGTGTAAACGCCCCTCTTTTCGCATATCAATCCATATTTGTCCTTTGATGACAGACCAACAGACCTGTCGTAGGAAGTTTAAGTTCGTTCATGCCTGTATTTTCGGCCTGCTGCCAGCGCATATAAGCTACGAGCAATTATAATGCAATTTCGTACTGCAATTTAATTTTTCCACTTGACAATCGTCTTCATTTTAATTATGATTGTAATGTTAACTGGTTGCACACGACGGTTTAGCTATTCGAACCGTTGTCCTGCTCCGGCGGCGCGTGGCTCAGCTTGGTAGAGCGCTGCGTTCGGGACGCAGAGGTCGCAAGTTCAAATCTTGTCGCGCCGATTATGGCGAAGAAGCTCGGATCCTTCCTGTTTTCAGGGGGTTCGGGCTTTTTGTTTTATTCCTGCAAACAATGAGGAAAATAACCATCATTGCTCACGGGAATAAGGGCTTCTTTATTGTAGCACCTTACGGAGGATTTTAAAACATTTTTTACGCGTCCGCGGCGGCAGTAAATAAATGAAATATAATTGGCACAGCATAATAACATGAAATTGGCAAAATATTTTTATAAATTGCACGTTGCTAAAAGGGATAATTATGGTATAATTTAACCATATGAAAAGGGAGGTGCATGAAATGCCGCAAATTATTCCTATTAAAGATTTAAAAAATACTTCAGAAATTTCTGATATGTGCCATAAATCAGAAGAACCAATTTATATCACCAAAAACGGATATGGAGATATGGTTATTATGAGTATGGAAATTTATGAAAGTGTCCTGCGCCAGCTTTCCGTATATAGAGATATCGAACTGTCAGAACAGCAAATAAAAAGCGGACAGGTCAAAAATGCCAGAGCAGCATTGACGGAAATGAGGGCAAAATATGACTTATAAACTGGTTATTACGGAACACGCTGATGAATTGCTTGATAATATTTTGCGTTACTTAATTTATCAGTTGAAAAATGAACAGGCCGCTGCACATTTATTAGATGAACTGAAGGACATATATGACCGTCTGGAAGAATGCCCCCTGCAATTTCCAATCAGCAGGGATACATATCTGGCAAACAAAGGATATCATGAAGCTGTTGTCGGGCAAATGAATTATATCATTGTATTTGGCATTGAAGAGGATGTCGTAAATATTGTGGGAATATTTCATCAATTAGAAAATTACTGGAAGAAATTGACCTGATATTTACTTTCTTGTCATTCCTCGGAGTTTGACGAACCTCTTTCCCATCCAGCCACTCAAAGAATGACTTAGTATGAATCCGATATCCTCCAGGTATCTTGACAACACGAAACGGACAGTCGCCGACGAACAGTCGGTAAACAGCTTTATTCCCAACCTTTAAGATCTCCTGTACCTCCTGGGCTGTCAATACCTCCGCCTGACGATAATCTATGTAATCATCCATATGCAAACGCTCCTTTGTCTATATTTCAATTGTCTTTATTGGCGCCTGTTCTACAAAAGTTCTACAAAAACACACAATCAACCTAAACTTCCCATCATGGGAAAATCTTCTATATACTCCTGAAAACCTTGAAAACAGCGGATTTTTCAGTACAGAGTACATTTATTTAACAATAAAATTTACCCTTTCTTCTGCGTTCGGGACGCAGAGGTCGCAAGTTCAAATCTTGTCGCGCCGATTATGGTAAAGAAGCTCGAAGCCTTACTGTTTTCAAGGGGTTCGGGCTTTTGTTTTATTCGGGCCGTCCTCTCTGTCTTCTATTCCTGCCGCGCCCTCTCATCCATATACAGCTGTATACGGTTCTGTATAAATCGGGCCGACTCCTCCACGGATTTCTGCCCCAGGAAGAAAGGTTGTGCTTCCTCCCGGATAATCTCCATCACATTTTCATCCGCCGCCCGCACCGGGTACGCGGATTCGATCAGATCCCTCACGCAACGCACTTCCTCCTCTGTGGCGGTACGGTACTCCACCGGGGAATCTTCAAAAGACCACTGCACCCCTCCCAGATCCTGCGGGACGGGCCTGCCCTCTTCATCTAAAAGAGGATTCCCGTCGTCATCCAGATAATAGGAGACGGCAGTCGCGTCTTCCATCTGCTGATCCAATACGCTTTTTCTGGTGGAAAAACCGCCCAGGCGGCTCCTGTCCGACTGCCTGTCCAAGTGATATTCGATAAATTCCCAGGCGGCTTCCGGATGCCCGGATCCGGCCCAAATCGCCAGCGCGCCGCCGCATTCCGCGATACAGCCGCTTCCGTCCGCCGCCGGATAGCCGATATATGTCAAGGAGGATCCGAACATGGCCTGATGCTCCTGTATGGTATAAAAATCAAATATCTGCGTTTTGTACAGGAGAACGTCCCCCTCCTGAATCTTCCTCTGTGTGGAACGGCTGTCGGCCAGTGGATTATATTCCTCAGGGAACGCCGCCGCAAAGGCAAGCAGTTCTTTAAACGCTTCGGAATCAAAACGACATTCCCCGGATTCGGAATCAATAAATATATCCTGGCCAAACACCAGACAGTCGCGCAGGATACTTTCCCGGTCTGCCCCGTCAAAAAGCATCTGTTCCGGATGTGCGGCGGCGTATGCAATCATTTCGTCCGGCGTCCAGCCCGGCGCCTCCCCCACATCGGAGGTCTCCCCCACCACCGTGTTAAGGGAAATATAACAGGGAATCCCCACAAGGACTCCGTCAAACTGATAACATTCCAGAGCATTTTCCAGGTAATCCTCTTTTTTCAGCAGACCGCTCCTTTCCAAAAAGGGGCCCAGATCCGCGAAAGTTCCGTTTCCGGCAATGGCTTCCAAATCCATACAGTACGCCTCCATCTGCCCCAAGTCCAATATGTCAGGGCTGTCTGTCCCGGCTGCCAGCGCCGTGCTGAGCGCCGCTGTAAAATCCTGCGCATCGCCGTCCCCTTCGGCATAATTTCTGACGGTCACATGGCAGCTTCCGCTCTGTCTGTTAAACGCTGCAGCCTCCTGCTGCAGCTCATAGCTGTCACCCAAGCAGCCGATGACAATCTCCGTTTTTTCCGGAAGCAGAGCCGCCTCCACCTTATCCAGAGAGACGAGAAAACTCTCGTTCCCGTCCTTCCAGAATACCGACAGTCCTCCGTCTTCTCTCCCGCTCACAGCCTGCACACCGCTGCCGTTCATGCCGCAGTCCACCCACGCCAGCAGCTTTTCCGCGCTCTGCGCCGCAAGGTCATATTCATACACGCCCTCCGCATCAAAGACCAAAAAGTCCGCTTCCTGTCCTGCCACAAATGTCCTGCCGGGAAGCACCTCGGGGAAATTGAGGAATACGCTTCCCAGCTCTCTTTTCTCAAAATCAATCTCCGCCAGACAATACCCGTTTCCCGCCGCATTCCCCTGTTCCAAATAGGCGACATATACCTTGCCGTCCCTGCCTGTCCCCAAAGCGCCGATCCAGGCATCCGTCAACTCCACATCTCCAAGATGCATTCCGTCCGCGTCAAACAGGCAGAGGATGTCTTCCACCACAAGGCAGATTCTCCCCTCTCCGTCCAATGCCATCTGTGCAGGGCTGCTGTACCTCCTCACGTCGTCTATGACAGCCGTGATATTCTGTTCCCGGCGCAGATTCCATTCCACATCATAGGTACACAAAAGGATATCCTTGTCGGAACCCGAATAGACGGCTTCTTCCGTGTACAGGCTCCCATCCCCCCGCACAAGGTAATTTTCTATTATCCGCCTGCAGCCGTCTTCTGTGCTGTCCGACAGATTCATCTCCCGCAGTACCTTCCCCGCCGTCAGAGAGTATTCCTTCAAAACCGGAATGTTGACCTGATTTACCACGTCGAAAAAGTTCTGGTTATAATACACGCATTGTCCCACATACCGAACGTCCTGATAACCGGTATACCGGCCCTGCGCCAATTCCGTATACTCTGCTATGTAGGAATATTCCGTATCCGGGACGTTGCTCTCATCCCTTTTCCCGCAGGAGGACAGAAGCAGGACGGCCGCCGCAAGGAGCGCAAAGGCAGCCATTCCTTTTTTCCGAGCCCTATGATTCCCGACAATTTCAGATCCTTTCATACCCTGTCCTCCATTTGACACAGCATATTACAGCACCCCGGCACTCCTCTTTAGACCGGAACGCCTTAACCGGCAGATTATCTTTTCCAAGCATACCACATTTTCCGCCGCAGTACCACCAAAACACCGCCTTTTACTGCGTTTAACCATCCGATTTATGCCGAAATCCGCTCAAATAGCGCTTTAACAGGAAAGCGCAGAAATAGGGGAAAGTATAAATACCCTCGCTGTACCCCACGTTCCCGCCGGTAAACTTAATCCCGCAGCAGATATCGGGATACTTCTCACTGCCGATCAGGGTTCTCATAGATTTCGCCGTTCCGTTTTTTGCCTTGACCTCGATCGGAATCAGGGCGTCTGTTGTTCTGACAAAAAAATCCTGTTCCAGCGGAGAATCCTCCCGCTTGTAATAATAGAGCCGATATCCGGCCTTCACCAGCGCCTCGCCGACTACGTTCTCGTAGAGCGCGCCCTTATAGACGCCGAGATTTTTATTTGTGCGCAGATCCTCCTGAGCCTCCTCGTCCAGCATCGCCACAAGCATCCCGCTGTCCGCA
Organism: Roseburia sp.; assembly: GCA_023662875.1. Lineage (GTDB taxonomy): Bacteria > Bacillota > Clostridia > Lachnospirales > Lachnospiraceae > Acetatifactor. The sequence continues at coordinate 28,339 of JAMPIG010000002.1, read as the reverse complement.
AAGTAAATCTTATATCTGGTATCGTCATAGTTTCCCCTGAGCGGCAGCTCGGGAAATTTCAGGCAATAGCAGAGGTTGATCATCCCTGCGTCATCCAGCCATTCAATACAGCCCCGGTAGTCCCGAAAGCGCGCGCCGGAGGCAACCTTCGAGATTTGAAACTTCTTATTGTCCTTCGCCAGCTGTATCGGAATATGATTGAATACGTTCAGGATTCTGGTCTGATCCATTCCCTCCGCATATTTCCGAATATCCTCTTTATAATCGGAGACCAACTGCCTTTGCACCTCAAGGGAGCCTTCAAAGGTGCCTCTTACGATAAATTCGCGAACCACCGCAGGCATCCCTCCCAAGGTGCAAAAATCCAGAAAAAGCCCGCCGAAAGCCGACATCTCTACTGCATTGAACGGCGTAAGGCTTCGCATGTGCTCCAGCATATTTTCCACAAGCTGACCGTCATAGCCCTTCGCCCACAGAAATTCCTCAAAGTCCAGGGAATACATCTCGTAATCCGACTTATACCCGACGCTGTTGCTCTCGATTCTCCGATAGTTAATTCCCAGCATGGAACCGCTGCAGATCACATCGAACCGGCCGTCGATTTTAAAAAATTTCAGCGCCGTCGCTATATCCGGAAACTCCTGCAGCTCGTCAAAAAAGATCAGGGTTTCGCCCTCGATAAAACGCTTGAACGGATCGATTCGGGAAATATTTTTAATAATATCCTCTGCCCCATATCCGTCCGCCGTTATCATCCTGTACTTTGGCTCTTCCACAAAGTTAATATAGATCACGCTCTTGTAGCTCCGTTCCCCGAACCGCTTAATCGACTCCGTTTTGCCAACCTGCCGCGGCCCCTTGACAATCAGGGGCTTTCTCTCCGGGTTTTCCTTCCACTCCGCCAGATAAGCGTCAATTTTTCGCCTCAGATAGAACATATCTGCTCCCTCCGCTATTACTATAACTATTGGCCATTCGGTCGTTTCCTGCCGAGAATAAGGTTATTATACCTTCCGACTGCGTAAAAATCAACTGTTTCACAAAAAATGAACGAGTTTTCTATTGATTCTCACATTTTTAGAATGAAATTTTATCAAACATTCACATTTTTAGAACGAAATTTGCCGCCATGCACACATTTTCCGGCCGCCGTTATTCCCAGCATACCCTGAAAATTTAAAATAATACCCTTGTCTCTCCATGCATTGAGCGTATATAATAGAACTTAGATCATAAAATCATCTTTTTGATTTTATGATAGAATCTAAAAGGCAGATTCTATTATCCAAGGGCTATGATAGAATCTAAAGGGCAGATGAGGAGGTATCCGTATGCAAAACTTATTTGAGATCATCGAAGCGCAGGATCTGGAGGCTCTGAAGGAGTTTCTGATAGAGTATCCCCGGGGGATGAGCGTACAGACCGAGTCCGGCGTCTGGGCGCTTCATAAGGTAATGGCTCTCGGAAATCTCGAGATGGCAAAATATGTTACCGAGTATGTTATCGTCGACCTGAACCTCCTGGATCGGGAGGGAAATACCGTCCTGCATTACGGCGTGGACTCCGGAAACCTGGAGTTGGTGCGGTATCTGACGGAGCGTGTGGGTTCCCCGGTCGACCAGGCCAACCTTCACGGGGAGACGCCTCTGGATCGCGCGATCCGCCTGGGGCGGCGCGAAATACAGGCTTATTTTGAGGAGCGGCTGGGGGCCTCCGCGGCGGAGCTCTACCATAATCCCGTCTGCAGGGGAATGCATCCGGATCCTTCCGTTGTCAGGGTCGGGGAAGATTATTATATGGTCAATTCCTCCTTTGTGTTCTTTCCCTGTATCCCGATCTCCCATTCCCGGGATCTGATCCACTGGAAAACCATCGGTTACGCTATTACCAACCCGGACTGGGCGCGGCTAAAGGGTCTGGAGGGCGGCCGGGGCTATTGGGCTCCCGATATTTCTTACTATGAGGGGCGCTTTTATATTACCGCGACCTATCGGTTGAACGAGGGCGGACTTCCCCAGAGACTGCAGATGGTTACCTCCTCAGATCAGCCTGAAGGGCCGTACTGCGAACCGGTCTTTCTGGAGGAGGACGGTATCGACCCGTCGATCTTTTCGGATGTGGACGGACGCAGGTATATGCTCTTAAACCGGGGCGCAAGAATTTTTGAAATCAGCAAAGATGGAACACAGATTCTCTCCGAGCCTATGCTGCTCTGGTACGGTCAAAATAAAAAGGCCGCCGAGGGCCCGCATCTGTTATATAAGGACGGCTATTACTATCTGTTTATGGCGGAGGGCGGCACCGGCATGGGACACCGCATCACCGTGGCCCGTTCCCGGGAGCTGAGGGGCGTCTACGAATCCTGTCCCTATAATCCGATTCTGCGGCAGTGGGACGAAAAACGGCTGATCCAGTGCAGCGGCCACGGGATGCCTGTCGATACGCCGGACGGCGACTGGTATATGGTCTATCTCTGCAACCGGATCGGAACCTCCGGCCAGGGAATCCTGGGGCGCGAAACCTGTCTCGACCCTATCGTCTGGACGGCGGACGGCTGGCCTTTGGTCAATTCCCTGAAAGGACCCTCCGAATTGCAGCGGAGGCCCCGGCTGGGCGGCGCAGGTGACAGCGGAAAAGCTCCTGCAGTAACTCCATCCTCCCGGAATCGTTTCTCCGAAGAAAATTTCACGATGCACTTGCCTTCTCAGGACGATTCCGTGAACCCCGAAAAAAATAAAGATCGCGCCTCCGCTTTCGACAACTCCCTCTGGGCAGACTGGTATACTGTCCGCGGCGCAAAAGACGAATTCTTCGAAAAACAGGGAGAAGACATTCTCGTCCGCGGGAACGGATCAGACCTGAATACCCTGGACTACGGGACGATTCTGGTAAAGCCCCAGCAGGAATTCCGCTTTACGGCTTCCGTCACGGTTTCTGTTGAAAACGCGGAGAACGCCGAAACAGACTGGGACGCGGGCATGACCTGCTACTACGATGAAAACAGTTATTTAAAGTTGGCCCTGGCGCAAAGGGACGGTCGGCTCGGAATCCTGGCGGCGGAATACGTTGACGACCGTTATGTCACCGAGACTTTTCTCCCCCTGGCTTCCCAAACCTCCAGGGCGAAATTCCGGATCGTTACGGATCACCTGCGTAGAACTCTTTTCTTCCGAGCGGAAGGAGACTGGGAGCAGGCCGCTGTCCTTGAGAATACGGTTTATCTCTGCAGCAGCGGGCTGAAAAAAGGGAAACGCTTTACCGGCGCTATGACCGGCGTTTATGTATGCGGAAGGGTCACGGCCCGGTTTGCCGGGTTCCAGGCGGAGTATCTCTCTGAAGTAAGATAATTCCGCCGGTGGATTCCTGCCGACCGTCGATAATCTCCGCCCGGAGCAGCGCCGACTGCCGCTCTCCTCGGCCGGGACGGTTTCCTACCGATTATCACTCTCTTCGGTCTCCTCCGCCCGTAGGAACGCGATTCCCATCCCGAAGATCACGAAGACAGTGCCTGCGCTTATGGCCTGCTGAAAGCTGAAAATGTTGTTTATCGTATAACCCAGCAGACTGAAACCGCAGGCTGCCGCAAGGGGGTTTTTCCTGCCCCCCTGCAGCAGTCTCTTTATTCCGCTGACTATCATTCCGGCAAAGCTGATTGCCCCCAGAAGCCCTGTGTTCACGAGCACCGTCAACCATTCGTTATGCGCGTTGGTCAACCTGGCATAACCGAACCTCTCCCTTACCATGACCTGCAGCCCGGATCCCGCGTCGTTATAAAGATACTCCGCCATACAGTCCGGTCCCACTCCTGTCAGCTTATGCAGAAAATCCTGCTCCGCAAAGCACTTCCATCCCGCCAACCAGGTAACCCCTCTGGAGCTTCCCCATTCTTCGTCAAAGGTAAACAGACTGTATTTCGACAGGACGCCGATACTGCCCGGATGCGCCGTATTCACAGCCGCCAGAATAATCACTGACACAACTGTCACAATACACCCGCACACCACCAGGACAGCCGCTATCCGAAATCCTTTCTTCGGGTAGCTTCCCCTTCTCCTGCTTCTCTCCGTCAGCCACAGCATAACGCCCGACATAATCACAATAATTGCTGATAGCCAACCGCGGGTCAACAGGTCGCCCAGGCCGTCGACATAATTCATTCGGCCAGGCGCTAACAGGCGAACTGCGAAAATCAGGAGACAGCACCCTCCCAGCAGCAGCACCTCCTGCCAGAATGCCGACATTCTCCTCTCGTCCTCCGCGGACTTCCAGAACAGCGCCAGAAGGATGACCCCCAGCGCCGCCAGTCCGCTCTCGCTTCCCTGCAGCACCAGCGCCGTAAATCCTGCTGCCGCATGTAACATCAGAATCACTTTCTGCAGCGGTTTCCAATCCTGCCTCAGCCAGAGAAGAGCGACCCCGAAAAACGCTGTGGTAACGGCATAACCGCAAAACCAGTTGATATTTCCGATCGTGGAAATATACTCCGGAGAGCTGTACGCCATCTTGATCGGATATAGATCGAAACGGTTCAGACATCCCAGCAGAAATACCGCCGCCGAGGCCGCGAGCATCAATAGAAACATCCGGCTCCTGGGCTTCCAGAGCCGGGAGACCAGAAAATAGATCATGACCAGCGTCAGCTGCGGCACAAGCCCCATGTACCAGCCTCTCGCGCCCCAAAACGCATTCTCTTGATAATCGGAACAAACGTAAGAAAGCAGAACTGCCCCGCCGTACAACAGTGCAAAGGAATCCGCAGAAGAGAAAATTTTCTCCAGTTCTCTCTCCGGTTCCCTCGCTTTCTCTCTTCTCCTCGTTCTTCCTTTCTCCGCAGAAAGTTCCTTCCTGTGGATCGAGATTCCTTTCAGGATAGCGGCCCCCTCCGCCGCGCCCCGGATAACCAGCAAGACCGCCAGAATCGCTCCGGCGCAAAGGCTGACTCGGCAAAAAAAGTAGGCCTTATCCGTCCCAATATGCGCATACCCCTCCTGACTGTACAGCGGAAAAACCGCCAGCATCAGGAAGAGATAAACGCAGATCAGATAATCCGCCCCTGTATTTGTAAAAGCCCGCATTTTCTGCAGACCGATTGTCTTTTGTGCGTCTGTCCTCATTGAACGCCTCGTTTTTCCTGAATCATTACACAGATATCGGCTTCTCTATTCCTTTGGTTAATAAAGTCCGCATTTTTAATTTCATTATAGCCCTTGGATAATAGAATCAGTCCTTTGATTCTATTATAACAAGTATATTCCTAAATTACACTAGGAATTTACATGATAACTTTCTTTCTCACTTGTTACCATGCCGCTTACAAGCGGCACAAATGGCCATGAAAGCCACGGCATGGCAACAAGTTGATGCACACAAAACGCCATAGGGCGGCGTTTTGGCGCACGCTGTCTCGGATTTTGGCAGAGGACGCCAAAATCTCTCGCGGTGCCGTCAAGTGTTATTTACTTTCATACTTCTCCTCCGCTCCACGCTCAGGTAACTCTGATAAATCATGATAAAACCCAGCGGGCCTTCGATGATACCCCAGAGCCCAAACAATTTAATTCCGGCGTAAATTGCAAGGAGAATCGCTATCGGCGACACCCCGACCCGTTTCCCGATCAGCCTGGGCTCCAGCAGCTCCCGGATAAAAATACAGGCAAGATAAAGCAGCAGACAACAGACCGCCCTGCCATACCGCCCCAGGAAGAGCTGCTGAATTCCTAACGGCAGAAGTACGATTCCCGTCCCGATAAAGGGCAGCGCGTCCAACACACCGGCCAGCAGCCCCCAGAGCACCCCCTGCTTTATCCCGCCAAGCCCCAGCACAGCCGCCGCCAGGCTCCCGATCACCGACATGATAATGATCTGCGCCTTTACAAAGGTAGCGATATAGCGTGTAATCCCGCAGATGATCTCCAGCAGCATATGACAGTCCTCCCGATCCAGCAGCAGGTTCATGATCCGGTCGTAATCCTTCGCCAGCAGTACCGTCGCGATGAGAAAGCTGATCAGAAACCCGCCGAAGGCCGCCAGCGCCTTTACAAACTCCAGCGATTGGGACAGCATCCCCGGCACAAACTGCATCCGGAACCAGTCCAGCCCATCGCTAATTCCTGAAAAAATCGTGCTCTCCAGATATTCGCTGTCGATTTTTATCGTCCTTCCCACCACATCGCAGATCTGGTGAATGATACGGAACATTTCCTTCTCCAGGGAGTCCAGTCCCGTCAACCACCCCGGCAGGCTGCCCACAATCCAGGAAAACAAGACCCAGGCGATCAAAGCGACGATAGCGCAGGCCGTCAAAAGCAGCAGCACAGCTCCCACCTGTCGGTGAAGCTTCCATTTTTTTTGCAGCTTCTGCAGCAGCGGGCCGGAAATCGTAACGAAAAGCAGGGCCGCCAAAATCGGCGCGGTCACCGGGACAAGATATTTCAGGAAAAAATATACTGCCCCCGTCAAAAGGAGCAGTATCACAAGTCTGTTTTCTCGCAGTTTTTCTACCATACCAGGAATCCTCCCGAGCATTTTGAAACGTATTTGTTCCTGTTTTAGTATGGTTTGTTTGAGGGAAAATATGCGAATAGATTTTAAGCTTTCCACGAAAAAGCTTTTCCCAATATGCCGCGCCATAGTCAACATCTCCCTTCAAAATAGGTAAACGCCCTTCCCGTCGGCCTCCGTTCAAAGCACAGGTCTTTCCCTGTAGCCGGATGCGTCAGGACAATCCGCCAGGCACAGAGCGCTGCTTCCCGGATTCCCAGCCTCCCTCCGCAGCTCCTGGACGCTTCGCTGCCATATTTCATATCGCCCAAAAGCGGCGTCCCCGCATTTGCCATCTGCGCCCGAATCTGGTGAAACCTGCCGGTCTCAAGCTCGATCTCAACCAGGGATATCTCCTGACCCGGAAAAGCTTCTACCGTCTGAAGCAGCTTATAGCGCAGCGCCGCCCGCCGATAGCCGTTTGGAATATTCTCTCCCCTAGTCGCCGCTTCCGCCCTCCCGTCGGCTCCCTTCCGCAGGAAATCCACAAGCCGCCCCTCCGGCTGGGAAGGTTTTCCGCAAATTACAGCGTAATACTGTTTGTTTAGCGCCCCTTCTTCGCCGCCCAGCTGTCTCGTCAGGGCAGCCGCTGTCTTCCGATTTTTCGCAAAAACCAACAGCCCCTCCACCGGCTGATCCAGGCGGTGAACCACTCCCAGGTAGGGGCTGCTTTCCCGTGATCCGGCTGTCGCCAGGTATTTTTTCAGTTCGCTGACTACATCCGCCTGCCCTATTTTTGCCGTCTGTGTCGCAAGGCCGGCCGGTTTCCATATGACCAGAAGATCCCTGTCCTCGTATACAATCTCCGTTTTCACAGTTATACCCCCCTGCCCGCCCGGGCTCTCCTACACTCGCAAACCCCTGGGATAGTGATTCTTCATCACACCTCCCGCCAGCTTCCCCCAGCCCAGCGAAAAACTGTCGACGCAGATCAGATACCAGCCCTTTTCGCCCAGCGCCGGAAAAGTTCCTCCGTTTAAGTACAACGCTGTCGTAGCGTCCTCTGGGCGCAGATTCCAGACATGCGCCGCCTCACGCGGCGAAAACGCCAGCGCCAGCGCATGGGACGGCTCGAACCGATTCTTTTTTAATTCTCCGAGATGCAGTCCGGGCCGCAATACCTTCAGTCCCTTCAGCCCCGGCATTTCCTCGGGAGCCAAATAGAGATGATCGCCGAAGCGGATATAATATCCTCCCCAGCTGGCCCCTGGTTCCTTCCGCAGATTTTCCCTGCAAAACCGCAGATACTCGCCCAGCTCGCTCCGGGGAACTTCCTTTTCTCCCGGAATGTGAGTGCGCTGCAAACCCTTTCGGCCGTTCCCGGAGACACACGTCATACCTGTTCTGTCGCGGTCGAAATCATGCGCCATCTCTCTTCCTCCGCTCCTAGGGCCATGCGTCGCCCCTGTTCCGCCGCTTCCGGAAGCGTGTGCCATCTCCCTTCCTCCGCTTCCAGGGCCATGCGTCGCCCCTGTTCCGCCGCTTCCGGAAGCGTGTGCCATCTCCCTTCCTCCGCTCCCAGGCAGCCTCCCCTCCTTCTCCAGCGCCGCGGCAAAGTGTCCCTCCCCCTTTATCTTGTGGGGCCAAAGGCGGATCGTGCCTTCCCGCCCTCCCTGACAGCCCGAAAGCCCCAGCTCCGTCAAGGGCAGCTCCGCCGCATGAAATTCCGGATGCCGCGCCAGGAATCGATCGATGCATCGCTCGTTTTCTTCCTCCGAAAAGGTACAGGTAGAGTACACCAGCCTTCCCCCCGGTGCCAGCAGCTTAGCTGCCTGATCCAGGATCCCGTCCTGTCGTTTTGCGCAAAGCCGGACGTTTTCCGGACTCCACTCCCCGCAGGCCGCCTCGTTCTTCCGGAACATTCCTTCCCCGGAGCAGGGCGCGTCCACCAATACCTTCTGAAAAAATCCCGGCAGATATTCCGCCAGCCGTTCCGGCGTCTCATTGGTAACGCAGGCGTTCCGAATCCCCATCCGTTCGACATTTTCCGACAAAATCCGCGCCCTTCCGGGATGAATTTCGTTGCACAGCAGAAAGCCCTTTCCATCCATCTTTGCGGCCAGCTGCGTGCTCTTACCTCCGGGCGCGGCGCAGAGATCCAATACTCTCTCCCCGGGCTGCACCTGAAGCAGACTTGCCGGAAGCATGGCGCTTGGCTCCTGGATATAATAAATTCCAGCTTCGTGACAGGGATGCCTGCCCGGCCGATCTTCCGCCCCGTAATAATACCCGTCTTCCGCCCAGGGTACGGACGTCAGGCTGCCAAAGCAGGTTTGAGCCGCCGAACCGCTCTCTCCGCCGTACCTCGCCGCAGCGTTTTTTTCTCCATTGTTTCGTGCGCCGCGCGCTTCCGTAACGCCTTTTCCCGCATCATTTCGCATTCCATATATCTCCGCGGCGCTTCTTCCCAAATCATTTTTCTTTAACGCATTCAGCCGTAACGCCTGGTACGGTTCCTCCTCAAGAGCCTTCCGAAACGCGTCGTATTCATCGCCCAGCATCTGTCTCATTCTCTCTAAAAAAGCCTCCGGAAGCATCTTCGCCCTTTCCTTTCCGTTTTGTCGTCCTGTTTTCTCTTGCTTTCAAATCGCAGGCTTCCCGCGCATAACCGCCATTTTCGCCGTAACTTCAAACGATAGAATTCACACTTCACGAACTGCCTTTATGTTAAAAAATGCGGCCGACAAAGCGACCGCATTTAATACTACAAAATAAGTCTCCGTCAATCGTCCCGTAAAAACCTGTAAACCATCGCCACAGCCTACTCTACAAAGTTTCCGTCTACCCATGTACCTGTATACTCTGTACCGTCCGCATACCTAAGGGTACCCTGACCCTCTGCCTTATCGTTTACCCAGTCGCCTTCATAGTAGGAGCCGTCCGCAGTCGTTCTTCTTCCATATCCGTTTGCCAGACCGTCCTTCCATTCGCCTGCGTAAACGCTTCCGTCCGCATAGGTCATGGTTCCCTGCCCATTGCGATATCCGTTTGCAAACTGTCCCTTGTAAACGTCCCCGTTTGCATAGGTTATCGTTCCATAGGTGAAATATCCGGCATTCACATCCCACTCGCCCTCATATTTATCGCCGTTTTGATAGATAGCGGTTCCCCTGGAAAAATTCCCGTTCCCTTCGTCCCAGTCTCCGTCAAAAACAGAGCCGTTCGCATAGCTGATCTTACCGTAAACAAATCTCCCTGCCGAGTTCCAATCTCCTTCAAAGATGTCTCCGGATTCGAGCTTCGCCGAACCATGAAGCTCATTGCCGTTCCATTCTCCCTCCCAAACACCGCTGCCAGCATATTTTCTGGTGCCGTATCCGTTTGGAATACCGTCCTTCCACTCTCCCTCGTGAACAAGTCCGTTATCCCATGTCATAACGCCCTGACCGTTGGGCTGGTCGTCCTTCCATTCGCCGGTATAGGTTGCCGCGTATCCGTCGTAGGCTGTGCAAGCCATGTCCGTCACTTTTTTTGGTGAATTTACTCCGACCAGAATCAAAATCAACGCCAACAAGGCTACGGCTCCGATGGCTCCGGCAATAATCCCCTTTTTCTTCTTCCCGTCCGGCGCTTTAACGCTTCCGGCGACGCCCGCCGAGCCTGCGGATGCTGTATCCGCCTGAGGCGCGGAAGGCTGCGCCGTCTGCTCGGAAGTTGTACTTGCAGCGGCCTCCGCAGGCTGCTCCGCCTGTCGGTGGGCCGACGCAATATCTATCCCTGCTGCCGGAGCCGTCGCGGACGACTGATATACCGGCGCGGCTTTTCCTTCCGTCGGAGCCTGCGCGGACGGCTGATGTACCGGCGCGGCTTTTATCGCCTCCGCAGAAGCCTGCGCGGACAGCTGATACACCGGCGCGGCTTTTCCTTCCATCGGAGCCTGCGCGGACGACTGATGTACCAGCGCAACTTTTTCCTCCGCCGCAGGAGCCGTCGCGGACGACTGATACACCGGCGCGGCTTTTTCCTCCTCCGCAGAAGCCTGCGCGAACAACTGATGTACCGGCGCGGCTTTCTCCTCCTCCTTTTCCTCCTCCGCAAGAGTCGGTACAGGCTGCGGCTGCCCTGCCGCCTTGACCTCCTCCGCAGGAGTCGGCCGCCTTCCTTCCTCTGCCATAGCCGGGTCGAAGACCCTCCCGCTGACATAAGATATCGTACCCTTTACCGCATTCAGATCATTTATGGTCTTTCGATTTATGGCGGCATCCCGAAAGAAATTGATAAACGCGTCCGAAATATCATACTTTGAGAGCGCGTCCTGCTCTAACAGGGTTGAAAGGCTCGTATACGCCGACTTCATCGCGCGCATGATATCGTTCGAGGTATTGTTGGTATTAGTAGCGATATTTGCACCCTGGTTGAGAATTTCCTTCTTCACGCCCCGCTCCACATTCGGCTGATCCGTCGTATCTCCCAGATGCAGATTCTCCTCAAGGGAGACGAATACTACCTGCTTTCTATTGTTGACTGCGGTCAGAAGCTCCAGAAAGCAGGCGTAGCTCTCGATATAGCTCTGACTGACAAAAGCGACCACCACATCCGCGCCCCGGATATTCCTCAGCATCGGCACAATCCACTTATCGTTCACTTTATCGAACGCTTTGTCCGCATATACACGCAGCCCGTATTGCCTCTGCATCGGCACAACGGCGGTCTTAAACACGGTTTCCCAATTATCACTGGCATAGCTGATAAAAACGTAAGGTTTTCTTTGCGAACACTCCGTAATTTCCAGATACTTCTCCAGATATTCGGAACGCTCCTTCTTTTGTGCTTCATTCAGCCCCATCGCTTTCTGCTCCCCTCTGTTTGACAAATTTTCAACGCGGTACTACCCCTTATATGTACCATAATTTCGTCAAAATTGCAAGTATGCAGAGCCTCCTCTCTGATTTTCAGAGTTCTTGGAAATTAGCGATAGATAACCTCGCAGAGAGCGCAATTTATGGCTTGTAAAATGCTCCTGTTTCATCCGTCCTCTCCAGATATTCCCGGACGGCCTCCACCCGTTCGCCGCCTCGCTCCTCCGAAAGCTCCTTCAGAATCCGTCTGCGGACCTGACGGCTGACGCGGATCTGCACCGCTATAGCGGCTGCAAAACTGACCGCCAGAAAGGCGTAAAAGCTGATTCCCCGGGAGACCAGCATAGCGGGCGTTACCAGCTCCTCCCCGAATATCGCGGCAAAGGCCGCTACAAAGCCGCCCTCCGCAGGGCCTACCGCCCCCGGGAGGGGGATATTACATACCGCCAGCGTCAGCAGCGCCTGAAGTCCCGCTACCTGAAGCCATTCCGCGCCGCTCAACCCGAAGGCGCGGTAAACAGTCCAGGGAACCGAGAAGAGCATTCCCTGCTGAATCAGGCATAAAACCAGGATCTGCGCCGCCAGGCCCGGATTGCCTCGAATGCACTCCGCTCCTTCCCGATACTCGTTCAGCGTCCTCTCCAGCCTGGCCTGAGCTTCCTCCGGCCTGCGCACAATATGAATCAGCGTCAGCAGCTTCAGGATAAAGCCGCAGACTCTCCGCGCCGGCCCCGGCAAAAACATACAAAGAACCATACCTGCCGTCAGCAGGATCATCATGCAGGCTCCGTACAATAGCAGAAGCCCCAGACCACCCTTCGTCATCCGCCGAATGGAAGGAACCGTCAGCCAGACACCCACGCTCCAGATCAGGGACGCCGTCTGGTAGCAGGAGGCGATCAGCATCATATTCAGCGCGCCATGCGCCGCCGGAATGCCGTCCCGGCTCATATAATAGATCTGGGCCGGTTGTCCGCCCGTCGCGGAAGGGGTAATCGAGCTGACATAAAACCCAATCATCGAATAACCCAGACAATAGCGGTAGGGAACCGGATGCCCCAGGCGGCCCAGAATCCGCCGGGTACAGAGAGCCTCGCAGCCAACATATCCGAACATCATCCCCAGCCCCGGAAGCAGCATCCAGGGATCCATATGCTTCAAATTCGCCCAAAGCAGACTGAGCGGCTGTCCCCGCAGCAGGATCGCGCCGGTCAGCGCCATCAGAAGAACCAGAGATAATAAGCCCAAAAACGCCTTCCTTCCCTTGATCATGCCGCCGCTCCTCCTGAACAGGCAATCGCCGCCATCAGGCAGTTTAGTCGCTCTGTCTCCAACTGCCCCCGAAGACGTCCCATGAGCGCCGCCGCCCGCGCAAGCCGCTGCTGATCTGTCAGTATCTCCCGGATTTCCTCCGCGCAATTCTCCCGCCCGGCTACCCAGCCGATCCCCTTCTCCTGCAGCCAGCGGGCGTTGCGCTTCTCCTGACAAAGGGCAGGCGGCCAGGTAAAGATCGGCGTCTGCGCATAAATGCTCTCAAAGAGAGTGATTCCGCCTGGTTTTGTGACAATCATGTCAGCTTTTTTCATATACTCCCAGACCTGGTCGGTATAGCCGATTACCTCGATATTTTCCCACCGCCCCACAAGATGCCGGTAAAGCCTTCTGTTGCAGCCGGTTATAATCGTAACGTGCGTATTCGGTATTCCGCTCAGCCGATCATAGAAATCCTCCGAAGACGGCAGAAGCCCCAGACCGCCTCCCATGATCAGGAGCTCACGGCAGGCAACCCGGCTATTCTCTCTCATCGTCCCTCCGTCAAGGCTCCTGCTATCCTTCGCCGGAAGCTCTCCGCCTGAATCCCGGTTGGCCTCCCCCATCGACCCTCCGTCAAAACTCCTGCTTTCCTTCGCCGGATGCTCTCCGCCCGAACTCCGTCCGTCCTTCCTCAGGCGGCGGAACTCCTGCCGCACCGGGATTCCCGTGACACAGATCCGCGCCCGCTCCACTCCCTTCCGCACAAGGCTCTCTTTCACTTCCTCGCTGGGAGCCAGGTAACAATCCGTATTCCGGTTAATCCACTCCGGATGGGAGGAGATGTCCGTAATACAGGTGATCAGCGGCAGATCCAAACCATGTCGCTCCTGTCTGGCCGCCTGCTCCTTCAGCCGGGACACCATCTGCGCACACAGGGGATGGGTCGCGATTACAGCGTCTGGCCTGTATTGCTGTAAGAGCTCCGCCAGTTTATCCAGGAAAATCCCCTCCAACGGCGGTCTTGCGTCCGTCCGGCCAAGGGAAGTAAATTCGTAATACATATTAAAAAGTCCGCTTCCCCGGGTGACCAACAGCTGAAAGCCTTTATACAAAGCTCCGGAAGCTCCCGGCAGCGCGTAAGCCGGAAAATCCTCTATCGCAATTTTGGCATCAGGAAATCCCTGAAGCAGCTGCTGCCTCAGGGATTGGGAAGCCGCCCAATGACCCATACCGAATTTTCCTGTCAGGATCAAAATGTTCATACCGATGACCACGCCTTTCCGCAGTTTACGCGTATCATTCAGATCCCGAAAATCGCTGTCTGAATCAAATCCGCCCGCTCGGCGATTCTCCCGGAATGATTTCGCTTTTCATTTCCTGCGCACTTTTGGTCAAGTATAGCGGCATATTCTAAAATTCATGCAAAGAAAAAACCAAAGACTTTTGAAAGAAACCTTTAACAAACTCTCTCCGTACAAGCGACGCGCCTGAACCAATCAAACCTTAAACCGATACCCCACTCCCCAGATCGTCTCGATATACTGCGGCTTCGCCGTGTCCGCCTCGATCTTTTCCCGGATCTTCTTGATGTGTACCGTGACGGTGGCGATATCCCCGATGGAATCCATATCCCAGATCTCGCGGAACAGCTCTTCCTTTGTATAGACATGATTGGGGTTTTCCGCCAGGAACGTCAGCAGGTCGAATTCCTTTGTGGTAAAGGTCTTTTCCTCCCCCTCCACATAGACCCGCCGCGCCGTCTTATCGATGCGGATTCCGCGAATCTCTACAATATCGTTCTGCGGCCTCTGGTTCGTCCCCACCAGCCTCTCGTACCGCGCCATATGCGCCTTTACCCGGGCCACCAGCTCGCTGGGGCTGAAGGGCTTCGTCATATAATCGTCCGCCCCAAGGCCAAGCCCCCGGATCTTGTCAATATCGTCCTTCTTCGCCGACACCATCAGAATCGGAATGTTTTTCTCCTCCCGGATCTTCCGGCAAACCTCGAAGCCATCTATCCCCGGCAGCATCAGATCCAGGATTACCAGATTGTACTCCCCTTCCAGCGCCGCCGCTAACCCTTCCGTACCATTGTTGCAGATATCTACCTGAAAATCCGAAAGCTCCAGGTAATCCTTTTCCAGATCCGCGATAGCAACCTCATCCTCAATGATTAAAATTCTGCTCATCCTGTCCTCCGTTCCGCCGTCCCCGGCACACTTATATAAACTGCTGCAAAACCGTTCACTCTTCTTCCTGGCATGCCGCCTGCGGCGGCACAAACAATCCGTGCGAAGAACGCCTGCATTTGGCGTTCTTCTGTGTGCAACTTAGATTTTCTTAGCCAGTGTACTTTACTGGCTTAGAAAATCTTTGCACACTACACACTCAGCTCGATATACTTCCGCAGCACGAAATGCATACAGGTTCCTTCCCCTTCCTTCGCGGTCGCCCAGATATAACCGCCGTGGTCTTCTATGATTTTTTTCACAATCGACAGCCCGATCCCGCTTCCGCCCTGGGCGGAATTCCGGGAAGCGTCCGTCCGGTAAAACCGCTCGAAGATCCGGCCCAGATCCTTCTGGGCGATTCCCTTTCCGTTATCCTCGATCTCGATACGGATGGAATCCGCCTCGTCCAGAATCCGGATATCGATCACTCCCCGGGACTTATCCATATATTTGATACTGTTGCTGATAATATTGTTGATGACCTTCTTCATCTGCTCCGGATCCGCTATGACAACCGTGTCAGGTGCCGCCAGGTTGGAGTAATTCAGCTGAATATTACGCTGTTCCAGATCGATCCCTACCTCCTCCACGCAGTCGCCGAAGTAATCCGCCACATTGATTCTGTGGAAATTATAGGGGATTCGGTTGTTGTCAATTCGGGAATAGTAGGTCAGCTCATTGATCAGCCGCTCCATGTCGTTAGCCTTGTTGTAGATGGTTTTAATATACTTATCCATCTTCTCCGGCGTGTCGGCCACGCCGTCCATAATTCCCTCGACGTAACCCTTGATCGCCGTGATTGGCGTCTTCAGGTCATGGGAGATATTGCTGATCAACTCGCGGTTCTGCGTCTCGCTCTCCTGGCTTTCCTCCATGGACTCCTTCAGGCGCAGGCGCATATCCTCGTAATTGCGGTAGAGATCTCCGATCTCTCCCTTGACTCCCGTCTCCAGCGCATATTCAAAATTTCCCTCCTTGATCTTGCGCATGGCTGTGTTCAGCTCGTTAATCGGATTAAATACGCCGTTGCGGATCCATCTCGTCAGCATAATGCTGGTAAAGATTAATATCAGAAGGATCGCAATAAACATATCGATCAGCAGATGCCTGGAAATCAGGGCGTTGGATTTCGTGACGACAAAAACGCTTCCCTCGTCCCCGTCCGGGAACCGAAAATCCACCTGCTTTACAAACTTTTCATACTCCTCATAATAAAACCCGGACTCCTCCGACAGCTCCCCTTCCCGGTAAGGCGGCAGCTTGGAAAAAATCATTTTCGCCGCTTCCTCGTTTCCGGCGTAATAAAGCTCCTCTCCCTTTCGCACAATAATATAGGTAGACCTTCTGGCAATCCCGGAATTTATCTGCTCCAGATATTCCCTGTCCGCCAGCCGGTAAGGGTCTTCCTCCGCCTGCTTCTGCAGCACCAGAAAGACCCGGTCTGTCCGCTCTACGATCTCCTGCATATTCTCGGAGACCTCGGAATAGTCGAACTCGTCCGCCGGCAGTCCCTTCTGGACTCCCAGCAAGTACAGGCCGATTCCGCAGAACGCCAGAGCCGTCAGAACCAGAGGCAGTACGATAATCATGATAAATGTGACCTGAAGTCTTGTCTTAAATTTCATCCTGCCGCCCCCCCTGCGGACATTATGCCATGTTTATCCGGGCAGAGACCCGAAAAATCATTGATTTTTCGGGTTCGCTTCGCTCGTCAAATGTCCGAAGAAGCATCTGCTCGTGCAAGCACGGCAGCTGTTTCTTCAGACACTTGACTCTGCCCCCTGCGGACATTATACCATCTTTTCCGAGTAAATGTGTAAACTCGAAAAGATATAATCCTAAAAAAAATATAAACTTACGATTTTCTTACGATTTTGCGGTTCATCTTTACTTTTTTCTCAAGAAAAGTTAGGATAAAAAAGTGCCGAAATTTCATGGCCGAAATTTCATGGGAGGAAAAATCTGGGTATAAGCATGAACAAAAATATATTGGTTGTGGACGACGAGGCGTCCATCGCGGATCTGGTCGAGGTCTATCTGCGGAACGAGGGCTACGAGGTCTATAAATTTTACAACGCGACGGAGGCTCTCTCCTGCCTGGAGAAGGAGGAGATGGCTCTGGCGGTTATCGATATCATGCTGCCGGATATGGACGGCTTTACCTTATGCCGCCGGATTCGGGAAAAGCATCTGTTCCCGATCGTCATGCTCAGCGCCAAGGTCGAGGATACGGACAAGATTACCGGTCTGACCCTGGGTGCCGACGATTATGTGACCAAGCCCTTCAATCCCCTGGAGCTGGTAGCGCGGGTAAAGACGCAGCTGCGGCGCTACACCCGCTATAATGTGAGCGAGGCCCCCGCCACGGACGAAATCTCAATCCGAGGGCTGCAAATCTGCAGGGACAGCCATAAATGTTTTCTGAATGAGCGGGAGCTGACCCTGACGCCCATCGAGTTCAATATCCTCTGGTATCTCTGCGAGCACAGGGGCAAGGTGGTTTCCTCCGAGGAGCTGTTCGCCGCAATCTGGGGCGAGGCCTACTTAGACAGCAACAACACCGTCATGACCCATATCGCGAGACTCCGGGAAAAGATGCAGGAACCGGCGCGGAAGCCGAAATATGTAAAAACCGTCTGGGGGGTGGGATACACCATTGAATAAATTACAGGAAACCGAAAAAACAAACACAGGGGCCGCGCACCGGAAGCTTTCCCTGCGAAAAACCTCCGAAAATATCGACTTGCCGAAGACAAAGCCGCGGCTCCTGCAGCTTTTGTCGGACAGGAGTCCTCTCAGCAGCTACGGCAGACGCGCCAGAAGACAGATTCTGCTCCAATACGCTTTTTCCATAATCGCCTACATCGTTATATGCTGTCTTCTTATCACCCTGGCGTTCAACGGATACCACGTCTACCGGAAGATCACACACGACGAAAGCAGTCTGATTTTCGCGTTCGCCCAGGTCGTCCGGGAAACTCTTATGATCTGGCCGTTTCTCTTCGGCGTGCTGGGCTGGATTTTTCTGACCCGCTTTTTTATCGGCAAGCCTTTGCGTTATCTGGATGAACTGATCGAGGCGGCGGAGCTGCTTTCCACACCGGCGGATGTTCCCATCAGCCTTTCGCCGGATCTGCGGGAGGTACAGGACAGTCTGAACCTTGTACGGGAGCGGGCCCTTCGCAACGCCCTGCTGGCGAAGGAGGCGGAGCAGCGCAAGAATGACCTGATTATCTATCTGGCTCACGACCTGAAAACGCCCCTCACCAGCGTCATCGGTTATCTCTCTCTCCTGCGGGACGAGCCGGAGATCTCGCCCGAGCTGCGGGCGCATTATACCGGCGTCGCCCTGGAAAAGGCCCTCCGGCTGGAGGATCTGATCAATGAGTTTTTCGATATCACACGCTTTAACCTGACGACTCTTACTTTAGAGCCAGAGCGCGTAAGCTTAAGCCGGATGCTGGAACAGATCGTCAGCGAATTCCTGCCTGTGCTGGCGGAAAAGGATCTGGCCTGGAAGACGGATATTACGCCCGGAGTGGAGCTTCTCTGCGACCCGGACAAGCTGGAGCGGGTATTCGACAACCTGATCCGGAACGCGGTCAATTACAGCTACCCCCAGACGAAAATCCGCCTGACCATGCGTCCCGCCCGGAGCATGTCCGGGGGCAGCGACGAAAAGGACAGCGTTTTAATCGCCGTCAGCAACCGCGGAAAAACTATCCCGCCGGACAAGCTGGATCGAATCTTCGAGCAGTTCTTCCGGCTGGATTCCTCCCGCTCCTCCTCCACCGGCGGCGCGGGCCTGGGGTTGGCTATCGCGAAGGAGATCGTCGAGCTGCACGGCGGCACGATTACCGCGGACAGTGAAAACGAAAGCATCCTCTTTACCGTATCTCTTCCCGTAAGAAATTCGTAGGATTTTCCTTAGGATTTCTTATGCATTCCAACAGAAAACCTGAATAGATCGAACGCCCTGTTCTGATATGCTTTAGCTGTCGGACAGGGCGTTTTTCAGATGCCCTCTGCAGCGCATGTTTTCAACGCAACCTTTATGGCAAAGGCTCGTAAAGCAGACTGTCCGAAAACGTCTTTCATATAGGGAGGTATCAACTTGAAAAATATTTTGATTTTCTTCGGGGGCTGCTCCTCCGAATACAGCGTGTCTCTTTCCTCCGCGGCCGGGGTACTCATGCATCTGGATAAAACCAGATATCAGCCCGTGGCGGTCGGAATTACCGAGGAAGGACAGTGGTTTTACTATACCGGCTCACCGGAAAAGCTTTTGGATAACAGCTGGCGGAACCTGGAGGACTGCGTTCCCGCCGTTCTCTCCCCCAACCGCGGGGAAGGCTGCCTGCTGGTATTGCGGGACAGCGGGGTCGAAAGAATTTCCATCGACGCTGCGCTGCCGGTTCTGCACGGAAGAAACGGGGAGGACGGCACTCTCCAGGGACTGATCGAGCTGGCGGGCATCCCTCTTGCGGGCTGCGGAACCCTTTCCTCCGCCCTCTGTATGGATAAGGATCGAGCCCACCGGCTGGTAGAAGCCGCCGGCGTCGCCGTACCAAGGTCTCTCGCCCTGGACGCGCGGCTTTCGGACATGGACGATATGCTCTCCCGGGCGCAGCTTTTCGCCCGGGATATGGGCTTTCCCATTTTTGCTAAGCCGGTAAAGTCCGGATCCTCCTACGGCGTCTCCCGGGTAGGCAGCGTGAGCGAGCTGGAGGCGGCCGTCCGCCTGGCCCTGCGCTATGACAGCCGGGTCATTCTGGAGGAGGCGGTCGAGGGCTTCGAGGTCGGCTGCGCCGTCCTGGGCAGTACTGAGCTGATTACAGGCGAGGTAGACGAGATCGAGCTGTCGGGAGGCTTCTTTGACTTCACGGAAAAATATACCTTGAAGACCTCAGCGATCCACGTCCCCGCCAGAATTTCCCCCGCAAAGGCTGCCGAGATCAAGGAGACGGCAAAGCAGATCTACCGCGTCCTGGACTGCAGCGGCTTTGCCCGGGTAGATCTCTTTCTGACGCCGGAGGGCCGCATCATCTTCAACGAGGTCAACACGATTCCCGGCTTTACGGAGCACAGCCGCTACCCCGGCATGATGAAGGCCGCCGGAATCCCCTTCCGGGAGGTTCTGACGAGGATTCTTGAATCAGCGATGCGTTGAGGGCAGACTCGTGTCGCGGGCAAGGGATGGCGGGACAAAAAAGCGGTTCACAGAGTCTGCTAAGCAGGCGGGAGGCTTACGTTGCACAGAATTATTTTAAAGCGGGAGCAGGTTCACACGGGAAGCCTGATCCTGGTAAACGGTCAATATCGGTTTTTTGAAAATACGGACGACTTCCGAATTCCCGTCCTGGAATCCGCCCCGGATATCCTGCTGCAGCGCCGGGCCGTCACCCTGCTGGAGTAGCTGATGCTGGAGATTCATGGCTGGAACGATATCGTCCCGGTCAGCGGATGGCGCTCCCTGGCCGAGCAGCAGCGGATCTGGGACGACTCCCTCCGGGATAACGGGCCGGAATTTACGAGAAAATATGTTGCCCAGCCGGGACACAGTGAGCATCATACCGGCCTGGCCATCGATCTTGGCCTGAAGAGCGACCAGATCGACTTTATTCGCCCTGCCTTTCCCGACTCCGGCGTCTGTCGGCTGTTCCGGGAAAAAGCGGCAAAATACGGCTTTATTCTACGCTATCCTGCCGGGAAGGAGAGTATTACCGGCATCAGCCACGAACCATGGCATTTCCGATATGTGGGCGTCCCTCATGCCGGGATTATGGCGGAGAACGGTCTGACCCTGGAGGAATACATCGCGTTCATCCGTCGGTATCCTTACAGCCACCCGCTGCGCTATCAGACCGGGCAACGGCGGATCGCGGTTTCCTGGCGGAAATGCGACGGGGAACAAACCGTAATGGAAATCCCCGCGGCCCACCCTTATACCCTCTCCGGCAACAATGTGGACGGGTTTATATTGGCGGAGTGGAGCCAGTAAATGGCTTTACTGCAGTAAAGTTTCCTGCAGAATAGGCAGACATTCCTTTGTGGCGCTTGGGTTGCGGCGTGGTTTTGATGGAATAAGGGAACCGACGCCTCTGTCTTACGAAAGGAAACCGGCTCCGTGGAAATTCGGCAAGCGAACGCCTCCGACAAAACATAACAAAGAAAGGTACAAAGATTCATGCAGACACAAAGAAAAACCTACGGCGGACTCGACGGCTTCCGCCTTGCCGCGGCGCTTCTGGTCGTCGCAATCCATACTTCTCCCCTCGCCTCCTTCAGCGACGGCGCGGATTTCTTTTTTACCCGGGTTCTGGCAAGAGTCGCCGTCCCCTTTTTCTTTATGGTGACGGGCCATTTTATGCTGTCCGGACTCTTTTCGGAGAACCCGCAAGAATATGACATGCATGTCACCAAGGGTAAAAAGCGTCCTGTTGGACGCTTAGAAGAATGCGAAGCACTCTCCCCCAGCCATGACGTAGTTTCCCATAAGATCAAAAAGCATCCTGCGGACGCTTCGGTCACGATAAAATTTCCTCATAGAATAAAAAAATATCTCCTGCGAATCAGTCTCCTTTACGCAGGCTCCATTGTCCTCTATCTCCCTCTGGGGATCTATGCCGGGCACTATAAGGGGCTGACCTTTTCCGGAGCTCTCCGGATGCTGTTTTTCGACGGAACCTTTTACCATCTCTGGTACTTCCCTGCCTGTACCCTGGGCGTGCTGCTCTTACTGCTGATGAGCCGCTTCCTGACGCTGCGGGCAGCGGCTGTGCTCTCCGGCCTGCTCTATCTGGTCGGGCTGTTCGGCGACAGCTACTTCGGCCTGGTTCAAAGGGTTCCTTTTCTGAACGCTGCGTATGAAGGCATGTTCCGGATTTTCTCCTATACGAGAAACGGTCTGTTTCTTGCGCCCGCGTTTTTGATATTGGGGATTTTCGCGGGAAAACTCCCCGGCGGGACATACCAATCCTCCGGCAGAGCGCGCCAACCCTCCGGCAGCCCGGAAAGCGCCAGGCATTCCGTAACCCCGCATAAGAATCTCGAAAACCCGGTAGCAGCCTGTAAACCGAGGCGGGCAAAAGCCCTGCGTCTCACCATCCAAAGCAAGACAGATACCGCCAAAAAGGAACCCAGACTTCCGCTCCTCGCTGCCCTCCTGGCTCTCTCCTTCTGCGCCATGACGGCGGAGGCTTTTCTGCTGCGCCATTTTGAAATACGGAGGCATGACAGCATGTATTTCTTTCTGATACCTGTGTCATTTTTCCTTTACCACTGCCTGCTTGCCGTTCCCGCCGCCTCCCGGAGGTCTCTGCGCACCGTCTCCGCCTGGATTTATGTCCTGCATCCCGCTTTTATCGTCGTCGTGCGCGGCGTTGCAAAGCTGCTGCGGCTTACGGAGCTTCTGATCGACAACAGCCTGATTCATTATCTGGCCGTCTCAATCCTGTCCGTTGGAGCCGGACTGTTCCTTACCTGGCTGGGAAGCGTATTGCGCCGAACGCTTAGACGAAGCTCAAGGAAGCTCGATTCCCTGTCTTCAAGCAAAGATATGCTTTCGCCGAAGAATGGCTCGGATTTTGGGACGGCGGTTAGCGGGAGCCGTTTCTCTCCGACAGATGCCGAGGCTTTCGACGGAACAGAAAGTTCCTTGATGGATGCCAGAAATTTCGATGGGACGGAGAACTCTTTGACAGATGCCGGAACCTTCGACGGGATGCTCCGCGAGACAAAAACTCTCCCGGGTACGGAGCGGGCCTGGATTGAACTGGATCGGGAAGCGCTGGCGCAAAATGTCCGCTATCTGCAGTCGCTGCTCCCCGAGGGCTGCCGCCTGATGCCGACGGTAAAGGCCAACGCCTACGGCCATGGTGCCCGGCTGATCGCCGAAGAGCTGAACCGTCTCGGCGTACACGACTTCTGCGTGGCCAGTCTGTCGGAGGGAATCGAACTGCGGGAGGCCGGTATCAGCGGTCAGATTTTGATCCTGGGCTATACCCACCCCTCGCAGTTTCCTCTTCTCAACCGCTATCGCCTTACCCAGACGGTACTGGATTTCGATTATGCAAAGCGGCTGCAGTCCTTTGGTCAAAGGCTCCACGTCCATATCGCTGTAGATACGGGTATGCACCGCTTGGGGATCCGCTGTGAAGACTGGAGGGATATTCTTTCCGTATACCGGATGCAGAATCTTGTTGTGGACGGAATCTTTACCCATCTCGCGGCCTGCGACTCCTCCGAGCCTCCCTGCCGCGCTTTTACCGAGAGCCAGATCGACGCTTTTTATCAGACGGTCGATTCCCTGGAAGAGGCGGGCTGCTCCTGCAGCGGACTTCATCTTCTCTCCAGCTACGGAATCATCAACTACCCTGACGTGGCGGCGGACTACGTCAGGCCGGGCATTGCCCTGTACGGCCTGCTGAGCACGGATGAGGATTCCCGCTGCGTTCCCGCCCTCCGGCCTGTGCTCTCCCTGTATGCCCGTGTCGCCTCTGTCCGTACATTACAGCCCGGCGAATCCGCAGGCTATGGAATTACCTTTACCGCCGACCGGAGGATGAAGGTAGCCGTTCTCTCTATCGGCTACGGAGACGGACTGCCCAGAAGCCTTTCCCGCGGAAACGGGCGCGTCCTGATCAACGGATATAGCGCCCCGATTCTGGGACGCGTCTGTATGGATCAGACCCTGGCGGACGTCAGCGGGATTCCCAGAATTGCCCAAGGAGACATTGCCGTCCTCATCGGCCGCTCCGACGAAGAAGAAATTACCGCAGGAGAACTCGCCCTGCGCTGTGATACGATCAGCAACGAGATCCTGAGCCGCCTGGGAGAGCGGCTGGAGAGAATTCTTCGCGGAAAGCGCTGAAGCGGAGCATAAAGCCTGAAACACCTCCGCGACGGATGATACCCGCCTTCATTCCTCGCTCTCCGCCCCCGTTATCAGCGCGTCCCTGCCTGCGCGATATCCGCCCCGCGATCAGCGCGCCCCTGCCTGTGCGATATCCGCCCCGCGATCAGCGCGTCCCTGCCTGTGCGATATCCGCCTCGGCTTCCTCCTCTGTTAGAAAATTAACGGTTCCCCGAATATTATTTTTTGTCGCAACCTGCTTGTCCGCCGGGCAGTCCAGGATTCCGAACCAGGTAAATGTATCGCCAAAGCCCTCCGTTCCCGCTTCGTCAAGATAGGTAAAGTACAGACGCGTTCCTTTTATTTCCCGGAGGAAATCCAGCGACGTCAGCGGATTTCCGTACACTGCCAGCCGATTGTAATTTATGCTTCCTCCGAGCTGCAGGGAAGAAATGGCATTGTTGCTTATATCTAATACATAATAAGAGTCCTCCGCTTTTGCCGTCAGGGCTTCCAGCGCTTCCACATCTTCAATCCGGTTGTGCGCCAGATACAGATACCGAAGCTGAACCGCGTTTTCCAGACCGTCCGTAGAGGTAATCAGGTTATGCTCGGCGGACAGCCCGTATAACTCGATGGAATCCGCCAAAGACTCCAGGGAAACAATCCTGTTCCCGTCCAGATTCAGGTTCGTTAACGCCGCGGTTCCCTTCAGGGCGTCAATGCGGTCAAGCTGATTGCCGCCCAGATACACCTGCTCCAGCGTCGCCGCGCTCTTTGCAAGAATTGAAATGTCTGAAATCTCATTGTCCGTCAAATCGACATGCGTCAAAATCGTACAATTCTGCAGGCCGTCGATCTCCGTAATCTCGTTTCCCGCCGCCTCAATCCTCTTTAACTCCAGCGCCTGCTCCAGCCCGTTCAGGCTGGTCAGGCAGTTCCGGCTCACCCGCACAGTGCTCAGCTTCGCGCAGCCCGACAGGGGAGCAAGGCTTGCAACCGCGTTATCATTCAGCTCAAGAACCGTAAGCTGCGTCATGCCCGCAAGCGGCGAAATATCCTCAATACGATTTCCGCTCAGAAACAGATTACGGATCGTTTCATTTCCGGCAAGCGGAGACAGGCTCTCAATCTCGTTATCTGCAAGGCTTAAATAACTGATTCCCTGACCCTTCAGGGAAGAAAGATCCCGAATCCCGCAGCCGTCCGCCGATAACGTCCGAAGAGCGGTACAGGACGACAAAGCCGTAAAGTCTGTGACGGAAGTATTGTTCACCTGCAAACGCCACAATGCGGATGCCGTTTTTAAAGGAGTAAGATCCGACAGCTCTGCGTTTCCGTCCAAGGTTATTTGCGCTATCTCATCGCTGAAGGTGACATCGCCCAACTCCTGGTCAGTAAGACCGCAGCTCTGTATCTCCAGAAATGTAAGGGTCTTCAACTCCGAAAGCCCGCCGTAGTTCTTTATTCCCGTGCATTCGGTAAACCCCAGATCCGTCAACGCAGGAGAAAGAGAACCCAGCTGATCCGCCGCGCCTTCCTCAAAACGGCATCTTCTAAAGCTTAAAGAGTACAGCTCCTCCAAGGACGCCAGATTCCGAACATCTTCCTCTGTAATCGTCACATCGGAAAATGTCACGCTGGTCTCTGAACGTTTGATCTCCTTCCCGGCTACTGTCACTTTTCCTCCTCCCGATACGGCGGAAACGACAATAATAAGGAGAACCAACAGCGCCGCGCCTCCCGCCATCAGCAGCATCTTTTTCTTTTTGCTGTTTCCTTCCTGCGTATCCTGCTTTTTATTTTTCGTCGAGTTTTCGGTTCTTTTCTTTTTGACGAAATTTGGCGGGGAGAGCCTTTTGGAGAGTGTGACAGATGTGTCATCTTTTACTTCTGTCCCCTGCGTCTCCTTTGCCGCTTCTTTGGGTTCCGCTCCGGATGCCTCAAAGCTCTCTTCGGTTTTTTTCGGTTCCCTTTCTGAAGCCTGCTCTTCCTCGACCGTCGGCTCAGAATTCTGTCCGCCTCTCTCCGATTCCTTCTCCGCGGACTTCGCTTCCTCTCCTGACAGCCCACGACTTTCCTCCGCCCTCTCCCCGGGCTGCGCCATACACACGCTCAAAAACTTCGCCGTGCAGACCTTTGCATAAAACGCCTCGTCGTCGGGAAACGTGTATTTTGAAACGGACTGCGTGGCTGACAGCTGCATCTCCATCCCCAGCGACAGCTCCACCGGCTCGAGAACAATCGTAATAAAGGACTTCTTTTTTCTCAGGGCGAAATTAATTTCCCTCCGACAATTATGAGAATTAAGATAATTCTCCGACAAAAAAGCGATGCACACCTCGCAGTTGTTCAAATGCTCCGCAATGGTTTCCGGCCATTCCGAGCCGGGATCTATCCCCTCGTCATACCAGATCCGATAGCCCATCCCGGCGAGTTTTTCAATGATCGGATACACACGGTCATTGTCTTTGTGGGCATAGCTGATGAAAATGTATTTTTCCTTACCTTCGTAAGGCTCCAGCGAACAACGTACCATATACCTTTTCGGACACAGTGAAAAGCTGCGTCTTTCTCCTCCCGTCTGTCAAAACGACAATATTATTTTATGCTCGTCAACCGTTTATCCCTGCCTGCTTCTCAATCGCCTCAATCCGCTGGCTGAGCGTTGGATGCGAATATTCCAGCTTTACTAACAGCGGATCCGGTGCCAGATCCGCAAAATTCTCTTTCGCCAGCTTTTTCAGCGCGGATACCAGCGCCTCGCCGTACCCTTCCTGTACAGCCTGCGCATCCGCCCGGTACTCCGCGCGGCGGGAAACCGCGTTTACAAGCAGGCCGAAGAGCGGCGCAACCAGCGCGAATTCTACGCCCATGATCAGAAGAAGCGCAAACCCGTAATTAACCGCGGAAAATCCGAATGGTTTAAAAATATCCGCCGACTGCAGGGTAAACCAGGCAAGCAGCCCTAAGATAATCATCTGCAAAAAGGACAGTACCTGATTTTTCAGGGTGTCCCTGTGCAGACCGTGTCCCATCTCGTGCGCAAAGACGGCGCAGATTTCCTCCGGCGTCATGGCCTGAATCAACGTGTCATAGAGGACAATGGTTTTCATTTTGCCGAAGCCGGAGAAATAAGCGTTCGATTTTGTGGAGCGCCTGGAGGCATCCATGACCTGAATCGCGCGGACATGGTAACCGTATTTTTCCAGCAGACCGGTCAGCTTATCCTTCAGCTCCCCGTCTTCAAGAGGCGTAAACTTGTTGAAGACCTTGCTGAAGATGGGATAAAGAAAAGCAACCGCCAGCACCAGAAGCGTCATAACGATCGCAAACACCGGGATGAACCAGTCGCCCAATGTTCGATGAATCCCCATCAGCAGGGCACCGATCACTGTCAACAGGCTCAGCTCAATCAAAAAATTCTTCAGCTGATCCAGCCAGAATGTTTTCTTCGTGGAGCGGTTAAAGCCGTACTTTTCCTCAATAACCATCGTGTCGTAATAAGTAAAGGGCAGCATAACCACTGAGCTTACGGCAGAGAGCAGCAACACAGCAAACATCTGCAAAAACAACGCTTCCGGAAACAACCCGGCAAAGGCCGCATAGACATTAAACAAAATCAGCAAAAACTCTATTACAAAGCTGACCGTGCTTTGCATCAGGCCCAGACGGCTTTTTTCCGCATGATAAGACCGCCATTTCTGATAGGACTCCCGGTCATAGACATCCGCCACATTCGCAGGAATCGGGTTGCGCGCGGAACGCCACTGAATCGCCTTTAACAGCATTCCGTAAAGATATACCACAGCCAAAATAATCATTACAATCACTTTATAAGTCATATGTACCGTCCTTTCTCTTTCTTTGAAACAATATTTTCCTCTTTACAAGTCACATATCAGCATTACAATTACAAAACTCCTTCATCTCCGTAAATACTACGCCTGACTCTGTTGCGGCTCCGGCATACAACACATCCGTATTTTTTCCGATCTCCAGATAATGCTCAACGACATAGCGCGCCGTAAAGGGCATCTCAGACATGACGTCCGGCAGCTCTTCCATCCGAAACCATTTCAGCCTGCCCTCGCTGCTCGTCATAGCTTTGCTGCGATCCGCCACATCCGCAAAAAAATAATAATTTTGACGTATTTCCCCGTTCTTCAGCCGAAGCGTAACATAGCGCAAGGACAAATTGCGGATATTTTCCTCGCAAAGCCCTGTTTCCTCCCGCAATTCCCGCAGGACGCAGGCCCTGGCATCATTCAGTTCTTCTTTCTCAAAATGTCCTCCGGCTGACGCGGTATAAGAATCGGCGATAACCTTTGAACCGATCCGGTACAAAAGCAGCATCTCGTTCCCTGACCGAAGGTACAGGCTTGTCATATTTCTGAGGTTACCGTTCATTTTTCAGGGCCTCCTTGTTGGTGTGATAGGGTGGGGTACTGTGAAAATACCAAATATAGGAGACTTCTTTCTTTCGATGCGAAAGAAAGCCGCCGCAATAAAATCGTACTATAACTTTCCTGTAATTTATTTTACCTTAAATATCTGTTTAAGGAAACTGGAATTTATAACTTTTAGACCTAAATTTGCGATTTCACGTTACTTTTCACGGGGTGAGAAAATAGGGTATGGTAACCAGGGACTCTTATGAG